>DASWGQ010000313.1:0-5435 GCA_036393595.1 Myxococcales bacterium | reverse complement strand
GGCTGTCCAGGGCGTCCGGGAGCTTTCTGGCCAGCCAGGCATCGGTTATCTTTCCCTCGATGACCGACACGGCACGCAAGGTCCGCATCCTGGTCGCGAAACCGGGGCTCGACGGCCACGACCGCGGCGCGAAGATCATCGCGCGGGCGCTGCGCGACGAGGGCTTCGAGGTGATCTACACGGGCCTGCACCAGACGCCGGAGATGATCGTCGCCGCGGCGGTGCAGGAGGACGTGGACGCGATCGGCCTGTCGATCATGTCCGGCGCGCACATGACGCTGTTCCCCGCCGTGATCGAGCTGCTCAAGAAGCAGGGCGCCCAGGACGTGGTGGTGTTCGGCGGCGGCATCATCCCCGACTCGGACATCCAGCCGCTCAAGGGCATGGGCGTGGCGGAGATCTTCACCCCCGGGGCCACCACCCGGTCGATCGCGGAGTGGGTGCGCACGAACGTGAGCGCCCGGAGCTGACCGTGTACCCCGCCCGCGTCACGCTCTACGAGGTGGGCCCCCGCGACGGGCTGCAGAACGAGGCGGCGCTGCTGCCGGTCGACGCCAAGGTCCGTCTGATCGCGGCGCTCGCCGCGGCGGGCGTCACGCGCATCGAAGTGGGTAGCTTCGTCCGGCCCGACTGGATTCCCCAGCTCGCCGAGACCGACCTGGTCGCTCAGCGGGCGCCGAAGCTGCCGGGCGTGCGCTACAGCGCGCTGGTCCCGAACCGCACCGGTCTCGAGCGCGCCATCGCTTCGGGCCTGAAGGAGGTCGCGGTGTTCATGTCCGCGACCGAGTCGCACAACCAGAAGAACACCAACAAGTCGGTGGCGGAGTCCCTGCAGCACTTCCGCGAGATCGTCCCCGCCGCCCGGAAGGCCGGGCTGACGGTGCGCGCGTACCTGAGCACGGTGTGGGGCTGTCCGTACGAAGGCGCGGTCGACCCGCAGCGCGCGCTGCAGATCGCGCGGCAGCTGCGCGACATGGGCTGCGGCGAGCTTTCGCTGGGCGATACCATCGGGGTGGGCAACCCGCTGCAGACGCGCCGCATCCTGGAGCTGTTCTTGAAGGAGCTCCCGTCCGAGCAGCTGGCGCTCCACCTCCACGACACGCACGGCACCGCGCTCGCCAACTGCCTGGTCGGCCTGGAGATGGGGGTCACCACCTACGACACCTCGATCGGGGGCACCGGCGGCTGCCCCTACGCTCCCGGCGCGGCGGGGAACCTCGCCACCGAGGACCTGGCCAGCATGTGCGCCGACATGGGCATCGACTCAGGGGTCGACCTCGCCAAGCTCATCGAGGCGGGCGCGCTGGCGCAGGAGCTGATCGGGCACAAGCTGGCCGGCCGCCGGTTGCAGGCGGCGCTCGGGCGCCGCACTCCCGGCGAGGCGCGCCCCGCGGGATCGACCTGACCATGACCGAGCTGCGCAGCGAGGATCGCGGGCCCGTCCGCGTGCTGACCATCGACGGGGAGGCGCGCATGAACGTGCTCTCCCGCGCGCTGGTCGCCGAGCTGGCCGCCGAGGCGCGGCGCGCGGCGGCGGACGGCGGGGTGCGCGCGGTGGTCGTCACCGGCGCTGGCAACCGCGCGTTCTCGGCCGGCGCCAATCTGAAGGAGCGCCGGGGCTGGACGGAGGACGACGTGCGGCGCTGGCTGGTCGAGCTGCACGCCGGTTTGCGCGAGGTGGACCGCTGCCCGAAGCCCTGGATCGCCGCGGTGAACGGGCTGGCGCTCGGGGGCGGCTGCGAGCTGGCCCTGGTCTGCGACCTGCGCGTCCTCGATCCCGCTGCGCAGATGGGGCTCACCGAGGTGCGCATCGGCATCATCCCGGGCGGTGGCGGGACGGTGCGGCTCGCCCGGCTCATCGGGCTGGGGCGGGCGCGCGACCTGGTGCTGACCGCGCGGCGGGTGGACGCCGAGGAGGCGTTGCAGATCGGGCTCGCGAACCGCATCAGCCCCGCCGGCGACTCGGTCTCCGCCGCCGTGGCACTCGGGAACGAGATCGCCACCAATGCGCCCGTCGCCGTCGCGGCCGCGAAGGCCGCGCTGGAGGAGGCCTGGGACCTGGCGCTGGACGCCGCCCTGGAACGGGAACGCGCGCACTACGACAAGGCGCTGCGCAGCGAGGACCGCCTGGAAGGGCTGGCCGCCTTCGCGGAGAAGCGCCCGCCCCGCTGGAAAGGGCGGTAGTCGGCGGAGAAAGCCAGGGTCCGAGCGCAAGCCGCCCGTGCAGCGCCCGTCTAACGCACTGCGTCCCGCCCCGGGGGACACATGATTAGTCACCTCCCGTCTTGGGCGCCAACGCGGGTCTCCATTTGCTTTTCAAGGAGAGCCGACCGGAGAGACGGCGAGGGCTCCAAATTCGCTGCCGGCGAGGTGGAGGGCGTCGTTCGCGGTGGGAGGAGAGTGCGGGACCTCTCGCTCCAGCATCGTTTGGCGGAGCCGCGGGGTCGGAGCGTCCGCCGCCTGTGCAGTGCCTCTTTGACGCACCGCGTCCCGCCCCGGGGCGGGACACAGTGCGTCAAAGGAGCTGGCCGGGCGGGCGAACCGAGCTCCTCGCCGCCGCTCCGCTCGACACTGATCTGAAGACCAAACGGAGACCGAGTAGGGTTTGTCCTCGCAGGCGGAATGCAGGACGCGATCCTCCTCGAGCTCGGCTGGCCCGAGGCGAGAAGTGATCAATCGTGAGCCTCGGGGCGGGACGCACCGCGTCAAGGAGAGGGGCCGAGGCCCGGCAGCCGCTTCGAGCGGGGCGCTTGTCGGCCGCGGAGCGCCGGCAGGTTCCACGCGATTCAGGCCTGGGCGCCCAGCAGCCGCAGCTCGATGCGGTCGTCCTGCACGTCGGCCACCACCGTTCCGCCGCCCTGCAGGTCGCCGAAGAGGATGCGCTCCGCGAGCGGCTTCTTGAGGACCTGTTGGAGCAGCCGCGCCATCGGGCGGGCGCCGAACTGGGGCGAGAAGCCGTGGTCCGCCAGCCAGTTCCGCGCCGGCTCGGAGAGCTGCAGCTCGACGTTCTTCTCGCGGAGCTGCGCGCGCAGCTCCTCGGCCTGCTTGTCCACCACCCGCAGGATCACGTCGCGCGGCAGGCCGCTGAACGCGATCCAGCCGTCGAGGCGGTTGCGGAACTCCGGGCTGAAGGTCCGCTCGATCGCCGCCTTGGCGGCGCCCGCTCCGCGCCCGCCGTCCACGCTGACCTGCGAGTCGCCCGCGCCGGTGCCCACCACCAGGTCGGGCCGTCCCCCCGCGCCGAAGCCCATCCGGCCGGAGCTCATCTCCCGCGCGCCGGCGTTGGTGGTGAAGATCAGCACCACGTGCCGGAAGTCGGCGGCCCGGCCGTTGTTGTCGGTGAGCGTGGCGTGGTCCATGACCTGGAGGAGGAGATCGAACAGGTCGTGGTGCGCCTTCTCGATCTCGTCCAGCAGCAGCACCGCGTGCGGCGACTTGCGGATGCCGTCAGTGAGCAGCCCGCCCTGGTCGAACCCGACGTAGCCGGGAGGCGCGCCGATCAGACGGCTGACCGTGTGCTTCTCCATGTACTCCGACATGTCGAAGCGGATCAGCGGCACGCCCAGGATCCGGGCGAGCTGCCGGGCCAGCTCGGTCTTGCCCACCCCCGTGGGCCCGCTGAAGAGGAAGCTGCCGATCGGCTTGGTAGGGCTGCCCAGGCCGCTGCGCGAGAGGAGGATGGCCGAAGCGAGCGCCTCGACGGCCGCGTCCTGGCCGTAGACGACCTTCTTCAGCTCGGGCGCCAGGCTCTTCAGCGCGGTCTTGTCGTCCGCCGACACGCTGCGGGGCGGGATGCGCGCGATCTTGGCCACCACCTGCTCGATCTCGGGCACCCCGATCACCGCCACGCGCTTGTCCTGTGGCTGCATGCGCTGCAGCGAGCCCGCCTCGTCGAGCACGTCGATGGCCTTGTCCGGCAGGTGCCGGTCGACGAGGTGCTTGGCGGACAGCTCCACCGCCGCCTTCAGCGCCTCCTCGCTGAACTTCACCCCGTGGTGCTCCTCGTACCGCGACTTGAGGCCCTGGAGGATCTGCACCGACTCGTCGTGCGAGGGCTCGAGGATCTCGATCTTCTGGAAGCGTCGGGCGAGCGCCTTGTCCCGGTCGAAGCTGGCCTTGAACTCGTGGAAGGTGGTGGAGCCGATGCAGCGCAAGGACCCGTCCGCGAGCGCGGGCTTGAGCAGGTTCGAGGCGTCCATCGATCCGCCGCTGGTCGCGCCGGCGCCGACGAGCATGTGGATCTCGTCGATGAAGAGGATGGCCCCGGGCTTCTGCGCGAGCGCCTTCACCACGCCCTTGAGGCGCTCCTCGAATTGGCCGCGGAACTTGGTGCCGGCGAGAAGCGCCCCGAGGTCGAGCGCGTACAAGGGAGCGCCCTTGAGCACGGCCGGGACGCCGTTCTCCGCCAGCCGCAGGGCCAGGCCCTCGGCGATGGCGGTCTTTCCCACCCCCGACTCGCCCACGAAGATGGGGTTGTTCTTGCGGCGCCGGCAGAGGATCTGGATGGTCCGTTCCAGCTCGGCGACGCGGCCGACCAATGGGTCGATCTTGCCGGCCGCGGCGCGGGCGACCAGGTCGACGCAGTAGGCGCCCAGCGGATCGTCGGCGGGCGCTTCCTCGTCCTCGTCGTCGTGCGCGTGCTGCTCGCGATCGCTCCCAGGCTCGCCCTCCTCGTACTGCCGCATCGCCGAGGGGTCCCGGACCTTGAGCGCTCCGTGGGAGATGTACCGGAGCAGGTCCAGGCGGGTGATCCCCTGGCGCTCCAGCAGGTAGACGGCGTGCGAGTCGCGCTCCCGGTAGAAGGCGACCAGCACGTTGCCGCCGTCGATCTGCTCCTTGCCGCTCGACTGGACCTGCAGCGCGGCGCGCTCCAGCACCCGCTTGAACGCCTGGGTGTGCTCGGGCTCGCGGTCGGCGCCGCGCGGCAAGGACGGCTGGGACTCGTCGAGGTGCTGCTCCAGCTCGCGCCGCAGCTCCGGCAGCCTGGCTCCGCAGGCGCGCAGGATGCGGGCCGCGACCGGGTCGCGGAGCAGCGCATAGAGCAGGTGCTCCAGCGTGACGTGCTCATGGCGCCGAGCCTTGGCCTCCGCGAAGGCCAGACCCAGCGTCGACTCCAGTTCCTTGGTGATGCTCAGCGCCATCCTCTTCGTCCCGCTTCCACGACGCCAATCAGCGTAGCGCCGCCCCATCGGGGGCGACTAGTCCTCCCGCTCCATCGTACAGAGGAACGGAAATTCTGCCTGCCGTGCCAGTTGCTCCACCGCCGCGACCTTGGTCTCCGCCACTTCGTGAGTGTACACGCCTGCCACGCACGCGCCACGATGATGCACCTGCAACATGAGATCCGTGGCCTCGGCCGGCGTCTTGTTGAACACTTCGGTGAGGACCTTCACCACGAACTCCATGGTGGTGAAATCGTCGTTGTGGAGGAGGAC
>DASWGQ010000312.1:0-10788 GCA_036393595.1 Myxococcales bacterium | reverse complement strand
CACGGAGCCGAGGAACGCCGTCGCCGAGTTGAGCTGCCCGATGGCGAGCCGCGTCCAGCCGAACGTCAGCGCGCACGCGACGGCCAGATTCGCGCACAGCGCCAGCACCATGCGCGGCGAACGGAAGGCGGCGAGGAGGAGCGCGACCACCAGCAGGAGGCACGCCAGCGCGGAGACGGCCACGTCGCGCAGCACCAGCGCGTGCTCGAGCGCGGCCGTCACCGGATCGCCCGCGTAGCCCACCTCGACTCCGGGATGGGCGGGCAGCAGCGCCTCCGCGGTCCGGCGCAGCGCCGCGAGCAGGGCCTCGCCTCTGGCCGGCTCGGTGTCGCTGAACGGAGCGCGCACCACGATCATGCGCAGCCGGCCGCCTTCGCCGACGTAGCCCGGCGGGCGGTCGATCGTCCTCTCCCGCAGGCGCTGCACGTCCTCGGACAGCTCCTCGAGCCCGGCCCCGCCGCCATCCTCGAGGTCCACCAGGAGCGGATTGCTCCTCGCCAGCAACGCCTTCGCCGCATCGAGCGCTTGCCGCAGCCCGGCCTCCGACGCGTACAGCGCGCGGTGCTCCCAGACGAACCTGCGCATCGGCAGGTCGTCGTCGTCCACTTCGCGGACCAGCTCGGGGGGAAGGCGGCGCAGCTCGGAGGCGAGCGCCGCCGCGAACTCGCGCGCCGCCTCCGGGTCCTCGGCGGCCACGCCGATCTCCACCGCGGCCGTGGTCGACTTGCGCGCGGTGAGGCGGTGCAGCGAAACCACCGACGGCTCGCGGGCCGGCAGGAGCTGGCTGAAGTCGGTGCGGATGGGGAGCGTCGCCGCCGCGCCGGCAGCGACCAGCGTCAGCGACGCCGCGGACGCCAGGATGCCGAGTCGATGCCTCGCGACCCACGCCGGATACGCTGCGAAGAGGTCCGCGCGGAGCGCAGGCGGCTCCCTCATGCCGGGCTCCGCTGCCGGATCCAGCGCTTGCGCAGGACGGCCAGGCCGAGAACGGTCGAAGGGACGATCTGCACCGCGTGGTACAGGATGGCGCCGGCCAGCGCGCGCTCCGCGGGGACGCCGAGCGCGATCAGCGACGTCCCCGCCGCGGCCTCGACGACCCCGAGGTGCCCCGGCGTGGACGGGAGCAGGATCGCCAGGTTGATGGCGAGCAGGACCACGAGCCAGGCCGCGGGACCGAGGTGAACGCCGGCGGCCTGCAGGCAGAGACCGAGCACGGCGGCATCGGCGAGGTCGGACGCGCACGACCAGAGAAGGCTGCGCGGCCAGACCGGGGGGGTGGAGCGCACGAGGGGCAGCAGCGCCACGAGCGCGACCAGCGCCGCGCCCAGGAGCGCCACGCTCCACACGGGGATCCGGAAGATCGGCGGCATCCCGGCGGCGGCCGCAGCGACCCCGGAGAGCAGACACAGGCTCGCGGCCTCGACCACCTTTTCCAGCAGCTGCGCGGCCAGCAGTCCCGGGACTGCATACCCGCGCCGGCGCAGCTCGACCACGCGGACCGCCTCGCCGGCGCGAGCGGGCAAGAGGTTGCTGGTGGCCTGGCTGGCGAAGAGGATCTTCGCCAGCTCCACCCCGCCGGCTGCCGGGCCGGAGCGCGCCACGGGCCGGAGGAGCGCGGCCCACCGCTGCACCTTCGCGGCCGTGTTGACGGTGAGGTACACGGCGAATGCCAGCGCGAACCAGAGTGGCTCGGCCCCGCGCAGCGCGGAGGCGATCCCGGCCAGCGGCATGCGGCGGAGGAAGAGGAACACGAGCACCAGCGCCGCCGCGCAGGCCAGCGCGCGGCCGGCCTTGCGAGCTGCGGCAGAGGTCACGCCAGCCACCGCCGGCAGACCTGCGGCCCGAGCGCATCGGCGAACGCTCGCGGAAGCGAGCGCCAGAGGCGCACCAAGAGGCGCACCGAGGGCGCGGTCACGTCGAAGCGCGGAGGCGTTCCGCGCACGGTCCGCACGTACATCGGCTGGGGCTCGGCCTGCGCGCCCCAGCCCAGCTTGAAGGAGAGCGCGCTCGAGCCCTTGAGCGAGCGGCCGAAATCGAGCGTGTGCAGCCCGGCCCGGCAGGCCCGCGAGATGATCTCCCAGTAGAGGAGGTTGTTGGGGTTCAGGTGGAACGAGGAGGGACGCGAGGACGCGAACGGCACGGTGGCCACGCCGCCGAAGCGGATGACCAGCGCGCCGGAGACGGTGCGGCCGCGCTCCGCCAGGGTGACGATCTCGGCCCGCTCGCCCAGCTCGCCCACCAGCTCGCGGAAGAGGGAGCGGCCATAGATCGGAGCGCCCTTGCGGTGCATGTTCTCGGCGAGCACGTCGTAGAAACCGTCCAACTCGCCCGGGCCGTCGCGCACTTCCAGGCCGCTCCGCTGCCCCTTGCGGACCGCGTTGCGGGTCTTGTCGCGGAAGCGCCGCCAGACGGTCTCCGGCTCGGGCGCGAGCGGAAGGCGCGCCACCACCCAGCGGTCCAGCGGCACGAATCCGCGCGCGTGCGGCTCGTCGCCGAGCGCCTTCACCACCACGAATCGCGCGTGCAGCGCACGCGCCCGCTGCACCGCGCCGGCGACCAGCGCCTCGCCGGCCGCGTCGTCGTCGGCCAGCACCGGCCCGTACGCGCCGAAGAGTCCGGTGGTGAGGTAGGAGCCGGCCGGCCGGCCCCGGATGACGAACAGCGGCAGCGCTCCGCGCACGGGCCCGTCCGAGCGCTCCCGCGCGAGCAGGAACGGCGCCTCGACCCCGTACGCCGCCTCGGCGGCCGTCTTCCAGGCGCGCAGGTGATAGCAGTTGGCGCGCGGATGGGAGTCCACGTACGCATCCCACGCGCTCGCTTCGGTTTCGCGCAGCTCGGCGATGACCATCGTCCCTCCTTGCGGAGGGCGCTTGAGCACGCGGCGCGCCATCCCGCGCCGCCGCAAACGGCCGGCGCGCCTGGGGACCGGCGGCTACGGCACCGTCACGCCGTCACCCCGGCGCGTGACGGCGTGACGCTCGGTCAGGGAGCCCGGCCGAAGGGAAACAAGTCAGCGGCGGAAGCTCGCCAGGTCGATCTCGTACCGCCGCGCCCAGCGATGGATCTGCATGCGACCCTTGCCGAGCATCCGCGCGACCTCGGCCACGTTGCCGGCGTGCTGGTGCAGGAGCGCGACCAGCTCCTCCCGGTGACCTCCTCCGGCGCCGCCCGCCGGGGCCGGTGGCGGGTGGCCGCGGCGCACCGTCTCGGGCAGGTGCGCGCCGTCGATGGGGCCGTTTCCACAGAGCGCGAGCGCGGTGGCCAGGGACAGCTCCAGCTCCCGCACGTTCAGCGGCCACGAGTAGCGGAACAGGGCCCGGGCGGCATCTGCCTCGAAACGCAGGCGCTCGCAGCGATCCGGCGCCAGCTTGCGCAGCAGCGCGCCCGCAAGGAGGCCCAGGTCCTCGCGGCGCTCACGCAAGGGCGGCAGCTCGACGGCGAACGCGTCGAGCCGCGCCAGCAGGTCGGCGCGGAACCGCCCGGACCGGACCAGGGAGCGCAGGTCGCGCTGCGCGGCCGCCACCACCCGCACGTCGACGCGGACGGGCCGCGTCGCGCCGACCGGAAGCACCTCGGATTCCTGCAGCACGCGCAGGAGCGCCGCCTGCGCCGCGAGCGGCAGGTCGGCGATCTCGTCCAGGAACAGCGTGCCCCCGTCGGCCGCGCGGAAGAGGCCCGGCCGATCCTCCGCGGCGCCGGAGAAGGCTCCCCTGCGCGAGCCGAACAGCTCGCTCTCCAGCAACGTCTGCGCGATCGCGGCGCAGTTGACCGCCAGGAAGGGACCGGGACGGCCGGAGAGCACGTGGATGGCGCGCGCGATCAGCTCCTTGCCCGTGCCGCTCTCGCCGACGACGACGGCGGGCAACGCCGTGCGCGCGATCGCAGGCAGACAAGCGACGGCGGCGGACATCGACGGCGCCAGCGTCGCGAGGCCGGGCGCGGCAGCGTCCAGCCGCCGGGTATCGACGTCGTCGCGCCCCTCGCGCGGCGCCGCCTCGCGGTACCACAGGAGGGTACGGCCCACCTCGAGCAAGTCGCCGTCGCGGAGAAGCGTTTCCGCGCAGGGCGCGCCGTTCACGAGCGTGCCGTTGGTCGAGCCGGCATCCGCCACCGACCAGCCGCCTTCGCGCCGGATCAGGCGCGCGTGCAGCGACGAGACCCAGCGGTCCGGCAGGTCGAGCAGCAGCTCCCGCTCGCCGTCCCGGCGCGAGGCGCGCCGCTCCTCCCCTCGTCCGAGCACGACCGAATCGAGCCCGGCGAGCGAGTGCCTCGACGACCCGGCGAGGGGCGCATCGCAGTGGATCGCGACCACGAGCTGCGGGCCGGTGCGCGCCGTGGCGGAGCGCATCCTCCGCGCGCCCAGCGCAGGAGTCCCCCCCTGCTGCTCCCCGCCGTCGACCCTCTCCCCGGACCTCTCCATCGGCGACTCCTCGCGCTCCCGGCCCGTCAGCGGCGGGGGGGCAGTGAATCGAGCATCCCGTCGAGCGCCGCCGCCTGCTCCAGCAGAACGGACGGCACCGGTCCGCCGCCCTGCAACTCCGGCGCTTCCGCCGCCAGCCGCCCCTCCTGAACGGCGTCGAGCAGCGGAGCACGGGCGCGGCGGGGAAGACGCGCGGCGGCGCGCTCCAGAAGCTGCGCCCGAAGCAGCAGCCCCGCGGCGAACCGTCCGGCGGCGCTCGTCCGGACGGGGAGGTCGCGGAGCGGCGCGAGGCCCAGCGCCGGGCGCAAGCCCCACGAAAGCATGTACCCGAACAGCGCCCCGCCCGCGGCCGCGGCGGCGCTCCGCGGCGAGGACGCCTCCAGCCAGACAGCCGCGGCGACCGCCAGCAGGGCCCCGCAGATCACCAGCAGGGCCGCCCCTCGCCGGGCCAGCCACGCCTCGGCGCGCGAGCGATCGCGCGCGGCCCGCACGGTCGCCGGGACGGCGTGCTCGGCGCACAGCGCCGCGATCGCCTCGGCGCATGCGCGGCTCGCGGAGGTGACCAGCGTCGCCTCGCCCGCCCCGGCGAGCTGCCATCGCCAGCGCCGCGGGGCGCGCCCCCCCAGCCGCCGCAGCACCGCCCGGATGCCCACCTCCCGCTTGAACGGCGCGAGCAGGTCCACCACCTCGTGGACGACGACGTCGTACCCGCCGGCGGAGAGGCGCGGCGACGCGCGCGGCGCAGGCGGCACCCGCCCGCCGTCCAGCGCGCGGAGCAGCTGGGCGGCGGTGAGGAACCGCTCCTCGGGATCGGGCGCGAGCGCGCGCGCGACGATCGCCGCGTCCCGATCGGTCGCCGCGGGGGACACGTCGCGCAGGTCGGGCGGGTCGCGCTGCGCGGCCGCGGCCACGAACGGATCCTCGGCCGCGAACGCTTTCGTGCCGGCGAGCATCTCGAAGAGGATCGCGCCCAGTGCGTACAGGTCCGCGCGCGCGTCCGCCGGATCTCCCTCCCAGACCTCGGGCGCGATGTACCCCGGGGTGCCCAGCGCCCGGCTGGACGCGGTCAGCTCGGCGTCGCCGGCGGACTTGGAGAGCCCGAAATCGAGCAGCTTCACTCCGCCGCGGGTCAGGAAGACGTTCTCCGGCTTCAGGTCGCGGTGCACGGCCCTGGCGGCATGCGGCCGCTGCAGCGAAAGGCAGATCTCGCGCGCGATCCGCCGCGCCTCCGCGGGCTCGAGCGCCCCGTCGCGCAGGCGCCGCGCGAGAGTGGTCCCGTGCAGCCGCTCCATGGTGAAGAACGGCCGCCCGGCGTGCTGGTACCACCCGTGGACCTGCACGATGCCCGGCCCCGCCAGGCTGCGGGTCAGCTCCATCTCCCGCCGGAACCGCTCGCGCACGAGCTGGTGCCGCGCCAGGTGCGAGTGCAGGACCTTGACCGCGACCTCGCGCCCGTCCGCATCCCGGGCCGCGAGCACCTCGGCGATGCCGCCCTCCCCGATCCGGCCCTCGATGCGGAACCGGCCGGCGACGATCGACCCCGCCGCGAAGGCTCCACCCTCCTGCCGGAGGGCAACTCCGCTCGATCGGGCAGGTCGCACCGGCACCCCCACTCGTCGGATTGGACCCCCTGGGAGCCCCGATGGCCACCGGTTGGCTACACCTCCGTGAAGCTCGCGGATTGCGCGTATCCGGCATCGATCATCGCCCGGATGTTCCCCGGGTCGAAATCGAGCGGGTCGTACGGCAACGGCTCGGCCGGCTGGAAGAGGCGGATCTTCACCTTCCGGTATTCGGGCCGCAGCTGCGAGAGGTCGTTCTTCAGGCCGGCGATGCGCAGGTCCGCGCGGCTCACCTCGCCGTTCATGATGTCGATCGACCGCAGCAAGAGCTGCGGGATGGCGCGCGCGTCCGCGACGGCGAACGGGGACTTCGCGAACGGGTCCGAGCAGAGGACCACGTCGATGTCCTCCGCCCCGGCGCGAATGGCCTCTCCCAGCGGCGTGACGCTGCGCAGGCCGCCGTCGGTCCACAGGTCGCCGCCGATCGAGGCCGGCGTCAGCATGACCGGGAAGGCCGACGAGGCGATCACCCACTCGGGCAGGTCGGGCGTCTGCTCGTTCGCCACGAACGACTCTCCCGTGCCGAAGGAGACCGCCACGATGCGCAGCCTGCGCCCGGAGGACCGGACCGCGCTCGCGTCGAGGCCCGAGCGAATCCACTTGTGGATCGGCTCGGAGTCGTACACGGAGGTCTTGAAGAACGCCTCCGCACGCCCGAAGGGGAACCACCGCTTGTGCACCTTGTCGGTGGTGACCGTGTCCCACTGCGCGCGGAGCTTGGCGATCGCCTGTTGCGGCTGCCCGAGCGGCGTCTGCGCGAGATAGGAGGCGTTGATGGCGCCCACCGAGGTCCCGCAGAGCAACTCGTAATCGTTCTGCTGGTCGCCCATCAGGCGCTGCAGGACGCCGATTTCGAAGGCGCCCTTGCTGCCGCCGCCCGCGAGCACGAGCGCCTTGCGCTGCCCCATGCTTCTACTCTCGCGCAGTCCCTCCGGAGGTCAAGGGCGGCCAGAATGAATGCCCTGAGGTCCGCGCTGTGAAGGGCGCAGCGCCGCCCTACCGGCGGCGACTGGCCAGGGGGCCGGGAAGATCGGTATGCTCCCCGCGCGGTTGGCGGAGGAAGGGGTCCCTGCCATGGCCCAGGTCGATCTCGGTCTGACTCGCATCGGATTCGGCAGGACGGCGCGGCTCGACCGCTGGTGGGCCCAGCCCCTGCTCGCCTTCGCCGGCCTCTCGGCGTTCGTGGTCTACGCCACCTGGGCCGCGCTGCAGGGCGCGCACTACTGGTCGGGGCCGTACCTCTCGCCGTTCTACTCGCCCGAGCTGTTCGGCGATTCTCCGCACAGCTGGTTCGGGCCCAAGCCGTCGTGGTGGCCGGCCTGGCTGCTCTTCTCGCCCGCGCTGCTCGTCCTCTGGGCTCCCGGCGGCTTCCGGCTGACGTGCTACTACTACCGCGGCGCCTACTACAAGTCGTTCTGGGCCGACCCGCCCTCGTGCGCGGTGGGCGAGCCGCGCGCGCTGTACCGCGGCGAAGCCTCGCTGCCGCTCGTCCTCCAGAACGTGCACCGGTACTTCCTGTACCTGGCGCTCCCCATCCTGGTCGTGCTCGCCAACGACGTCTGGAAGGCGACGTGGTTCCCCGCGCCCGGAGGCGGGACGCGCTTCGGCATCGGCCTCGGCACGGTGGTGCTGGCAGCGAACGTCGTCCTCCTCGGCGGCTACGCGCTGGGCTGCCACTCGCTCCGGCATATCGTGGGCGGGCGCCTCGACCGGCTCTCCGGCTCGCCCGCCCGCCGCGCGGCCTACGACTGCGCGAGCTGCCTCAACCGGCGGCACATGAGCTGGGCCTGGTGCAGCCTCTTCAGCGTCGCCTTCGCCGATCTCTACGTGCGGCTCTGCTCGATGGGCGTGATCCGCGACTGGAGGATCTTCTGAGCACGGCCGCGCGGTACCAGTCGCACGAGCACGACGTGCTGGTGATCGGCGCCGGTGGCGCCGGCCTGCGCGCGGCGATCGAGGCCGCGGCCTCGGGCGTCTCGGTGGGCCTGGTGTGCAAGTCGCTCCTCGGCAAGGCGCACACCGTGATGGCCGAGGGCGGCATCGCCGCGGCGCTGGCCAACGTCGACGAGCGCGACAGCTGGCGGGTGCACTTCGCCGACACGATGCGCGGCGGGCAGTACGTGAACGACTGGCGCATGGCCGAGCTGCACGCGAAGGAGGCGCCGGACCGGGTGCGCGAGCTGGAGGCCTGGGGCGCGCTCTTCGACCGCACCAAGGACGGACGCATCCTGCAGCGCAACTTCGGCGGGCACCGCTACCCCCGCCTCGCGCACGTGGGCGATCGCACCGGCCTGGAGATGATCCGCACGCTGCAGGACCACGGGATCCACCAGGGCATCGACGTGCACATGGAGCACACCCTCACCGCGCTGGTGAAGGACGGCGACCGCGTCGCCGGCGCGTTCGGGTACGACCGCGAGAAGGGCCTGTTGCACGTCTTCCGCGCCCGCGCCGTCGTGCTCGCGACCGGCGGGATCGGCAAGGCGTACCAGATCACCAGCAACAGCTGGGAGTACACGGGCGACGGGCAGGCCCTCGCGTATCACGCCGGCGCCGAGCTGATGGACATGGAGTTCGTCCAGTTCCATCCCACCGGGATGATCTGGCCGCCCTCGGTGCAGGGGATCCTGGTCACCGAGGGAGTCCGCGGCGAAGGCGGCGTGCTGCTCAACAACCAGGGCCGCCGTTTCCTCTTCGACGACATCCCCGACGCCTACAAGAACCAGACCGCGGACAGCGAGGACGAGGGCTTCCGCTACACGCAGGGCGACAAGTCGGCGCGCAGGCCGCCCGAGCTGCTCACGCGCGACCACGTGGCCCGCTGCATCGTGCGCGAGATCCGCGAAGGGCGCGGGAGCCCGCACGGGGGCGTGTTCCTCGACATCTCCTGGATCAAGAAGAGGCTCCCGAACGCGGAGGAGCTGATCAAGAAGAAGCTCCCCAGCATGTACCACCAGTTCCTCAAGCTCGCGGACATCGACATCACGCGCGAGCCGATGGAGGTGGGCCCCACCACGCACTACATCATGGGCGGCGTGCGGGTGGAGGCGGAGTCGCAGATGTCCACGGTGCCCGGGCTGTTCGCCGCCGGCGAATGCGCCGCGGGCCTGCACGGGGCGAACCGCCTGGGCGGGAACTCGCTCTCCGACCTGCTCGTGTTCGGACAGCGGGCCGGGGCACATGCGGCGCAGTTCGCGAAGAAGACGGGCGCGGTGCGCATCGATGACGCGCAGGTCGACGACGCAGCGAAGGTCGCGCTGGCGCCGTTCGAGCGCGAGGGGATCGACGACGGCGCCGGCCCCTACCGCATCCAGCACGAGCTGCAGCAGACCATGCAGGACCTGGTCGGTATCGTCCGCAGGGAAGACGAGATGCACCGGGCGCTGGAGGCCATCGCGCGCCTGCGCGAGCGCGCCGGACGAGTTCGCGTCGCCGGCAACCGCGCCTTCAACCCGGGCTGGCACACCGCGCTGGAGCTGCGAAATCTAATGACGGTCTCGGAAGCAGTGGCCCGGTCGGCCCTCGAACGCAAGGAGAGCCGCGGCGCGCACTTCCGCGACGACCACCCCGGCAAGGACGCAGCCTCCGGCAGGATGAACGTCGTCGTGCGCCGCGGACCGGACGGCGCCATGCAGATCGCGCGCCGGCCGATCCCGGACTTGCGCTCCGACCTCCGCCAGATCGTCGAGGAGATGAAGTGATGGCGAGCGCGACCTTCCGCATCTGGCGAGGCGACGCGCGCGGCGGCTCCTTCGCGGACTACCGCACCGAGGTCGCGCCCGGGATGGTGGTGCTCGACGCGGTCCACCGCATCCAGGCCGAGCAGGCGCCGGACCTCGCGGTCCGCTGGAACTGCAAGGCGGGCAAGTGCGGATCCTGCTCCGCGGAGGTGAACGGCCTGCCGCGTCTGATGTGCATGACGCGCCTCTCCGACCTGCCGCTCTCGGGGCCCGTCACGCTGCGGCCGATGAAGACCTTCCCCATCGTGCGCGACCTGGTGACCGACGTCTCCTGGAACTACCGGGTGAAGCGGAAGATCAAGGAGTTCAAGCCGCGGCCCCCCGATGCGCCCGACGGCACCTGGCGCATGGCGCAGGAGGATATCGAGCGCGTGCAGGAGTTCCGCAAGTGCATCGAGTGCTTCCTCTGCCAGGACGTCTGCCACGTGCTGCGCGAGCACGAGATGCACGATCGGTTCATCGGCCCGCGGTTCCTCATGCACGTGGCGGCGCTGGAGATGCATCCGCTCGACGTGGAGGACCGCGTCGGCGAGTTGACGCAGGCGCAAGGCGTCGGGCTCTGCAACATCACCAAGTGCTGCACGCGCGTGTGCCCGGAAGACATTGCCATCACCGACAACGCCATCATCCCCCTGAAAGAAAGGGTGGTGGACGAGGTCTACGATCCGCTGCGGCGGCTGTTCCGCGTGTTCCGCGGAGCGAGCTGAAAGGGGGCCTTCATGTTCGAGCTCAAGCCGGTCAACGAGGCCGCCATCCCCAGGGCCATCGCCAAGGCGGAGCGCTACCGCCTGCTGGGCGAGCCGCAGGAAGCGGACAGCATCTGCCGCGACATCCTCAGCACCGACCCGGACAACCAGGAGGTCCTGGCGATGCTGCTCCTCGCCATCACCGACCAGTTCGCCCGCGGGACGGACAGCATCGTCTCCGAGGCGCACCGGGTCGTGGACCGCATCCGCGGCGACTACGAGCGGGCCTACTACTCGGGCATCGTCTGCGAGAGGTGGGT
>DASWGQ010000311.1:0-2403 GCA_036393595.1 Myxococcales bacterium | reverse complement strand
ATCCCGCGCTCCGGAAGCAAGGGTAGACTGCAGGCGTGCGCATCCCGACCGAGCTGTACCGGCCGTCACTCGCCCTGCTCACCGACCTGTACCAGCTCACCATGGCGTACGCATACTGGAAGTCCGGCATGGAACCGCTGGAGGCGGCGTTCCACGTCTCCTTCCGGCGGAACCCGTTCGGGGGAGGGTTCACGGTCGCCTGCGGGCTGGAGTACGCGATCGACCTGATCGAGTCGCTCCGCTTCGAGGAGGAGGACCTCGCCTACCTCGCCGAGGTGCGCGGGAGCGACGGCGAGAAGCTGTTCGATCCGGCCTTCCTCGATCACCTGGGCTCGCTGCGGCTCGCCTGCGACGTGGACGCGGTGCCGGAAGGCACGCTGGTGTTCCCGCTCGAGCCGATGGTGCGCGTCACCGGGCCCATCCTGCAGGCCCAGCTGATCGAGACGCCGCTGCTCAACCTGGTCAACTTCCAGTCGCTGATCGCGACCAAGGCGGCGAGGGTGGTGCTGGCGGCGCGCGGCGATCCGGTGCTGGAGTTCGGGCTCCGCCGCGCCCAGGGATTCGACGGCGGGCTCGCGGCGAGCCGGGCGGCATGGGTGGGCGGCTGCGCGGCGACCTCCAACGTGATGGCGGCGCGGCTGTTCGGCATCCCCGTGAGCGGCACGCACGGCCACAGCTGGGTGATGGCGTTCGACGACGAGCTGAGCGCCTTCCGCGCGTACGCCGAGGCGCTGCCGAACAACTGCATCTTCCTGGTCGACACCTACGACACGCGCGAGGGCGTGCGCCACGCCATCCAGGTCGGCGAGGAGCTGCGCGCGCGCGGGCACGAGATGCTCGGCGTGCGCCTCGACTCCGGCGACCTGGCCTGGCTCTCGTCGGAGGCGCGCAAGATGCTCGACGAGGCCGGGTTCACGAAGGCGCGCATCCTGGCCAGCAACGAGCTGGACGAGCGCCTCGTCGCGAGCCTCAAGGAGCAGGGCGCGGCCATCTCCGGGTGGGGCGTCGGCACGCGGCTGGTGACCGGCCACCCCGACGCCGCGCTCGGCGGCGTGTTCAAGCTCACGGCGGTGCGCAAGCCGGGAGAAGCGTGGCGTCAAAAAGTAAAGCTGTCGGAGCAGCCGATCAAGACGTCCATCCCCGGCGTGCTCCAGGTCAGCCGTTTCCAGGGCGACGCAGAGGCGGTCGCGGACGTGATCTACGACGTGGGAATGCCGCCCAAGGGGCCCGTCACCATGGTCGACCCGCTCGATCCGACGCGGCGGCGCACCATCCCGGCCGGGACGCCCTCGCAGGACCTGCTGGTGCCGATCTTCCGGGCGGGGCGGCGCGTCTACGATCCGCCGCCGCTCCCCGAGGTGAGGCGCCGCGTCGCGGACGAGCTGTCGCGCTTCCACGCGGGCGTGAAGCGATTCGTCAATCCGCACCGCTATCCGGTCGGGCTGGAGCGCGGGCTGCACGAGCTGCGCACCCGCCTCATCGTCGAGGCTCGCGACCGATTTTAACCCCGCTCGATTGTTGCGCGTCCTTTTCGGCGAGCAATCCCCGGCTCGCTCGTGCGTCCAACCGGTCGGAGGACGAAATGACTGATACGGCGAGGCTTTCAGTGGCGTCGGCGCTGGCGCTGCTCGTTGCGGCGACCTCGACGGCGGGGACGGCGCTCGCGCAGCCTCTCCCACCGGACGACGGACAACCTGCCGGAACCACGGCGCCGCCCCCACCGCCCGACGAAGAGTCGGACCCAGGCGCGCAGCCGCCGGAGGCGCAGAACGCGCCGCCGCCGCCGCCCGACGCAGCCCCTCCCGCGCAGGCACCCGACCAGTCGGCTTTCCAGCGCCAGCTCTCCCCGTACGGACGCTGGGAGCAGACCCCCGAGTACGGTCTGGTGTGGGTCCCGAACGGCGTCGGCCCGGGCTGGCAGCCGTACACCGACGGCCGGTGGGTCGACACCGCGTGGGGCTGGTCATTCGTCTCTTCCGTTCCGTGGGGCGCGGTCGTCTTCCACTACGGCCGCTGGGGATTCCGCGCCGGCCTGGGCTGGTTCTGGGTGCCCGGTTACGTCTGGGCCCCCGCCTGGGTCTCCTGGCGATACGCCCAGGGCTACGTGTGCTGGTCTCCGTTCGGTCCGCCGGGGTTCCGGTACCCGCGCGCCTGGCCGGGCTGGGTGGTCGTTCCGTCGCGCGCGTTCACCAGGCCGGTCAGGACCCACATCGTGCCGTGGCCGCACGCCGGACCCGTGGTGCGTGTAGCTCGGCCCGCAGTCTCGGTCGTCGTGACTCCCCGGCGCGGAACCTTCTACGGTCCCCCGCGCGAATTCGTCCGGCGCGAAGGCCGCGTGGTCCGGGCGCCTCCGCAGAGGGCCCGGCGAAGCCGCTGAGCCGGAGGGGCGCGGACGCGCGTCTG
>DASWGQ010000310.1:0-2814 GCA_036393595.1 Myxococcales bacterium | reverse complement strand
GCGCTGACCGCGCGCTGGCCTTCCGCGCCCAGCGCCTGCAGCACCGCCTTGCGCAGCAGGTCCGGCGGCAAGAGGCCCTGCGCAAGGATGGTGTCGTGGAACGCGAGCGGGTCGAAGCGGGAGCCCAGCGCCCGCTCCGCGGCCCCGCGCAGGTCCGTCAGCTTCGTGTAGCCGTAGAAGTACGCGGTCGCCTGGCCGGGCATGCGGAAGGTGAACCGGTCCACCTCCTCGGTCGCGAACGCCGGAGAGAGCCCGACCTCACTCTGCAGGAACTCGCGCGCGGACTCGGGCGTCCACTTGCCGGTCTGCAGCTCCGGATCGACGAAGGCGCGGGCCGCGCGCTGCAGCCGCAGCTGGAGCGAGATGAGCTTCCCGTCGTCGGGCATGTAGGGCAGGGTGATGGCCTCGGAGTACAGCCCCCAGCCCTCGACGTTCACGCTGTTGAAGGCGAACACGGCGCGCGCCACGGAGACGCCTTTCTCCACCATGGTCGAGAACTGCAGCTCGTGTCCGGGCCGCGCCTCGTGGGCGGTCAGCGTCCAGGAAGCCGCGTCGAAATTGAAGTCGTCGTACTTCTGCTCCTTGGCGCCCGGGACGCTCAGGGGCAGCACGAACTCGCCCTGCTCGCCGGTGTTGCCCAACAGGCGCGGCGGCATCATGTGCGGCGCGGGCTGCTGCGCGTTCTCCGCCGGAGTGCCCAGGCGGATGCGCGCGGGCCGCGAGGGGAGCGTGACCAGCCGCTGCGCGCGGATGACGTCCTCGATCTGCCTGAGCCGCGCGAGGTAGTGGGCCAGCACCTGCTCGTCGGGGATCTGGCTCTTCTTCAGCGAGCGGATGACGTCCCGGTAGTCGGTGGAGGCGAAGCCCTTCTGCTTCGCCACCCGCGCCGCTACCGTCTGCATCTCACCCTGGATCTGCGCGAAGGCTGCCCGCGCCTGCGCCGCGAGCTGCGCCGGCGGGATGTCCACCCCCACCTGCTCGAGCCGGAACGCGTACAGCTCGGGAGCGAGGCGGAAGTCCTCGCGGGCGCGCGGGAGCACCTCGGCGCGGAGGAACGCGGTATATCCGCCGAGCTGCTTCTTCAGCTTGGCGACGGGCTGCTCGTACCCCGGGATCTGGTACTCCTGGAAGAGCTGCTCGATGCCGTCGATGGAGAAGCCCGCCGTCTGCAGGTCGTTCTCCACCTGGAGCTTGCTCGGCGGCTGCAAGCCGGGCTTGGCCAACCCTTCGCGCGTCTCGCGCTGGGCGAGCTGCACGATCGAGGTGGTCCCCGGCTCGACGCCGGCGTACTTGCGCACGCGCGCCAGCGCGGCCGGGCGCCGCGCCGGATCGATCTGCGGATCGAGGAGGCTGCGCACGCTGAAGAACACCAGCCGCGCCAGGTTGTAGTACGGCACCTCGAGCCGCTCGCTCAGCTCGGAGCCGCGGATGGTCTTCCGCGCGGCGTCGGCCAGGATCGCCAGGTCCTGCGCGACCAGCGGGTCCTTCTCCGCGCGCCGCAGGTCCTCGATCTTCGCCAGCGCCTCGCGCGTGGCCTGGCGCTGCCGCTCCTGGTGGCCGGGAGTCAAGTCGGTGATGCGGTCGTCCAGGCCGGGCTGGCCAACCCGCGCCGCCTGCTCCGGCGCGAACCGCGCCTGGACGGCGAGGAGGATCTTCGCGTTCTCGTTGCTCCGGCCGATCCAGGACCGGTCGCCGGCCGCGGCCGGGGTCGCGCCGGCCTGTGCCGCGGTGCCCGCCTGCGGCGCAGTGGTCGACGCCGGGGTGGGCGCCGGCTGCGCATGGTTGCAGGCGACGAGCGCAAGGAGGGCTGCGGCGGCGCATCGGGCAGGCATTCGCATCGGTCGGTCCTCGGGGGCGGGGCGCTTGAGCGGCGCGGAAAGACCCGGGGCTCTACTCTGAACCGGCCGTCCGATCAAGGAGACGCTCGTCTGCGCGCGCACGGATTCGACGGCCGTCTAGCACAAGGCTAGCACAAACCGGGCGGCTGTCACCGGGCCGCCAAGCGCTCGTGGTCGTGGCCGCGCGCCTCTCCCGCTGTTCAACACCGGGTCGCTGCACTTGCTAATGTTCGGGCGTGAGCTCGACCCGCATCAGCCGCCGCGTGAACGCGCCCCGCGCGATCGTCTATCGCGCGCTTCTCGATGCGCGCGCGGTCGCGACGTGGATGGTGCCGACCGGCATGACCAGCCACGTGCATGCGTTCGACGCCCGCGAAGGTGGCTCGTTCCGGATCTCGCTCACGTACGACGCGCCGACCGGGACCGGCAAGACGACCGCGCACACCGACACGTACCACGGCCGCTTCGTGAAGCTCGTGACGAACGAGCAGGTCGCCTACGTGGTCGAGTTCGAGACTACGGATCCCGCGCTGCGCGGCGAGATGACGATCACGATCTCGCTCGCCGATGCAGACGGCGGCACCGATGTCCTCGCCGTGCACGACGGGCTGCCGCGCGGTGTGCCGACCGCCGACAACGAGGCCGGCTGGCGGTCCTCACTCGCGAAACTCGCGGCGCTCGTCGAGGCAGGCTAGAACACGCGCGACCTGGGCCGGCACTGCAATCGCGTCTACGCCTTTTCCAGCCCCCTTGGGAGCCGTGCCGAATCCTCGCACGTACATTCTCTGGGCAGTCCTCTTAGGCCCCTTCCTTCGTGTGGTGGTGGTGGTTCGACGCAGACCTGCATCACGATCACTATCACTTACACGGGGTCGAAGTCGGGCGAGAGGCGGTGTCGGGGGTCTTGGTTGAACCTGTCACTTGGCAGACCTCGGCAGCGAAGCCCCCCAGCTTCGCCGTTCCTGTCCGTCTCCCA
>DASWGQ010000309.1:0-4317 GCA_036393595.1 Myxococcales bacterium | reverse complement strand
ATCACGCCCGAGCAGGCGGCGATGAGCAGCGCGAGGAGCGGCCTCTACGGCGTTGCGCGCCTCAGGCCTGGCATCACCGCGGTGGCGGCGAAAGCGGAGATGCAGTCCATCGTGCACGCAACCAGCGGCTATGGCGTCACGGTCGAGCCCCTGCAGCGAGCTCTCACCGGAGAAGCGGCGCCCGCGCTGCAGACATTGTTCGCGGGCGTGGTGTTCTTGCTTGCCATCGCTTGCGCCAACGTGGCCCTGCTCCTCCTGGTGCGCGGCGCTGCGCGTGCTCGCGACCTGGCGGTCCGGGCTGCGCTCGGCGGCGGTCACGGCCGGCTGGCGCTGCAGCAGGTCGCCGAAGGAGTGCTGCTGGCGCTTGCCGGTGGCGCGCTCGGCCTCTTCCCCGCCGCGTGCGCCGTCCCCGGACGCTTCGAATGTCAGGGTCACGATTTATGCTGTTTTCAATGGCGAAGCGGAAAGCGAAACAGCTCGGGTTCGACCTGAAGTACCGTGGACGCGGCGGGTACCGGCCCGGTGCGGGACGTCCGAAGAAACCGGGAGCCGGCGTGCCGCATGTGCGCAGGCCGACGCTCGCGGCGAGGCATCCGGTGCACGTGACCGCGCGGGTGCGAGACGAGGCAGCGCGACTGCGGAGTCGCGCATGTTTCCGCGTCGTCGCCTCTTGCATTGGCAACGGTTGCGAGCGCGAGGGATTCCGGCTCGTCCACTTTTCCGTCCAATCGAATCACCTGCACCTGATCGTCGAGGCGCGCGACGCGGTGGCCCTGGCGCGCGGAATCCAGGGCCTCTCGATCCGGGTCGCTAGAGCCGTGAACCGCGTGCTCGGACGCCGCGGAAAGGTGTTTGCGGACCGCTACCACGCGCACCAGCTCCGGTCGCCGACCGAGGTGGCGAACGCCGTCGCCTACGTGCTCGGGAACGCGATGGTCCACGCTGCACGCCGTGGACGAGCCGTGGACCCCGATGCGGTGGACTTCCTCACCTCGTACGGGCACCGGCAGCTCGTCGCGCAGCCGCACACGTGGTTGCTACGCATCGGGGTGGACGCTGGGCTTGCCGGCGGGCTAGCAAGACTCGGGCGGGGCCGCAAGACCTACGCCCGCATCAGCGCTGCGCCCCAGTGGAAGCCCGCCCCCAGCCCGACGAAGCAGACCAGGTTGCCGGGGCGGATGCGGCCGCTCTTCCTGCACTCGTCGAGGGCGATGGGGATGGTGGCGGCGGTGGTGTTTCCGTAGCGCTGGATGTTGTTGTAGACGCGATCGTCGGGGAGGCCGAGGACGCGCTGGACCATCTCGTTGATGCGCAGGTTCGCCTGGTGCGCGATGAGAAGGTCGATCTCGGTGACGGAGACGCCCTGCTTCTTGCACAGCTCGCGCACCACCTCGGGCATGCGCGCCACCGCCGTCTTGAAGACGGCGCGGCCGTTCATCTCGGGGACGTGCCGCCACTCGCGGACGTCTGCCTCATTGACGTAGGGACGGCGGGCGAATCCGGCGCCGGGGACGTAGAGGTCCTTGAAGTTGGCGCCGTCCGAGTGGACCTGGAAGCCGAGCAGCCCCTTGTCGCCCTCGCCCTGGCGCAGCACCACCGCGCCGCCGGCGTCGCCGAACAGGACGACCCGATCGCGGAAGGTCGTGTACACCGCCTTCTCTTCGGCGGTCGGGGGCTCGCCACCGCGGCCGAGCAGGTAGTCCCACTTGGTCCACGGCATGAACCCGGTGTGCACTTCGGCGCCGACGAGCAGCACCGTGCGCGCCTGGCCCCCCTTCAGCAGAGCGTCGGAGATCTGCAGCCCGTAGATGAAGCCGGTGCACTGCTGCCGGATGTCCAGCGCTGGCACGTTCGATAGACCCAGCTTGTCCTCCAGGATGCCGCCGCACCCGGGGAAGTAGTGGTCGGGCGTCATCGTGGCGAACACGATGTAGTCGATCTCCTCCTTGGCGACGCCCGCGTCCTCGAGCGCCTTCCTGGCCGCGCCGGCGCCCAGGTCGCTGGTAGTGGTCCCCTGCTCGACGAAGTAGCGGGTCTCGATCCCGCTCCGCTCGCGGATCCACTCGTCGGAGGTGTCCATCATCCGGGCGAGCTGGTCGTTGGTGACGAGGTTCTGTCCGGTCACGAAGCCGCTGCCGAGGATCTGGGTGCGCATGGGGAACCTCCGGAGGCCGTCGCGGACGTCGAGGGACGCGTGTAGCAGACGCGTTGGCCGGCGTCGCGCCGCGCTGCGGCAGCCCAGCGGCCGCCATGAGGCGGCCCTGTGTTCCAGCTGGGTGTTCTAGCTGCGTAGCGTGGCCAGCGCGCACAGCCCGCCCGCCGCGCACACCCCCGCGCAGATCCACATCGCCCGCGGAAAGCCGGCTGCGAGCGAGCCGGCCTCGGCGGCCGAGATGCCGGCGAGGAGCGGCAGCAGCGCGACGGCGAGCAACCCGGCGAGCCGCGAGATCGCCGTGTTGACCGCGGCGGCGACTCCCGCGTGGCTTTCCTTCGCCCCGGCGAGCACCGCCGTGGTGAGCGGCGCGACGGTGGCCGCGAGTCCGAGACCCAGCACCGCGACCCCTGGCAGCACGCCCGAGACGTAGCTCGTGCCTCTCCCGGCGCCTGCCAGCAGCGCAACGCCTGCAGCCGCGAGGAGCGGGCCCGCGGTCATCGGCGCGCGGTACCCGATTCGCGAGGCGAGCTTGCCCGCGGGCGGGGAGAGGACGAGCAGCAGCAGCGTGATTGGCGTCAGTGCGGCGCCCGCCGCGAGCGGCGAGTAACCGAGCACGTTCTGGAGGTAGATGATGAGCAAGAACGTCGCTCCGCTCAGGGCGAAGTAGACGGCGAGCGTCACCGCGTTCGCGCCGGAGAACTGCCGCGAGCGGAAGAGGTCCAGCGGGAGCATCGGGTTCGGGCTGCGCGCCTCGATCCAGACGAACGCCGCGAAAGAGCTTGCTCCCAGCGCGGCAGCGGCTGCCACGCCGGGCCCATGCGCCGGTGCCTCGATCAGCGCATAGACGCACCCCCCGAGCCCCAGGGTCGCCGCCGCGGCTCCGAGCACGTCGATGCGCAAAGGGCCCGAGGTGCGCGCCTCGGGGATGCAGCGCAGCCCGGCCCACACCGCCGCGGCAGCGAGCGGCAGGTTGAGGAAGAAGATCACGCGCCACGACCACGCGCCGATCAGCCACCCGCCCACCAGCGGACCGAGCGCGGTCGTCACGCCGGAGAGGCCCGCCCAGGCGCCGACCGCCTGGCCCTGATCCTCCTCGGGAAAGCTCGAGCGGAGGACGGCGAGGCTCCCGGGAACGAGCAGCGCTGCCCCCGCGCCCTGCACCGCGCGGGCCGCCACCAGCGCGCCGATCGAAGGCGCAAGCCCGCAGGCCGCCGAGGCGACGGCGAACCAGACCAGGCCGGCGACGAACACCTTCCGGCGCCCGAGCGCGTCGCCCAGCGATCCGCCGAGGAGCAGGAGCGCGGTCAGCGTGAGCAGGTACGCGTCCACGGTCCACTGCAGGCCCGCCATGTCCGCGTGCAGCTCGCGCCCCAGCACCGGCAGCGCCACGTTGACGACGGTCCCATCCAGGAACGCCACGCCGGAGCCGAGAACGGTCGCCAGCAGCACGCCGCGACCGTGCGCGCTGCGCAGCCGCACGCTCACAGGCGCAATCCTCGCGGGACGACGGCACGGCCGAGCAGCTCGAACAGCGCCTGCGCGAGGAGCGCGAGCAGCGCCGCGGGGACGGCGCCCTCCAGGATGAGGCCCAGGTCGGCGAGCCGGATGCCGGTGAGGATGGGCTGCCCGTACCCGCCCGCGCCGATCAGCGCCCCCAGCGTGGCGGTGCCCACGTCGATGACCGCGGCGGTCTGGACGCCGGCGAGGATGGCGGGCGAGGCGAGTGGCAGCTCGATCAGCCGCAGGCGCGCCAGGCGTGGAAGCCCGAGCGCCTCGGCGGAATCGCGGATCTCGGGCGGGATGCCGGAGAGGCCCGCCGCCGTGTTCCGCACGATGGGCAGCAAGCTGTAGAGGAAGAGCGCGGCGATCGCGGGACGCGCGCCGATGCCCAGCAGCGGGATCATGAAGACGAGCACGGCCAGCGAGGGAATGGTCTGCACCAGCCCGACGGCGCCCAGCAGCAGCTGCCCGGCGCGCGGCCTGCGCGCGGCGGCGATGCCGAGCGGCACCGCCACCACCAGGGCCGCGGCGAGCGAGATCCCCACCAGCTCCAGGTGCTCGACGGTGCGCGCGGCGATGCGGCGGGCGCGTCCCTCGATGCGCGCCGCGCCGCGCACCCCGAGAGCGCCGGCGAGGAAATCGGCGGCGACGGCGGCCTCCGG
>DASWGQ010000308.1:0-19187 GCA_036393595.1 Myxococcales bacterium | reverse complement strand
CGAGCATCCTCATCGTCGACGACGAGCCGGTGGTCCTGGACGTGCTCAAGCGCCTGCTCGAGGAGGAAGGCCGAGACATCTCGCTCGCGGGCTCGCCCGACGAGGCGCTGCGGATCGCCGGGCGCGGGCCGCTGGACGTGGCGTTGATCGACAAGAACCTGCGAGGAGCCTCGGGCCTCGACCTGTCGCGGAAGCTGAAAGCGCTGCAACCCGAGCTGGAGGTGATCCTCATCACCGGCTACGCCTCGCTCGACACGGCGATCGAGGCGGTCCAGATCGGCGCCTTCGACTACCTGACCAAGCCGATCGACGACTACGCCGCGCTCGCGCTCAAGGTGCACAACGCGATGGAGAAGTCGCGCCTGCGCCGCGGCCAGCGGGAGCTGCTCGAGCGCCTGAGCGAGTCGGAGGCACGCTACCGGCACCTGGTCGCCTCGGCCCCGGACGCGGTGGTCGTGTACGAGGTGCAGTCCGGCCTGATCCAGGACGCGAACGGCGCGGCCGTGCAGCTCTACGAGTACACGCTCGAGGAGCTGACCCGCCTGCGCGCGATCCAGCTCGGCCCCACCGACCCGGGGCGGCACGAGCATCGGCGCAAGAACGGGACCGCGTTCGCGGCCGACGTGAGCGCGACGGAGTTCACGCTCAAAGGAAAGCGGCTGCGGGTGCAGTCGGTGCGCGACGCGACCGCGGCCGTGCAGGCGGAGCGGGAGCGCCGCGCGCTGGAGGAGCGGCTGCGCGTCTCGCAGAAGATGGAGGCGGTGGGCCGCCTCGCCGGCGGCGTGGCGCACGACTTCAACAACCTGCTCACCATCATGTCGGCGCACGCGGAGTTCCTCTCCCAGCAGCTCGGCCCGGACAATCTCGAGGTGCAGGGGATCGCGCGCGCGGCCGAGCGCGGAGCGGCGCTCACCAAGCAGCTGCTCCTCTTCAGCAGGCACAAGCCAGTCGCGCACGAGCACCTCGATCTGAACGGCGCAGTCACCGAGGTGATGCGGCTGCTCGCCCGCGTGCTCGGCGAAGGCGTGCGTCTCGAGTCGGAGCGCGCGCGAGACCTGTGGGGGGTGCGCGCGGACCCCGACCAGCTCGGGCAGGTGCTGATCAACCTGGCCGTCAACGCGCGCGACGCGATGCCGCGCGGCGGAACGGTGAAGATCGCCACCGCGAACGAGCTGGTGCGGGAGCCGCGCACGCTGCGCGGCGGGGAGCTTCCGCGGGGCCGTTACGCGACCCTCTCGGTCGCCGACTCCGGCGAGGGCATGAGCGAGGAGGTGCTCGCGCGCCTCTTCGAGCCCTTCTTCACCACCAAGGAATTCGGAAAGGGCACCGGGCTCGGGCTCGCCACCGTGTACGGCATCGTGCGAGCGTGCGGCGGCGCGATCGACGTCGAGTCGCGCCCCGGCGCGGGTAGCACCTTCCGCATCTACCTGCCCGCGAGCGACGAGCCGCCTGCGGCCAAGGGCCGCGTCGCGCACCCGCCGGAGGACGGGCACGGCGAGACCATCCTCGTGGTCGAGGACGAGGATCCCGTGCGCACCCTCTTGCGCCGCATCCTGGTCGACCACGGCTATCGCGTGCTCGAAGCCCGCGACGGCGCCGACGGGCTGCGCCGGTCGCTGGAGCACGGGGGCGAGATCCACCTCCTGCTCACCGACATGGTCATGCCCGAGATGACCGGACCCGAGCTGGCCCAGCGGGTCGCCGAACAGCGCCCCACCACGCGCGTCCTGTTCATGACCGGGTACACGGAGCACGACTCCGCCGGCGCGGCGGCGCTGCTGCACAAGCCGTTTTCCACGACGACGTTGCTCGGCCAAGTGCGGCGCCTGCTGGACGCCGGGTCGCTGAAAACTTGACCAGTGCGCGTACGTTCAGTAGGTTCTCGCGGTCCGGAGGGGACCGATGACCGAGACGCTGACCGAACGCCAGGAGATGATCCTCGCCTTCATCAAGAAGAGCATCCAGGACCAGGGCTATCCGCCCACCATCCGGGAGATCGGCGAGCACTTCGGAATCCGCTCCACCAACGGCGTGAACGATCACCTCAAGGCGCTCGAGCGCAAAGGCTACCTGCTCCGCGGCGAGCTGAAGAGCCGCGCCCTGAGCGTGATCGAGGGCGGCAAGCCCGCGCGCTTCGTGCGCCGCGAGGTGGAGCCCGCTCCCGAGATCGACCCGGGACGCGTGGTCGAGGTGCCGGTGGTGGGGAAGGTCGCGGCGGGCGCGCCCATCCTCGCGCAGGAGAACATCACCGACCACGTGCGCATCGACAGCTTCCTGCTCGGCGACGCCAGCAAGAAGGTCTTCGCCCTCAAGGTGACCGGCGACAGCATGATCGGCGACGGGATCCTCGACGGCGACTACATCTTCGTCCGCAAGCAGCTGCAAGCCTCGCCCGGCGAGATCGTCGTTGCGCTCATCGAGGACGAGGCGACCGTGAAGCGGTACTACCCCGAGGGCGACCGGGTGCGTTTCCAGCCGTCCAACCCGAGGCTCAAGCCGATCTACGTGGCGCGCGACGAGTTCCGCGAGACGCAGATCATCGGCGTCGTGGTCGGCGTGTACCGCCGGATGAATTAACCACCCTTCGAATCGGGCTCGCCGGACCGGGGTCGGAAGAGCGGGCAGCTCCGCACCGGCTGCCTCGGGTACTTCTCCGGGAGCAGCGGGCAGAGGATGAACGTGCTGGTGCCCGTGCGCACGTACCGCGGCGGCGCCGCGCAGCGGTGGCAGAGGCTCTCCGGGAACGGCAGCTCCTCGCTCACGGCGCAAGCCTACCTCGCGGCGGCCTCGCGGGGTTCCGGCGAGGCTACTCGGTCGCGGTCCGATGCGCCTTGCCCGTCTCGAGCGTGTCGTGCTTTTCCGCGCATCCGGCGCTCCACCCCGCCGGTTGTCAATCGGCGCCCCGCCCGCCTGATCGCTCCTCTGTTTGGCCATGTCGCCGCTCCTCGACGCGGACGGTGCGGGGCGCGCGCGGCCACCGCAAGCTGCCGGCTGCCGGGCGGTGGCCAGGTTTGACCACTGCATGCGAATATTGCGAGGATGAAACAATCCGGGAGCCCCCCCGGACGTAGGGTCTTCTCCCGATGCACCGGTTTCCTACGAACCCCCCGCAGGGCGACCGGCTCGCCTCCCGCCCGCAGGGCCCCCGGCTCGCTGACCTCGACGATCCCTTCGAGCTCGCGGTCTCCGCGGCGGAGATGGGCACCTGGGACTGGGACATCCCTTCCGGGCGCCTCCGCTGGACTCCGCAGATGTATCTGCTGTTCGGAATCGACGCCGGCCGCTTCACCACCACGTTCGAGAACGTGCTGGGGCTCATCCATCCCGAGGACCGCCCGCGAGTGGAGGCGAACATCGCTCGCTCGGTGCGCGACCTGACGCGCTCGGCGATCGAGTTCCGCATCCGGCGCCCGGACGGCACCGTGCGATGGCTGCGCTGCACCGGGCGCGCGTTCGCGGACGATCGCGGCAAGGCCCTCCGCATGGCCGGCGTGGCCGAGGACGTCAGCCAGGAGAAGCACGAGGCGAGGCCACTGCACGCCGCGGATGCGGTCGAGGGTTCGCTGTCGACGCGTCAGGTGGCCCAGCTGCTCGGGATCGGCGAGGCGAGCGTGAAGCGCCTTGCCAACGCGGGCGGGATCGGCTTCTTGCGCTCGAGCCGCAAGGACAGCCGGCGGTTCGCGCCCGAGCAGGTGCTCGAGTACCTGCGCCGCGTCGCCGGGGAGACGCGCGACTTCGAGGCCGCGCTCGCCGCGGCCAACCTGGAGGGTTGCGTGGCCGCGCTGATGGACGAGCTGGGCCACGGCTCATCGCTCGACGAGCTGCTCGACGACCGGGTCCTGCCTGCCACGTCCGGCGCGCCAGGCCCGCTGATCAGGGAGCTGCTCGCTCGCCTGCCGGCGCTGGTGAGCGAGCCGCGCAAGTCGATGCCCGCGTTCCTCGCCGTCTTTGGCCACGTCGAGGGTTTCACGACCGAGCTGATCGAGTGCTCGCTGCGGGGCCACGGCTATTCCGTGCTGACCCCCGCCGCGAGCAACGGGTCCGCGCAGCTGGTGGACCTGGTCGAGCGCGTCCGGGCCCGCGTGGTCGGGCTGCTGGCGGGCAGCGACCCTGCGGCGCGCCAGGCGGCCGCCGAGGTGGCGGCCTCCGTCGTGGCGCGGCTGCGGGGCGTGGTGGTCGCCGTGCACGACGACGGCCGAGCCGCACTGGCCCGCGGCGTGTCGCGCGTGCGCACCCTGCGCGAGCTGGGCAGCGTGCTGCCCTGAGGCGCTGACCGTCCTCACGCAACCTGCGCCCGGCGGCGGAGACGCCAGAGGCCGTGGGCAAGCAGACCGGCGGCCAGGGCGCCGGCGATCGACGCCAGATCGCGCCCCGAGATCCCGGACAGGAGCAGCAGGCAGACCGCGACGGCGGCGAGCGGAATCGCGGGGCCGCCCGGCAGCACCACCACCGATCCAGCTGGAGGCGCCCGGCGGCGAAGGAACGGGACCGCCGCGGCCGTGCCCAGGTAGGTGATCAGCCGGGTGCCGGCGGAGAGCGCCGCCAGCTGGACGAAGCTCCCGGACAGGGAGAGAGGCAGCGCCAGCGCGCCGAGGAGCGCGATGCCCACCCAGGGCGTCCGCCAGCGCGGGTGCAAGCGGGCCAGCGCGGGAGGGAGCGCGCCTCCCGCGGAGATCGCGTACAGGTAGCGCGGCCCGGCGAGGATCGACGACGCGATGGTGCCGACGATCGACAGGGCGGCGCCCAGCGTGAGCAGCGCTCCACCTCGCGGCCCGATGAGGCGCCCCGCGGCATCGGCGAGGGGGGTCCTGCTCGCCGCCAGATCCGGGAGCGTCCCCACCGCCACGATCTGGACGGCGGCGTAGAGGATCGTGACCGCCAGGATCTGGAACAGCAGCGCGAACGGCACGTCGCGACGGGCATCGCGATATTCGCCGGCCGGCGCGGCGGTGTTCTCGAAGCCCCCGTAGGCAAAGAGCAGCAGCAGACCCGCCTTGGCCAGTCCCGCGGCAGGGAGCGCGAAGACGCCCTCGAAGCGCTCGGGCTGCAGCGCGAGCAGCCCGGCGGCGATCACCACTCCGAGCGGGATCAGCTTCGCGGCCAGCAGCACCGCGACGGTGCCTGCGCCGAGCTTGACCCCTCTCACGTTGATGGCCACCAGCGCGACGAGCGGCAGTGCGACGCACAGCGCCCGCCCGGGACCCTCTCTCGCGGCCGGCACGAGGTAGCCCAGCGCCTGCGCGAATCCCGCGGAGAGCGTCGCCACCGCGGTGACGCGCCCGAGAAAGCTCATCCATCCGACGGCGAATCCGGTGGCCTCGCCAAACGCGGCCCGCGTGTACACGTACGCGGCACCCGGCTGGTCGAACCGGCTGCCCGCCTCGACGAAGCAGAGCTGCACGAGCGCGACCGTGAGGCCCGCGAGCGGCACGGCCCAGACGCTCGCGGAACCCAGGTGGGCGGCCGCCGCCGCGGGCAGCAGGTAGACCCCGCTCCCGATTACCCCATTCAGGGCGAGGGCGAGCACCGCCCACCGGGAGAGGACGCGCGGCAGACCATCGCCGGGGCGAGCGACCTCGCCTGCGTCGCTCGCAACCGTTCCGACCTGTGCCAACGCGCCCCTCCGATCGGCAGGACGGCCGAGCGGTGTTCCGCGACGGCTGAGCAAGTCCCGGTCAGATGGAGCTGGTCATTTGAACAGCTCCAGGTCGATGAAGCCGCCCATCGCCTGGTAGCCGGCCGTGTTCGGGTGCGTGAAGTCGCCGCAATTGAAGTCCGGGTGCAGCGACTCGGCCACGTTGGCCGGCGTGTCCGCGATGATGGGCCCCTGCAGCAGCGCGCCGAACTCGATGAGGGCGTCGAAGTTCGCCTCGGTGTGCATCCAGTGATTCACGGCCAGTCGCTGCGCTTCGAAGTTCGAGTTCCATCCGCCGAGGGTGGCGGCCCTGCCGCGCGGCACCACGCTGACGCCGATGATGGGAATGCCCTTCGCGTGCACCGCGTCGATGATCGCCTGCGTGCCGGCGATGACCGTGGCCGCCGACGCGCCGCCGGTGATGTCGTTCGTGCCCTCGAAGAAGACGACCCAGCGCAACCCGGCGCGGTCGAGCACGTCGCGGCCCACGCGCGTCAGCGCAGGCGGGCCATTGCCGCCGCTGACGATGCGGTTACCTGCGATGCCTTCGTTGGCCACCGCCGGCGCGCGCTTGCCCATCAGCGCGTGCACCCGCGCCGCGAGAACGTCTGGCCAGCGGTTGTATTGATCCGGGTGGATGACGCCGGCGCTGTCCTGCGTGCTGCAGCGGCCATCGGTGATCGAGTCTCCGAACGTCACGATCGTGCCGGAGGCGTGGCTGGACACCACGTCCACCGCGGCGACCCAATAGACGGGGAAGTTGCCCGCGTTTGCGGGGACGGGCGTGAACCCGGCGCCCGAGGTGTTGGAGCCGACGGCGCCAGTGGCCATGTAGTTCGTCGCCAGGCCGAGCTGGTGCCCGCTCACCTCGCTGGCAGTCGCGACCTCGAGGCTCACCGCCAGACGGGTGAAGGCGTCGACGCGGAAGCTCACCAGATCGCTGAATGCGCTGTCGCCGGCCTGTCCGCCCGCGGCCAGCGTGAGGCCCGCCTTGCCGCCGAAGGTGAGCTGCCGGTTGGTGCCGGGAACCAGCGCGGCGCCCGCGCCCAGCTCGCCGATGAAGGCGCGCAGGAACGTGACCGGCGTCGCCGCCTGCGTGTTTTCGATCTTCACGCGCAAGGCTTTGCCGGAGATGGTGGGCCGTACGATCATGCGAACGGTCTTGCCGGTGAGATCGGGAGCGAAGTTCGCGCCGCCGAAGGCCGGCCCCATGCGGGCGCCGATCGAGATGGTCCAAGCCGAGAACACTCTGGACGGCCCGCCGTCGTCGTCATCGTCCTCGCGCGCCGTCGCCGCGCCGGCGAAGAGCAGAATTGCCAGTACGCAGAGAATGCGGTGCCGTTCGAGGATCGTTCTCATGTGAGCACCTCCTGGGTCCGCCGCGGACGCGGCCCCGTTAGCACCGGGCCGATCCGTCGAACAAGCCGCGCTGCGGTATCGCGCAGCGTCGCGGCAGAACCCCGCGGCAGCACGCACGAATACCCGTTGACGGACGAGGCGCAGCACGGCGGGCTTGCGTGGCAGGGGACCGATCGATGGTCGGCGACAACGCTCGCGTGGGTCGTCTCCCCCGCCGAGCGCTTCTAGGGCTTCCGGCGGAGTTGCTTCAGCTCGGCCAGGATGCGCTGCGAGTACTCCTCCCTCCGGCCTCGGATGATGGCGCGCGCAGGCACTCCTCAGCCGGGCGTCACGCCCTCAAGGTCCGGCGCCGGGAACCAGAATGCCCAACGCCGAGAGCAATGCCAACTCAACCTCGCGCATTCGGCCAGGGGACAGCCGCCCGAGCTCCGCTGGATCGACCCAGCGCTTCGGCACGGTCGCGATCTGTTCGCACTTCGCCATGCAGGCCTGCGACAGGCCGGCCTCGCCGCGCCGGAGTCGTACGTGCCAGGCCATCGCGCGCGCACTGGTCGAGCACGGAACGATGATCACGTCGTTCGCCAGGCGGTTGCGGACGTCCGGCGAGAGGATGACGGCCGGCCGCCGCTTGTCCAAGGAGACCCAGTGGATCGCGCCCCGCTTCAACGGGAGGACCGTCTGCGCGGGCGGCGTCGTGACACGCCCTCGGCGACCGTTGCGCGAGCCGCCTTGCCCAAGGCGTCACTCAACGCCGCCTCGTTTCGCTCAACTGGCTGCGCGTAGTAGCTCTCGAGTTCCTGCTCCAGGAAGGAGAGCGACGCCTGCCGTTCGCCCGCGCGGAGCCATCGCTCTGCCACGCCGCTGCGGGACGTCCCCTGCACACGGCTTTGACCGTCCAGCCTCCGCACGAGATCACTCGGCAAGGACACCGTCACTCGCGTTCTGGCTCGCTTACGCTTTGTCATACCTTTCTTCATACTGGCAGAGCTTAGCACAAGAGACTCGCTGGTTCGTGTCGACTCCCAAGCCCATCGTCGGCAGGCGCCGTGCGCGATCTGGTGTCCGCAGGCGTCGTTCGCCTGCCCGGCCAAGTTCCTGTCGGCTTGATTTTCCTCCGCCAGGGCGTCTTGCGCTACGCTCGGGCGGATGGACGTCTCGCTCGCCCAGAGCTGCGCGCACCACCCCGGCCGGCGCGGATTCGCGCTCTGCATGTCCTGCCGCAAGGTGGTGTGTCAGGAGTGCGCCACCACCTGGGACGGCGTAAACCACTGCCGGCCCTGCCTGGCGAAGCGCGGGGCCCTGGCGACACCGCGCGCGCGGATCGGCGCCTGGGTCGGGTGGGCGGCGGCGTGCGCGCTTCTCTTCGCGCTGGCGGGCCGGACGATGGCATGGTCGGCTGCGCTGCTCGCGAGGCTCTGGTGAGCGGCGGGGAAGGCGCTTTGCGTCTGATCGACGACGGCGCGGATGCGGTGGGGCGCCTCGCTGCCTGGACCGGGCTGCTCTGGATCACCGCGCTCCCCTCGCGGCTCTTGTTCGCGCTCCTCTTCGCGCGCCTCCTCGAGCTGGGGGCCGAGGCCACCCAGTATGGCGATTTCCTGCGCGGGCTCGCCTACGCCGCGCTGCTCGCCTGGCTCGTCTCGCTCTGGGGGCGTCAGGTATTCGTTCGCGCCTGCAGGCATGCGCTGCAGTCGGAGCGGCCGCCGCCGCGGTCGCTCTTGCGCGTTCCGGCGCGCGAGCTGGCAGGGTATCTGGTCGCGGCCCTGTTCGTGGAGGCGCTCTTCTGGATGCTGCTTTTGACTTTCGTCGCGCCCGTCGCGCTGCTGGTCGGGGCAGGACTGGCGGCGGCCGCTTCCGGGCGCGCCGGACCGGGTCCTCTGGAGGCGCTGCGCGAGCTGGGTCGGAGCGTCGGCCCTGCGATGCGACTCGTGCGCCTGCTCGTCGTCTTCGCGTTCGGGCTGGCGTTCGCCGCCATCAACCTGCATCTCTTCTTCCGCCTCGGGCTGTGGCTGGCGAGCGGCTTGGCGGGGCTCGACACGACGAGCTGGGATGCCGTGCTCGGCTGGCAGAATCCGCTCTACCGCGTCCTGATCGTGACCGGCGCGGCCATGCTGCTCGAGCCGGTCTGGCTGGCCGCGCTCACCGTGCATGTCGAGCTGCTCCGGTCGCGCAGCAGCGGCGACGACCTGCGGCGCTGGTTCGCCGAGCTGAGGTCGCGGGCGTGACGGCGGCCCTGCTCGTCGTGCTGCTCACCGCGCCGCTCAATCTCGCGGGCTATCGGGCCCATCTGGAGCGAATCGACGCGCTCCTCGCGCACGGCGAGAAGGCACGCGCCGCGGCCGATGCTCGCTCTCTCCTTCGCGCGGAGGTGCGCGCGGACGTTGGCGAGCTGGCGCCCGACGCCTGGACGCTCGCGCCCATTGCGCGCGGCGAGCCGCATCGGGCGCGTCTGCGCGCGCTGATCGATTCACTCTCCGTGACATCGGGCGCCGCGGCCGAGCCGGACCACGCGCTGCTCGATGAGTTGCGGCGCGCCCAGGAGCCGCGCGGCCCTCCGGCGGGCGGCAAGATCGAGGCGCTCGCGTCGCCCGCGCCCTCGCTCATCGCGCAGGTGGTGGAATGGCTGCAGGTGGCGTGGCGGTGGATCCGCGACGGCCTCTCCCGCATCTGGGACTGGGTGCGGAGGCTCTTTCCCGCTCGCGCGCTGCACGGGCCCGCCGCGGGTGCACGGATCACGGCGCTCGTGCTGGTGGGCGTCGGCGTCATTCTCGCCGGGGTGCTGGCCCTGGCCCTGCTCTCTTTGCGCCGGACGCTGCCTGCGCCCGCAGCGCCGGCCGCGCGCCGCGATCGTTCCGCCGACGACGACCCGCTCTCGCGCACTGCTGCAGGCTGGGAGCAGCGCGCCGGCGAGCTCGCCGCCCAGGGCCTGGCGCGCGAGGCGATCCGCGCTTGGTATCACGCGTTGCTCGTGCGCTGCTACGGCGCGGGCGTCCTGCATTACCGGCGCGGGCGGACCAACTGGGAGTACGCGCACGCGCTCGCGCCGTCGCTTTCCTGGCGCCCGCGCTTCGAGGATCTGACGCGCAGGTTCGACCTGGAGTGGTACGGGCGCAGCGAGAGCACCGCCGAGGCGCTGGACGCCTTCGCCGGCGGGGCGGCGGAGATCCTGCGCGCGCTGGGGAGCCGGGCGTGAAGTGGGCGCCGCTCGCGGTATTCGCGCTCTTCGTGGCCATCTCGGTGGCATGGCTGGGGAAGGATCCGGCTGTGCGGCGCAAGGCCTACGGGCCGGGCTCGTCGCTGGGCACCGGGCCGGAGGGAACCTCGCTCGCGCGCGCCTACCTGGAGGCGAGCGGCGCGCACGTGAGCACGTTCGCGCGGCCGCTGGCGCAGGCTTCGCTGCCGCAGCGAGCGGTGCTCCTGCGCATCGATCCCGCCGGCGCGCGCGATCGCCCGCCGGCGACCGCGGGAGCGGCGCCGGAGGACGGCGGCACCGCCGGCGCCGGCACCTCGGACAAGCCGCGCCACCAGGCGCCGGAACGAGCGCTCACCGCGGCCGAAGACGCCTTCGTCCGCGCGGGAGGGCGACTGGTGCTCGCGATCCGCGGCGAGCGCGCCGAGGGCCGCGCGCGCAAGGTATCGCCGCTGCTTCGCGGCATCGGCGCGCTCGAGACGGCAGATCCGCGCGCCCTGCCGGCCGCCGCGCTGGTCGACGCGCAGCCCGTGTTCGAGCGCGGCGAGGCGCCCTCCGTGGCGCGGCGGCCCCTCGGGTCCGGCGAGATCTGGCTGCTGGCCGAGCCGGAGTTGCTCTTCAACCGCAATCTCGCTGCTGCCGACCACCTCGCGCTGCTTCTGGCGCTGGCCGGCAGCGGACGGCCGGTGGTGTTCGACGAGCACGTCCACGGCCTGCGCGACGACGCCGGCGTCCTGCGCCTCTTGCGCGACTGGGGGCTGGGCCCCGCGCTCCTCATCGCTGCGCTGGCGCTGTGCGCGGCATTCTGGCGGCGCGCGGTCACGGTGGGCCCGCCCGCCGATCCGTGGCGCGACCCGCGAGCGGAATCCGTCGAGCTGGTCGATTCCATGGCGGCGCTCTACCGCCGCGCCCTCTCGCCCGCGGAGGCGCTGCAGCTCTACCGCACGCGGCTCTTGCACGAGATCGCGCTGCGCCTCGGGGTGGGCGAGAAGCGCGCCGAGGCGGTCCTGCGCCAGTACGCGCCCGATGCGGACCCGCCGCAGGGCCGCCTTTCCGACTCCGAGTTCCGCGCGAGGCTCGGCCGCCTCGTCTCCGCCTGCGAAAGGTTCCGCGATGAGCACCGCCGTGGCAGAAGCTGAGTCCTCCCTCGCCGACGTGCACCTGGCGTTCTCGTCGCTGCGCAAGCAGCTCGACTCCGTCATCCTCGGGCAGGCGCAGATGAAGGAACGCGCGCTCACCTGCCTGCTCGCGGGCGGGCACGGGCTGATCGAAGGCGCTCCCGGCACCGGCAAGACGCTGCTCGCGCTGGCGCTGTCGCGGCTCCTCGGCTGCCGCTTCCGGCGCATCCAGTTCACGCCCGACTTGATGCCGGTGGACCTGCTCGGCACCAACGTCTTCAATCCCAAGACTCATGAGTTCGTCTTCCAGCCGGGGCCGGTGTTCACCGACGTCCTGCTCGCCGACGAGGTGAACCGCACCACACCGCGCACCCAGTCGGCGCTGCTCGAGGCCATGCAGGAACGGGCCGCCACCATCGACGGCGTGCGCCACGGAATCTCTCCGGTCTTCTTCGTGCTCGCGACGCAGAACCCGGTCGAGTACGAGGGTACCTACCCGCTTCCGGAAGCGCAGAAGGACCGGTTCCTGCTCAAGATCGAGGTCGACTACCCCGCCGGCGAGGACGAGCTGTCGATGCTGCGCGCGTACGGCGAGGGTCGTACGCTGCACGAGGACGCCCTCGCTCAGCTCGCCCCGGTGCTCGACGCGCAGGTCCTCTTGCGCGCCATCCGCAGCGTGGCCGCGCAGGTGCGGGTCGAGGAGAAGCTGCTCGCCTACCTGCGCGACGTCGTCTCGGCGACGCGCCGGGACGAGGGCGTGCAGCTCGGCGCGGGACCGCGCGGCTCTCTGGCGCTGCTGGCGGCCACGCGCGCCATGGCGGCGTTGCGCGGGCGCGACTTCGTCACCCCCGACGACGTGAAGGAGCTGGCGCCGGCGGTGCTCGCGCATCGGGTGACGCTCTCGCCCGAGGCGGAGATGGAAGGGCTCGACCTGGCAGCGGTGCTGCAGCGCATCTTCGAGCGCATCGAGGTCCCACGGTGAGGGCGGGAGACCGGCTCCCGCCGGCGCTCGGCGCGGCCGCGCTGGTCGCGGCGCTGGGCGCCGTGTTCTGGCCGCTGGCCTACGTCGGCGCGGGCGCCGCCCTGGCCGTCGTGGCGTGGGCGGCGGCGGAGGCGGCGCTGCTCCGGCGCGTGACGATCCGCGCTGTGCGCGATGAGGTCGTGGCGCTCTCCCTGGGCGAGGCCGCCGAGCTGCGCGTCGACGTCTCGCACGACTCCCGCGCACCGCTGCACATCGCGCTGCGCACGCTCTGGCCCGATGTCCTCGGAGGTGGGTCGAGCAGCGCCCGCGGCGAGTGCGCAGCCGGCGAGACGCTGCGGCTCTCGCATCCCGTGACGGGCGCGGCGCGGGGCGAGGCGCAGATCGCGCCGCCGCACGTTTCGCTGACCCGCTTTGGCCTCAGCGAGCGCATCGTGCAGGCCGGCGCGCCGCAGACGGTCCGCGTGCTCCCCAACCTGCGGTCGGTGCAGCGGCTGCACGCCCGGCTCAACGCGCTCTTCCTGCGCGGGCTGGGCACCCACATCGCGCCGCGCATCGGCCAGGGGCGCGAGTTCGACCGGCTGCGCGACTACGTCGCCGGAGACGACTACCGGCAGATCTCCTGGAAAGCCACCGCGCGCCAGCGCAAGCTGATCGTGCGGCAGTTCCAGGTGGAGCGCTCGCAGGACGTGCTGCTGTGCGTGGATCGCGGGCACCGCATGGCCGGCCGGGTGGGCGCGCTCACCCGCGCCGATCACGCCGTCAACGCCGCCATGCTGGCCGCTTACGTCTGCAACCGCGCCGAGGACCGCACCGGGCTGCTCTCCTTCTGCTCCGAGGTGGAGAAGGGCATTACCCAGGGGCGCGGCGGCTCGCACCTGGCCGCGCTGACGCGCTTCGCTACCGGCATCGCCCCGGAGTTCCTGCCCACCGACTACCGCGCGCTCTCGGCGCACCTGCGCCGCCGGCTGCGGGCGCGCACGCTGGTCCTGATCCTGACCGTCCTGCCCGAGCGCGGCGACCACGGGACCCTGCTCGCGGCGGTCCGCATGCTGATGCCGCGCCACCTGCCCATGGTCCTGGTGCTCAAGGACGCGCCGCTGGAGGCCATGGCCGAAGCCTTGCCGGCGGACCGCTCCGGGCTCTGCCGCACGCTGGTCGCCACCGAGCTGGTGCAGGATCGGGTGCGGCTGGTGCGCGAGCTGCGCCAGCTCGGCGCGCTGGTGGCGGAGACCGTGCCGGAGGACAGCGGCGCGGCGGCGGTGAACGCGTACCTGGAAGTGAAGCGGAGGCAGCTCTTGTGACCGACCTCGAGCGCTTCATCGCCGAGCGGGGGCCGCGCTGGAAGCGCCTCGAGGCGCTGCTCGACGAGGTGCAGGACGCGCCCGAGTCACAGCTCGGCCGCGCGCGCCTGCAGGAACTGCTCCTCCTCTACCGCAGCGCCTGCGCCGACCTGAACCAGGCGCGCGCGCTCACCGCCAACCCGCAGCTCCTCGGCAACGTGAACCAGCTGGTCGGGCGCGCCTACCGTTTCGTCTATCGCGGCCGCGCCTCGGCGCGCGTCGATTGGAAAGGCTTCTTCCTGCGCGACGTCCCCACCACCTTCCGGCGCGAGCAGCGCTGGGTGCTTCTCGCGGCGGCGGCGCTCCTGCTCGGCGCGGCGGTGGGATTCGCGGCGGTGGTGGTGAACCCGGCGCAGGCGGAAGCGCTGCTGCCGCGCGAGCTCCTCACCGAGCGTCCGTCGGATCGCGTGGCGCAGATCGAGTCCGGCAAGGAGCGCATCGACAGCCTGAGCAAGGCGACCGAGTTCGGCTCCTACCTCTACACGCACAACATCCAGGTGTCGTTCCTCACTTTCGCGCTGGGCGCGCTGACCTTCGCGGGCGGCTTCTTGCTGCTCTTCTACAACGGCGTCGTGCTCGGCGCGGTGTCGGCGCAATACCTGCTCGACGGAGCCGGCACCTTCTTCGTCGCCTGGGTGGGGCCGCACGGCGCGCTGGAATTGCCGTCCATCGTCTTCGCCGGAGCGGCGGGCCTCCTCGCAGGACGGGCGCTGCTCATGCCGGGCGAACGCGGCCGCCCCGCGGCGCTCCGCGAGAGCTTCCCCGCGGTCTTCCGCATGCTTTCCGCGTGCGCGGTGCTGCTGGTGTTCGCTGGCCTGATCGAGGGCTCCTTCTCGCAGATGTCGGCGCGATCGGTGCCGTACGCGGTCAAGATCGCGGTGGCCTGCGGGCTGTTCGCGGCGATGTGCGGCTGGCTGTTTGCGGGTCGAACGGGACGCGGCCGATGAAGCTCCGCCGGCTCGTGCACAGCCCCGAGCACGTGCTCATCGAGCTGGTCCCTGCGGGCCTGGGGCGAAGGTTCGCGGCCTTTCTGCTCGATTCGGCCATCATCGCCGGTGCGACGGGCCTGATCTCGACGGTGGGAGCGATCCTCCCCGAGGCAGTGAGGGCGATGTTCGTCGCCACCGCGGGCTTTCTGGTGCTGTGGGGCTACCACGTCTTCTTCGAGGTGCGCTGGAACGGCCAGTCGCCGGGGAAGCGCATCCTGCGCATCCGCGTGGTCGACGGGCGCGGCCTGCCGGTAGACGTCGCGCAGTCGCTGGTGCGCAACGTGGTGCGGCTCGTCGACGTCCTGCCGCTGGGCGGCGTCGGCATGCTCGCGGCGCTGCTCGACTCCCAGCACCGCCGCCTCGGCGATCGCGCCGCCGACACGCTGGTGGTCGGCGAAGAGCAGCCCGCCGTCCCACGCATCGAGGCGCTGGGCGCGCGCCGCTTCAACAGCCTGCGCACTCCGCGGGTGAAGCGCCTCGTCGATCACCGCCTCGGCATCGAGGAGCGCGAGCTGCTCTTCGCACTCTGCCTGCGCGCGCCCCACCTCTCGGAGCGCGCCCGCTACGAGCTGTTCGAGGAGGTGGGCGAGCACTACCGGGTGCGGCTCGGTGTAGAAGATCCGCACCTTTCCGGGGAGAACCTGGTGCGCGGAGTTGCGGCGCTGTGCGCCGGGCCCGAGGAATCGACCTGAGTCGGGCGGCCTGATAGGACTTTCGCATGGCCCTCACTTCAAAAGCGATCCAGAGCTGCCCGAACCATGCCGACGTCGTGTCCGGGCTGGTGCGGTGCGCGCGCTGCGGCATTCCCTTCTGCACCGACTGCGTCGTCGAGCTGGACGGCCGTCCCTACGACGCCGCCTGCAAGGAGGAGCAGATCCGCGATCTCAAGTCAGGGGCGGTCGGCGCGGACCTAGCGAGCGCCAGCCGCCGCTTCGGCGGCGCGTTCATCGACGGCCTGGTCTTTCTGCCGGTCTACGCCTTCTTGGCCGTGAAATACGCCGCGCCTGGCATGTTCGACAATTTCGTTCCCCGCATCCTCCTGCCCGCGCTGGCCTACGTCGCCTACGAGGGGCTCATGCTGCAGTACTTTGGCGGCCAGACGCTGGGCAAGAAGGCGGTGGGCACCAAAGTGGTCAATGCCAACGGAAGCGATCTCTCGGCCGGCCAGGCATGGGCGCGGGCCATCTCGCGGCAGGTGATGAGCGTCACCTACGTCCTCGGCCTCGTCGACGTGCTGATGGTGTTCACCACGAACCGCCGCACGCTGCACGACCGCATCGGCAAGACCATCGTGGTGAACGCGAGGCCGTGAAGACGGCCGCGCGAGCGTACCGCGAGCCCGGTTGCCCGCGCTGCTGGGAGCCATTGCCGCGCATCGTGCTCAAGGAAGGCGCGGTGTACTGCGGCAACTGCGCGCTCGAGTTCCAGGCCGCGCTCTTCGATCCGCCAGAGTCGCCTCGCGCCGCACCTCGCGACCTCGACGGCGGCACGTCCGCGCAGTGCGCGCGCCACGCCCGCAATGCCGCGGTCGCCGCCTGCGAGCGCTGTGGCGCCTTCATCTGCAGCCTGTGCAGGGTGGAGAGCGACGGGAAGGTGCTTTGCGCCGCCTGCTTCGATCGCCTCCGCGCCGAAGGCGCCCTGGAGAGCGCGCGCACCACCTTCCGCAGCTGGCGCACGCTGGGATTGTACCTCTCGGTGGGTGGAATCTTCGTGTGGCCGCTGGGAATCGTCATCGGTCCCGCTGCGCTGGTGGCCGCCGTGCGCGGGATCTCGCAGGACCGCAAGAATGGCGACGAAGGCGGCCTTCCGGGCTCCATCCTTTCGCTCCTGCTCGGCGCCGTGGTGACTCTCATGGGGATCGTATTACCGCTCTCCATGGCCGGGGCATTCCGGAGGTGATCGTGGCGCGAAAGCTGCTCGGCACCACCGCGAGCCTCGTCTCGCGCACCCGCGTCTACCTGACGGATGGCGCGGTGGAGATCGACGAGATTGAAGGCTACATCGGCACTCGCAGGCGCGTGCTGTTCGACGAAGTGCTGCTGGTCACGCTCGACCGGCGGCGCCGCGCCTCGAGCCTGGTGCTCTGGATGGCGATGGCGCTCCTGTCCAGCACGCCGGGCGTGACGGTCGCCCTCATGCGCGGCGGCACTCCCGCGGGCTTCGTAGTCGCGTTGGCATTCGCGGTGCCGTTCACGATCGGCTTCGTTCTCCATCTCGCGCTGGGCGTCGACTACGTCACCGTGTTCGGCAAGCGCAGCTTGGCGCAGATGGCGTTCTCGCTGCGCAAGGCTCGCGCGCGCGAGGTGTTCGTGCTGCTGCGCGAGCGCGTGCAGCAAGCGCAGGAGCGCGAACGGCGGCGCGCTGCCGAGAGTGCGCCGCCCGTCCCAGGCGGGTCCACCCTGCCGTGTGAATCGGGTTAGGCATGAACCTACTCGATGACAATCCAGGTGCCGATCGGATCCTGCTGTTCGAAGCCGGGCTTCGACCAGTCGCACACGCCGGACGCGAAGACCGCCTGCAAGCGCGCCCACTGCGTCGGCGTGAAGCTGACGGCGTAATCGGACTGGCGTAGCGGCTTGGTCTGGCACTTGATGATGTCGGCGGCGACGTCCGCACCGGCGATCTCGCGCGGGAACGAGTTCGACGGGTACAGCTGATGACAGGTCGTCGAAGGGTCGCGCGTCTGCGGCTCCGCAATGAACGTCGGGCTCGCGTCGCGTGTGTTGCAGCCCTCCTGCAGGTCCGCCGGCTTGTTGCGCACCACCTTGTCGATCTGCGGTTCGCGGCCTTGATCCACCTTGATGGCGGTAATCCACCGGTCCATCGTCACGATCATGCGCTGCAGCAGCGGGCTTGCATTCTCGTAGAGACCAAAGCGGTTGTCCTCCACCACCATGACCTGGTTGTCGCTGCGCCCGTTTGCCTTCTCCAGGCGCTTGCGCATCGAGAAGGAGTGATACCGGACGTGAATGTCGCCGCCTGGAAACAGATCGTTATAGGCGCGGTAGTCGATGATCGGTATTTCCGACAGCCCGCCACCGCCGTTCGTCAACCGTCCGGTCTGGTAGGCAGCGCGAGCCGCGAGCAGGTCCGCTCTGGTGCGCTGCGGGACGATGGTCGCGTCGCGGTCGAAGCCGCCGATTCGCTCGTTGAGATCGAGGAATTGTTCGACCGAGATGTCGCCGTTGTCGACCAGCTTGAGGCCGTACTGGATGCCGACGTTGTCGAGCGGCCGCCGGGCGAAGCCGGTGACCGGGTCCTTGCCGTACACGTTCACCGTATGGTCGTAGACGGTGCAGCGGACGCCGGTCGGATTGGTCGCCGGGTCGTAGCGCTGGGCGACCGGCACTGCGTTGCAGCTCGTCGAGCCCGGCTTCGGGTCGATGCGGTGCGCGCCGATCGCGACGTTGGGCGCCGTGTCGTAATTCATGAACCCCGTGACTTGACGCTTCTGCTCGTCGCTCCAACCCATCGCCGTTTGACGCGACTTGAAGTAGTTGTCGAGCAGCCACGCGTCGGTGATGAAATTGATCGTGGCGAAGCCGACCTCGGGGAACGAGCAGCCCGGAATGATGCCGTCGAGCAGACCGGGATAGTTGTCGCTGATCTGGTGCTGCGCATAGGAGCCGCCCGAGCAACCCCAGCCCTGCGTGTGGGCGGGCGGGCCGTAAGCTTCGATGAACCGTTCCTTCACCATCATCATCGTCTCGGCAGCAGTGAGGTCGTTGCAGTTGTTGCCGAACACGTTGAGCGTAGACGAGGCGAGCGCGTAGCCGTTGGACAACATGAAGTTGTCGGTCACGCCGCCAGTGGAGGCGCCCTGTCGGTACCAGCCGCCGATACAACCACCGCCAAAGGTGTAGATGAGCCGCTTGTTCCAGTTCTGCGGCTGGGTATGCCAGTTGGGGGTCGGCTCGGCGAGCGGGTCGTGCAAGATGGTGATCTGGTAGATGGCGCGGTTGACCGTGCCCGTCTCCATGCGAACGATGTAAGGCACCCGCTTGCCGAGGGTCGTCGTCGTAAATGCCAGATCGGCCGGGTAAGCCGTCGCCCCCACCGGCCAACGGGTGAAGCTGTTCCCCGTATTGCTGGTCGATTTATAGAGGTAATCGGCGCGCCGGTTGATCGAGCAGTTCGCGTCGAGGGCGGCGCCCAGGTTGCCAAGGCCGGCCGGCAGGTTGAACTGCTGCGTTGCGCAGGCGAAGGGCTTCTCGTGCTGCCCGGAGAAAATGGGCCCCTCGATCGGGTGGTTGACGATCGCGATCTCTTCGTCCGGGCGGCCTCGGCCCTTGCGGTTGGAATCCACCGCGATCCGGTTTTCGCCCACGCGCAAGCCCGTGACCAGGCCCGTGAGCGTGCGCGCCGCCTCGTCGGGGAGGAACTGCGAGCTGACGTCGACGCCGTTCAGCGTGATCGTCACCTGACTCAGCGGGATCGTCTTTTCCTTTTTCTTCACGTCGATGCGCACGAGCGCGTCGCCACCTGCGACCATGTCGGCCCGGCCGGAAAGCACCTCGATCGAGAGCTCATCCGCGTACGATGGCGGCGCGGTCGTCAGGAGCGCAAAGGCCGCAAGT
>DASWGQ010000307.1:0-13437 GCA_036393595.1 Myxococcales bacterium | reverse complement strand
GGATGCGGGCGCGCGCGTAAGTGGAGGCAGGGCGTCGTCGGGGACGGCGGACGCAGCACGGGTCCGTGTCGAGGCGGGCAGGGCGGAGATCCTCGCGCGCCACCGCTCCGGGGCGGGCGGGCAGGAGGTCGTGCGCTCGATCTCGGCGCTCACCGACGAGGTCGTGCAGCAGATGTTTGCGGGCATCTGCGGCGAGCTGCCGGGGGCGGCGCCGCCGAGGGTGGCGCTGATCGCCACGGGCGGATACGGCCGCAGGGAGCTGTCGCCGCGCAGCGACGTGGATCTGCTCGCGCTGCTCCCTCCCGAGGACGCGCCGGCGCCCGATCGGGCGCGGGCGGATGCCGTCGCCGAGCGGCTGCACCGCGCCTTGTGGGACGCCGGGCTCGAGGCGGGGTTCGCCGCGCGCACCCTGCGGCAGACGCTCCGGCTCGCCCGCGAGGACCATACGGCGCGCACGGCGCTGCTCGATTGCCGGCTGGTCTGCGGCGACCCGGCGCTCTTCAAGGACCTGGAGCGCGCCATGGTCACCGAGCTGGAGGCGCGCAAGGTCGAGGAGTTCATCCAGGAGAAGCTCGAGGAGCTGCAGGTCCGGCGCAAGCGCTACGGCGGCTCGGTCTGGCTCCTCGAGCCGCACCTCAAGCAGGGCAAGGGCGGCCTCCGCGATCTGCAGGCCGCGCTGTGGATCGCGCGCGTGCGCCACAAGGTGGCCGGCCTGGGCGAGGCCGGCGAGCGCGGCCTGTTGCCCGCGCGCGAAGTGAAGGAGGCCCGGGCGGCGCGCGACCTGCTCTGGCGCCTGCGCAACGAGCTGCACTACGCCACCGGCCGCCGCGACGACCGCCTCACCTTCGACAACCAGCGTCGCGCCGCGGCCGCGCTCGGGTATCGCGACTCTCCCACCGAGCTGGGCGTCGAGCAGCTCATGCGGCAGACGTACATCGCGCTGCAGGAGATCGCCCGCGCCTCCGACGGCCTGGTCGACCGCTGCGCGGTAGAGGACGTGCCGCGGCCGGCCGGCGTCTTCGGCCGGCGCCCGCCGCCGCCTCCCAAGCCGATCGACAACGCCTTCCAGCTCTGGCAAGGCCGGGTCACCGTGCACGACCGCGAGGTCTTCGCCCGCCGCCCCGCCGACCTGGTGCGCATCTTCGCCGTCGCGGAGACCTACGGGGTCCCGGTGTACAGCTACGCGCGCGACCTCCTGGTGCAGGAGCTGCAGCGTCTCGGGCCGGGGCTCGCCAAAGGCCGCGAGGCGCACTTCGCGCTCTGGCAGTACCTGGTGCGCGAGGGCAGCGAAGGCCACGCGCTGGCGCCGCTCCACGAGCTCGGCGTCCTGGGCGCCCTCTTTCCCGAGGTGGGCCGGCTCCGGGCGCGCGCGCAGCACAGCCTGTACCACGTCTACACCGTCGACACGCACACCGTGTTCGCGCTGCAGCGGCTGATGCGTCTGCGGGCCGGCGGACTCGTCGACGTCGAGCCCGAGCTGACTCGCATCGCGCGCGCCCAGCAGCGCCCGCTGGTGCTGATGCTCGGGCTGCTCTTCCATGACCTGGGCAAGGGCCTGGGCCCGGACCACAGCGCGCGCGGGGCGGAGTTGGTCCGCGCCTACGCGCAGCGGATCTCGTTGGACCCGGGCGACGCCGCCGACGTGGAGTGGCTGGTGCTCGCCCACCTCAAGATGAGCCACATCTCGCAGCGCCGGGACCTCGAGGACATGGCGCTGATCGAATCGTTCGCCCGGGAGCTGCGCACGGTCGAGCGGCTGGAGATGCTGTACCTGCTCACTTACGCCGACATGGCGAGCGTCTCGCCGGAGAACTGGACCGAGTGGAAGGCGCGCCTGCTCCGGCTGCTGTACGAGAAGGCGCACGCCATCCTGCTCGCCGAGGAGCTCGACCAGCCGGCGCACGCCGAGTCGCTCGAGCAGCGGCGCGAGCGACTCGCCCGCGCGATCGAGCCTTTGCTCGACGAGCCTTCCGCGCGCAAGGCGGTGCCCGAGTTCACGCTCGCCTTGCCCGAGCGGTACGTCGGCATCGTCCGCCCGGAGGACGCTGCCCGCCACCTGAAGCTGTGGCGGGTGGCCCGCCGCACCGGGTTCGCCGCCGAGCTGCGGCAGCGCGAGTCGGGCGAGGCCGAGCTGATCCTGGTCGCCTCGGATCGCCCGGGCCTCCTGGCCCTCTTCTCCGCGGCCCTGGCGGCGAACGGCATCGACATCCTCGCCGCCGAGGTGAACTCCTTGGAGGACGGCATCGCGCTCGACCGGTTCGTCGTCCGGGAGCCGGGCGGCGGGGCCCCCGCCCAGGGTCGTTGGGAAGCCGCCCACGCCGATCTGCTCCGCCTGCTCAGCGGGGCAGAGGACCCCCACCGCCTGGTCCAGCGGCGACTGCGGCGCGCCTCCTGGGCAGCGTCGGCCGCCCCGGCCGTCGAGACGAAGGTGCGCGTGGACAACGTATCCAGCGAGGATTGCACCATTCTCGACGTGTTCACCCAGGATCGGCCGGGCCTCCTGCACGCCATCGCCGACGCCTTGCACAGGGCAGGCGCATCCATCGAGGTCGCTCGAATCGCTACGGAAGGGAACCGCGCGACCGACGCCTTCTACCTTCGTGAGGCAGCCGGGCGGGCGGGCGCCCGCAAGATCGGTTCCGACGATCGTCTGCGCGAGCTCCAGACCGCGGTGGCTGCGGCCATCGCCGAGCTGGCCGGAAGGTCCTGAGACCTTTCCTCAGCAGTTGCAGAAGGTTGCCCGCTTGCACCTCGCAGCAAGGCGTCCTAGCCTTCGCTCGTTGACAGTCCGGTGCCGGACAGGTGCGCCGGCCCGCCACTGTTTTCGGCGGATGCGTGGCCGGCGGCTTGCAGTCCCGGCCGCCGTCCAAAGATTCAGGGTTCGCGGGCACTTAGGGGCCTTTGAGGCAAAGGAAACAAGATGGCCAACCGGAAGACCCAGCGGACCAGCAGGCAGACGCGCCGTGGCGCGGCAGCGAAATTGAAGATGTCGACCCGGCGATCGGCGGGACGGCGCCCTGCGCGCGAGCCCGAGTTCGGCGGCATGACGGTGCGCGAGGCGGGCCGCAAGGGCGGCCTCATCGGCGGCCGGAAGGGCGGGCTGGCAGTGAAGGCAGAGCGGGGCCGCGAGTTCTACCAGGAGATCGGCCGCAAGGGCGGTCAGCGCGTGCGCGATCTCATCGCCGCCGGCCGCCGCACCGAGGAGCGCGGGACGGCGCGGAGGCGCCAGAGCTAGGAATGCACGTCCAGAGATCTACGGACGTATTTCACAATTTCCCCCTCAGGAGGGGGCGTCAACGGGAGGGGTGGGGAAATGGCGGATGAGGTGGTGAAGAAGAAGGGTGCCATGTCGGTGAGCGAAGCCGGCCGCAAGGGCGGCCAGACGGTTCGCGACAAGTACGGGCACTCCTTCTACGAGGAGATCGGCCGCAAGGGCGGCGAGACGGTCAAGGCGGAGCGGGGCCGGAGCTTCTACGAGCAGATCGGCAAGAAGGGCGGCGACACCGTCAAGGCGGAGCGGGGGGCCGGCTTCTACGAGCAGATCGGCAAGAAGGGCGGCGACGCAGTCAAGGCGGAGCGCGGGACTCCCTTCTACGAGGAGATCGGCAAGAAGGGCGGGCACAAGGTCCGCCAGCTGATCGAAGAGGGGAAGAAGGCCGCCAACGAGGCCAAGACGATGGCCGAGCGCGAAGAGGACGTCCCGTCAGTGGGCGGCGAGGTCTTGCCGGCGGCGAGAGAAGAGTAGCCCACCAGGGAGAGCGGGCCATGGCGAGCAATCGCATGAACGGCAAAGGCGGGATGACGGTCAGCGAAGCCGGCCGCAAGGGCGGCGAGCGCGTGCGCGACGAGCGCGGCGTCGGGTTCTACCAGGAGATCGGCCGCAAGGGCGGAGAGCTGGGCGGCCGCAAGGGTGGAGAGGCCGTACGCAACAAGTACGGCCCCTCCTTTTACGAGGAGATCGGCCGCAAGGGCGGCCAGAAGGTCAGGGAGCTGATCGAGCAGGGCAAGAAGCGGATCTAGGACGAGGGGGCTGACGGCGGAGGGGAGGGGGGATCCTTCCAACCACCGGAGGCAGGAGATGGCGGACGAGAAGAAGGGCGGGATGACGGTTGCCGAGGCAGGTCGCAAGGGAGGCGTGAAGGTCGCGCAGGAGCGCGGCCGGGCCTTCTACGAGCAGATCGGCAAGAAGGGTGGCGAGACCGTCAAGGCGGAGCGCGGGCACGAGTTCTACGAGAAGATCGGGAAGAAGGGCGGAGAGAGCGTGCGCGCGAGCCGCGGCCCGGAGTTCTACTCGCAGATCGGCCACAAGGGTGGCCAGAAGGTCCGCGAGCTGATCGAGCAGGGCAAGCGGCTGGGACGCGCGGCGGCCAGCCGCGCCACCCCGGCCGAGGACACCGAGGGGGAGGGAAAAGCGCCGAGCGGCGGCGCGGGCGTGAGCTCCGGCCCCAAGGAGGAGTAGCAACCGCTCCTGCCGGATCCCGCTCGAAGAGGAACGCGGCGGCCCCGGTCCCGTGGCCGCCGCTTTCGCTTCGCGGGGACGCCTGATTTCTTGCGCGTCTCCCGGCGCGCCCGCAGCATGGCGCGGTGGCGAGCCGCGCTCCCATCCAGCCGATCGACCCCGTGCACCCGCAGCCGCGGTACGTCTCGCGCGCGGTCTCGGTGCTCGACGCGGGCGGCCTGGTGAGCTACCCGACCGACACCTACTACGCGATCGGCTGCGACCTGTTCCAGAAGAAGGCCATCGAGCGGATGGCGCTGCTCAAGCGCCGCGATCCCCGCAAGCCGTTCGCGTTCCTCTGCGGCGATCTCGGCGAGGTGGCGAAGTACGCGATCGTCGACAACGATCGGTTCCGCCTGCTGCGGCGCCTCTTGCCGGGTCCGTACACGGTGGTGCTGCCGGCCACCCGGCTCGTGCCGCGCACCGCGCTGACGCGGCAGCGCGCGGTCGGCGTGCGCGTCCCGGACGCGCCGGTCGCCACGGCCCTGGTGCATGGCCTGGGGCGACCCCTGGCCACCACCAGCGCGGCGATCGCGGACGACGAGCCGCTCGTCGAGGCCGCGGACATCCAGGAGCAGCTCGGCCATGGGCTGGACCTCATCCTCGACGGCGGGGTGACGCTGAACGAGCCGTCCACGGTCATCGACCTGACCGGACCGCGGCCGGTGGTGCTGCGCCGGGGGAAGGGACGCATCGAGGGGGTGCTGGCTTGAGCGAGATGACCGCGGGTGCGCCGGGGCCGCTCGACGATGCGCTCGACCGCTACCTGGCGCACCTGCGCGTCGAGCGCGCGCTGCAGCCGGCCACGCTCGAGTCGTACGCGCGCGACCTGCGCGAGTACCTCGACTGGCTGGCGGCGCGCGGCGTGCCGGCGCTGGCGCAGGTGACGCAGATCCAGGTGCTGGAGCACGTCGCCTCGCTGCAGCAGCGGGGCCTGTCGCGCGCCTCGCAAGCGCGGCACCTGGCCGCGGTGCGGGGGCTGCACCGGTTCGCCAGCGCGGAAGGGCTGGCGCCGCTCGACCCGACCGACGGCGTCGAGGCCTCCCGCGGCTCGCGGCCGCTGCCGGACTTCCTCGGCGTGGAGGAGGTGGACCGCCTGCTCGCGCAGCCCGACGCGTCCACGCCTCCGGGCGCGCGCGACCGCGCCATGCTCGAGCTACTCTACGCCAGCGGTCTGCGCGTGTCCGAGCTGGTCGCCCTGCCGCTCGCGGCGGTGGACCCGCGGCTGGGCATCGTGCGTGTGCGCGGGAAGGGGGGCAAGGAGCGCATCGTGCCGGTGGGGCAGCGCGCGCAGGCGGCCTTCGAGGCGTACCTGCGCGGCCCGCGCGCAATCCTGCTGCGGGCACGGCAGAGCCGCGACCTGTTCGTGACGCCGCGCGGCCGGCGCATGACGCGGCAGGGGTTCTGGAAGCTGCTTTGCCGCTATGCCGCGGCCGCGGGACTGCGCGACGTGCACCCGCACACGCTGCGCCACAGCTTCGCCACGCATCTCTTGGAGCGCGGAGCCGATCTGCGCGCGGTGCAGGCGATGCTCGGCCACGCCGACATCGCCACCACGCAGATCTACACGCACGTCGACCGGGAACGCCTCAAGGTGGTCCTGTCGAAGCACCCGCGCGCGTGACGGTCGCCGCGGTATCCGGCGGCGCTGCGCTTTTCCCGGCGCGGACCTGGCGGGAGCCATTCCGGCCCTCGATCGTTTCCGTGATAGTGAGCACCGCATGCTCGCGGTCTTGATCGCCGCCTTGCTGGGCTGTCCGCGGATGCTGGAGGTGGACCCGAAGGAGTGGAAGGACGCGCTGCTCAAGGCCGCGCCCGGGTCGAAGGAGCAGGGCCAGCTGCTCGAGCAGCTCGGGTTCCGTCCGGTGCCGCCCGCCGGCGACGCCGCGCCGGACGCGGAGTGCGCCGAGCAGCCCGTCGTGCGCGGAGTGGATCTGGTCCGGGCGAGCTTCACGGGCGGCAAGGACCTCCTGGTGCACGTCCGACTCGAGCTGTGCGCCGACGAGGGCGAGTCGCACTTCTGGTCGCAGCGCATCGCGGTCCTGAAGGCGCTCCGGGGCGGCGCGTACTGCAAGCTGGGCGGAGAGGACCCTTCGATGGATGCCCCGGCGAGCGACGTCTGCGGCGGGCCCGACCGGGCGCCGCGCTCGGTGAAGCTGGTCCGGCTGACCAGCGGCCGGCGCGACACGTTGGAGCTGGACGACCGGCTCGACGAGTGTCCCGGGTCGGTGCACACGGTGGTCGAGCGGACGTCGTTCCTGGACGCGCACGGCGATCAGCTGGCCAAGGTGTTCGAGCTGAAGACGCGCGAGACCTCCTCGGAAGTCCCGGAAGAGCCGGCGCCGGTCATCGAACGGACCGTGAAGCCCATCGGCCGCGGCTTTCCGCGCAAGCTGCTGGTCACCGAGGAGGTGTCCTGCCCGGAGGGCAATCCTGGCGGCGCGTGCACGCCCGACCGGCGCAAGGCCGTCCACGTGCTCACCGGAGGCAAGTACGTCGCCCGATGACCGCGGCGGCCAGTTCGGGTAGGGTGCCTCACTTCTTTTCGCGCGGCGCGAGCCGCCCGGGAGTGCAGCGATGGCAGAAGCCGAGGTGCCGGCCGGCCGGCCGGCACCCCACAGGGTCCCGCGCAGGGTGGTCTCGGGGATGCGCCCCACCGGCCGCATGCACCTGGGGCACTACCAGGGCGCGCTGAAAAGCTGGATCGAGCTGACCAAGGTGGCGGAGTGCTTCTTCTTCTCCGCCGACTGGCACGCGCTCACCACCGACTACAAGGACCCCTCGAAGATCGCCGAGGCGCAGCGGGAGATGTTCGTCGACTGGATCGCCGCCGGGCTCGATCCGCAGCGGTGCACCCTGTTCATCCAGAGCCGCGTGAAGCAGCACGCCGAGCTGTTCCTGCTCCTCGGCATGGTGGCGCCGATCGGCTGGCTCGAGCGCGTGCCGACCTACAAGGAGCTGCAGGAGCAGCTGCGGGAGAAGGACCTGAACAACTACGGTTTCCTCGGCTACCCGGTGCTGCAGACGGCCGACGTGGCGCTGTACGGCGCCGACGCCGTCCCGGTCGGGCAGGACCAGGTCTCGCACCTCGAGCTGGCCCGCGAGCTGGTGCGCCGCTTCAACCACCTCTACGCGGCCGAGGGGAAGCCCGTGCTGGCCGAGCCGCACCCGTACCTGACGGAGGTGCCGAAGATCCTCGGCCTCGACGGGCGCAAGATGAGCAAGTCGTATGGGAACGCAGTCGAGCTGGGCGAGGACCCCGAGCAGGCCCGCAAGCGCATCATGGTGGCGGTCACGGATCCCGCGCGGAAGCGCAGGCACGACCCCGGCCACCCCGAGGTGTGCCCCATCTACTACCTCCACCGCGCCTACAGCCCGCCCGAGACCGTGCAGCTGGTCGACCGCGAGTGCCGCAGCGCGGGCATCGGCTGCGTCGACTGCAAGAAGATGCTGCTCCTCAGCCTGCTGCCCGTGCTGGAGAAGCACAGGGCCGCGCGCCAGGAGCTCACGCGCACGCCCGGCCGCGTGGAGGAGCTGGTGCGGCTCGGCACGGAAAAGGCGCGCGCCGTGGCGGAGCAGACGATGGTCAAGGTCCGCGCAGCGATGAAGCTGGAGTAGCTGGTGGAGCCGGAGATCCCCGACAACGCGGCGGTCGAGCCGCCGCCACCGCCGCAGGCGGCGGGCTTCGCCATCGCGCTGCCCCAGTTCGAGGGGCCGCTGGATCTGCTCCTGTCGCTCATCCAGGAGCACAAGCTCGACATCCTCCACGTCCCGATCGCGTTCATCACCGACCGTTACCTCGAGTACATGGAGGAGGCGCGCGCGCTGAACCTCGATCTGGCGGGCGAGTTCCTGGTGATGGCCGCGACGCTCGCGCACATGAAGTCGCGCATGCTGCTCCCCCCGCAGGAGTCGCGGGACGCCGCCGACGGGGAGTCGGGCCCCGACCCGCGCGAGGAGCTGATCCGCCGGCTGCTCGAGTACCAGAAGTACAAGAGGGCCGGCCAGGACCTCGCCGCGCTGCCGCAGCTCGGCCGCGACCTGTTCACGCGGCGCGCGCGCGAAGAGCTGCCGCTCGCCGCGGCGAACGTCCAGTTCCTCCGGCCGAAGGACCTCTCCGCGTACCGCCTGATCGAGGCGCTCTCGAACGTGCTCGCCCGGCGGAAGCTGACCATCCCGCACGAGGTCTTCGTCGAGCGGCTCTCGATCGGCGACCGCATCTCCGCCATCACCGATCGGCTGCGCGAGGAGGAGCGGATCGCCTTCACCTCGTTGTTCGCCGATCTGGGCGCGCACGACCGGCACCGCCTGGTGCCCACCTTCCTGGCCGTGCTCGAGATGACCAAGCTGAAGCTGATCAAGGTCCACCAGCCGGACCCGCACGGCGAGATCTACCTGACCCGCACCGAGGGCCTTTCCGACGCCTCGGCGGAAGGAGTCCAGCTTGACTACCGGGGCTGAGCGGAACGGCGGGGTCCCGCCCGAAGGGGTCGACGCACCGCTTGCGGACGAGCAGGAGCTCCAGCAGGCGACCCAGACGGAGCTGTCCATGCTCGCGGAGGCGGCGCGCTTCGCCACTCCGGAGCGGGCGCGCGCCATCGTCGAGGCCCTCCTCTTCGCCGCGGAGAAGCCGCTCGACCTTCCCGCGCTGCGCGACGCGACCCAGCTCGAGGAGCAGGTCCTCCAGGAGGCGCTGGAGGCGCTGCGGCACAAGCACGCGCCGGGCGCGGGCGGGACCGTGCTGGTCGACCTGGGCGGCCGCTGGCAGCTGCGCACCGACCCCCAGCTGGGCGCGTACGTGCGCCGGATGCTCCAGGTGAAGCCGATGCGCCTGACCCGGGCCGCGCTGGAGACGCTCGCCATCGTGGCCTACCGCCAGCCGATCACCCGGCCCGAGATGGAGGACCTCCGCGGCGTGGACTGCGGCGCGGTGACCAAGGCGCTGCTCGACCGCAAGCTCGTCCGGATCCTCGGCAAGAAGGACGAACCGGGGCGCCCCCTGCTGTTCGGGACCACCAAGGAGTTCCTCGAGCTGTTCAACCTGCGCGACCTGACGCAGCTGCCCACGCTGCGCGAGTTCCAGGAGCTGTCCGAGGACAGCCGCAAGATCGTCGAGGAGGAGGCGCCCGCCCCGCCCGTCGCCGGCCTCACCGACCTGGCGCAGGATCCGCAGGCGGCCGAGAAGCTCGCCCAGCACACCGCCGAGAGCGACGCCGCCCTCTCGCAGCTCGAGGACGCCATGGATGTGGCGGAGGAGCAGAGCAAGGCCGCCGCCCAGGTGCTGGCGCCGCCGCCGGATCCGAACGCGATTCCGACTCCGGACGCGAACGCGACCCCGAGCACGACCTCCGAAGGACCTGCGGACCGCGAGCCGGAAGACGCGAGCCGGAAGCCGGAGCAGTGATGCAGGAGCGCTTGCAGAAGATCCTCGCTCACGCGGGCGTGGCGTCGCGGCGCAAGGCCGAGCAGCTCATCGCCGAGGGCCGCGTCGAGCTGAACGGCGAGATGGTCAAGGAGCTGGGGACCAAGGCCGACCCCCGCAAGGACCTCATCCGCGTCGACGGCAAGCTCATCGCCGACCCGGAGGAGAAGGTCTGGTTCGTGGTCTACAAGCCGGCCGGGTGCGTGACGACGCTGTCCGATCCGGAGGGCCGGCCGACCATCGCGCAGTACCTGAAAGGCATCCCCGAGCGGGTCTACCCGGTGGGCCGGCTCGACTACGACGTCGAGGGCGCGCTGCTGGTCACCAACGACGGCGAGCTGGCGCACCAGCTGATGCATCCGCGATTCGGGGTGCGCCGGACGTATCTCGCCAAGGTGGCGGGCGTCCCCCGGCCCGAACAGATCGCCCGCTTGCAGTCCGGGGTGCGCCTCGAGGACGGGCGCGCGCGGGCGCTGGACGCGGCGGTGCAGAGCCGGACCCCGCGCAACACCTGGGTGCGCGTGGTCGTCTCCGAGGGCCGGCCACATCTAGTAAAGCGGCTGATGGAAGCGGTGGGCGCGCCGGTCCTGAAGCTGCACCGCGCCGACTACGGCGGTATAGGGGTGGACGGCCTGCGTCCCGGAGACTATCGCGAGCTGACGCGCGCCGAAGTGCACGCCCTGCGCGAGCAGGCGGGCAAGAAGGCGCAGCCGCCGCCACCCCGGCTCGCGACGCTCCCCGCCCGGCGCCACGGGCACGGCCCGCCGCAGCCCGCGCGCAGGCAGCGGAGGTGAGGAGCTGTCGTCCCCGCTCCGCCGTGGACCCACCCCGAAGAACCGCGTCGCCGAAGGCGACAGGACCGTGCAGCAGGGATAAAAAAGACCGCGCATGGCCAAGGACTCCGTCGACGCGCGCAAGCTGAAGGACTCCGCCGCCGAGTACCTCAAGAAGTCGAAGTTCGAGAAGGCCGCCGAGATCCTCGAGCAGCTCGTCCAGGCGGAGCCCAAGGACGTGCAGCACCGGTTCAGGCTGGGCGACTGCTACCGGAAGCTCGCGCAGCCGCAGAAGTCGATCGCGCAGTACGACGCGGCCGGCCGCTACTACGCGGACCAGGGGCAGCTGATCAAGGCGATCGCCGCGGTGAAGGTCATCCTCGAGATCGACCCGCGCAACGCAGAGGCGCAGAAGCAGCTCGCCGAGATGAACGAGCGCCGCATGAGCAAGGGAGCCCCGGACAGCGCGGGCCGCGCGGGCGGGAAGGCCGCCGCCATCGGTCGGATCGCCCCCGCGAAGGCCGCGCGCGACGACGTGGCGGACGGGATCGAGCTTCCCGACGAGCCGCAGATCACGAAGAAGGACCCGCCGGCCCCGACGCGCGGCGCGCAACGGGGCGCGATGGTGGATCGGATCGAGGTCGAAGAGGCCGCCGATGACGGCGACTCGCTCGAGCTGGACGACTCGCCGAAGAACTTCTCTCCGGGCTACTCGGAGCGCGCGCTGATCCCGCCGCCTCCGGAGGCGCACTCCGGGTCCCCGGAAGGTCGCGCGGAGATCGAGGACCTGCCCGACGACGCCATCCTCGAGGCCGAACCCGAGGACCTGGCGGCGAACCCGGACGACGACGAGGTGGTCACGGCGCCCCTGGAGCCCACCCGGCCCATCGCCGATCTGCTCGGCTCCGACGTGGAGGAGGAGATCGAGCTGCTCTCGGTCTCCACCGACCGCGGCGAGGAGCCGGAAGTCGAGGCGAGCGGGCAGGACCTGGAGGCGGCGTTCGGCGCCATCCTCCCGGGCGCGAAGGCGGCGCCGCGCAAGGTGCCCGCGCGCGTGCCGCTCTTCGACGACCTGCCGCGCGACGCGTTCGTCGAGCTGGTGAACCGCCTCTCGTACCGGCGTTACGGCGCCGGAGAGCAGATCCTCAAGGAGGGTGAGCCCGGCCGGAGCTTCTTCGTCATCGTGGAAGGCAAGGTGCGCATCTGGAAGAAGCTGCCGGACGGCGAGGAGCTGCAGCTGGCCACTCTCGGGGAAGGGGCGTTCTTCGGCGAGATGGCGCTGCTCTCGGGCGCTCCGCGCACCGCCAACGTCTCGGCCGAGGAGGACACCGAGCTGCTCGAGGTCGGAAGCGCCGTGCTCCGCCACCTGGCCAGGAACCATCCATTGGTCATCAAGTCGCTGAAGAACTTCTACCGGCAGCGGCTGCTGAGCAACGTGATGGCCATCTCACCCCTCTTCAAGGATTTCGATCCGGCCGAGCGGCGGCAGCTGGTCGAGAAGTTCAAGCTGCGCCAGGCGGCGCCCGGAGAGATGCTGATCAAGGAAGGCGCGCAGTCCGACGGGCTCTACGTGGTGCTGCACGGATCGGTGGACGTCGCCGCCCAGCAGATCGATCTGGCGCACCTCAGGGAGGGCGAGATCTTCGGCGAGATGTCGCTCCTCACGCGGCAGCCGGCCACCGCCACGGTGGTCTCGCCCGGGAACGCCATCCTGCTGCGGCTTCCCCGCGATCAGTTCCAGGAGCTGGTCGTCACCCATCCCCAGATCCTGGCGCTGGTCAGCGAGCTGACCGAGCAGCGCGCCGCCGCCACCCGCGCCGCCCTGGAGAAGCACGGGATCTCGAGCTTCGTCTAGCTCTGGCCTGACGCCGGCCGCGCTCTACTGCGGACCGGCGCCGGGGGCCCGGGGGGTGCGTCCGCAGCGCCAGCGTCGCCCCTGAGGTCCGAGAAGCGCCGACCCCCGAGACTGGGGCTCCTAATGTCGCTGCGAACGCACCCCCCGGCTCCCCCGTCGCCTATGCGCAGGACGCCACTGCCACGCGCCTGCTCCGGCAAGAGGTCGTCAGAGGGAGATGGCGATCAAGGCAGGCATCTTCCTCTCGGCCTGCGCGAAGGTCGGCTTGGATGCGATGATCGATGAAGCGACCGGGTATCAATACTACCGAGCGGAGGATGCGCTCCGTGTGAAGCTGAAGGCCTACTTGGCCGACGAGATGCGCAAGTGGGAGAAGACGTTTCCCGAAGACCTGTGGCTCGAGTTTGGGAGGCTCACTGGCTGGAAGGGGCCCGTAACCAAAATGTCGCCACCGGCCGCGGAGGGCACCATTTCCACCGGCATCACCGGTACCCAGGCCCACGGCACGTCTGTCCAGTCCGGCCTTCCTCCCTTCCCGGAAAGCACCTGCCTGGAGTAGCGATGAAGTCCTTCCCACCTGCCCGCGCCAGAGGGATGCAGGACCAGCCTGGCTCTCGCTCAGAGCGACGTAGGCCCTCCAGGGACTCCTGGAGGAGCTGGGCGGGGGGTCTGCCCCGAGTGCCACCGGTGGGTCCCTGGGTACCGGTGATGCCGGTGGAAGTGGATCCCTCGGACGCCGGTGGCGACACCTGAGAAGTGTTACCGATGTATCCGGTCTAGCTGTTACCCCAAGTCGCCGGTTGCGCACCGGTTGAGCCTCCGCGCGGATTCTTGCGGGTTCGTCTTTGGGACTCAGCGCGTGCGCAGATCAGTTGCTCCACCCGGTGTA
>DASWGQ010000306.1:0-2966 GCA_036393595.1 Myxococcales bacterium | reverse complement strand
AGGAGATCTCCGAGACGGAGGCGGCGGGGACCCTCGGCGCGCTCGACCAGGGCATCGTGGCCGGCACGGTCGGCGCCGTGCTGCGCCGGGACCCAGCCGGCGCATTGCAGGGGGTGGTGCAGGCGTACGAGGCGGGGGCGGACTTCAAGCGGCTGGCCGAGGAGCTCGCCGCCCACGCGCGCAACTTGGTGCTCGCCTCGCTGCCCGGCGTGAAGCAGGACTTGCCCGACCATGAGCTGCGCGGGCTTTCCACTCAGGCGCGCGAGCACGATCCGGCGCAGCTCGCGCGCGTGTTCGAGCTGCTCCAGCAAGGCCAGGACGACGTGGCCAAGGCGGCGAGCCCGCGCCACGCGCTGGAGATCGCGCTGCTCCGCGCGGTCCACCTGGCGCCCTCCGGCGCGCTCCCCGAGCTGGTGCAGAAGGTGGAGCAGCTCTCGTCGCGCCTCGGGGGAGCGGGGCCGGCCAGGCAATCCGCGCCCGCGAGGGCACCCGCGTCGGGGGCGCGCACGCTGGCCGAGAACGGCGCCGCGCTCCGCGCCACCGCGCGGCCGGAGGGCGAACCGGGGGACGGACCCTCGAACGCGACCTCAGCCTCGACCCCGACCTCGCCCCCCTCGACCCCGAACACGACCCCGACCCCGAACGGACCGCACTCCGTCGCGTCGGACGCCGGCGCGCCCCTCGACCTGCGCTGGCGCGCGTTGGTGGACGCGGTGCGCGCCGCGCGCAAGATGGGCGCCGCGACCGCGCTCGACCGGGCCGTCCCGCTGCGCATCGAGAACGGCACGGTGGCGATCGGCTTCCGCAACCAGAACGACGCACTGCCGCTCGAGGACCGCGAGACCCGCGCCGCGGTGGAGGCCGCCTTCGCCCGCGCGCTGGGAACCAAGGCCGCGCTGCGCATCGAGCAGGCGCCCGAGGCGCCGCAGGCCAGCCTGCACGACGAGAAGGAGCGCGCTCGCAAGGAACGGAAGGTCCAGCGCCTGCAGGCCGGCCGCGAGCACCCTGCCGTCCGCGCGGCGGTGGAAGTTCTGGGTGGCGAGATCGAAGATGTGAGGGACCTCGGCGAGGAGTAGGCGATGGCCGGCTTCGACTTGAACGCGCTTTTCCAGCAGGCGCAGCAGATCCAGGAGCAGATGAGGCGGGCCCAGGAGGAGCTGGCCCGCAAGGAAGTCACCGGCACCGCCGGCGGCGGGATGGTGACCGTCTCGGCGAACGGGAAGGGCGAGCTGCTCAAGGTGCAGATCGATCCCAAGGTGGTCGATCCGAAGGACGTGGCGATGCTCGAGGACCTGGTGCTCGCCGCGGTCAACTCGGCGCTGCGCGCGGCGCAGCAGCTGGCGCAGGCGCAGGGCGGCCCGCTGGCGAACCTCAAGGACATGTTCCCCGGAATGATGCCCTGAAACCCGCGGATCCGATCGCCCGCCTCACCGTGCTGCTCGCCCGGCTCCCCGGAGTCGGCGAGAAGACCGCGCAGCGGCTCGCCTTCCACATCCTCGAGTCGCCGCCCGAGTACGCGCGCGACCTCGCTGACGCGCTCTCCTCGCTGGAGCGCGAGGTGCGCCTGTGCTCGACCTGCTGCAACCTGACCGCGCAGGACCCGTGCGCGATCTGCGCCGATCCTCAGCGCGACACAAAGATGATCTGCGTGGTCGAGTCGGTCCCCGACCTGCTCGCGGTGGAGCGCACGCGCGAGTTCCGCGGGCGCTATCACGTGCTGCACGGGGCGCTTTCCCCGCTGGACGGCGTGGGTCCCGATCAGCTGAAGCTGAAGGAGCTGATCTCGAGGCTGCACGGCGACGTGCAGGAAGTGATCGTCGCCACCGATCCAACCGTGGAAGGAGAGGCCACCGCGCTCTACCTGACGCGATTGATCAAGCCATTGGGCGTGCGCGTCACGCGGATCGCGCAGGGCATGCCCATGGGCGGCGCGCTGGAGTACGCGGATCAAGTCACGCTCGCGCGCGCGCTTTCCGGACGTCGCGAAGTGTAGTCGCCCGTCGCACTGGCGCGCCTGAAAACGCCGAAATCGGCAATCTTGCTCGGGGTGTGTCGCTCTGTTAGCGTCGACGCACCGATCCAACTCGGCGAGGTCTAAAGCGAATGCAGCCGCAGATGGTCATGTACGACGAGGAGTTCCAGCAGATCAGCGCGGTTTGCGAGCGCCTGGCGCGCGAAGCGAACGCGAAGATCGTCTTCCTCGTCGACAAGAACGGGCAGCTGATCGCTTCGGTCGGGGCCACCCAGGACCTGGACACCACCTCGCTCGCTTCGCTGACCGCGGGGAACATCGCCGCGACCGGCGGGCTCGCCAAGCTGATCGGCGAGAAGGAATTCTCCATCCTCTTTCACGAGGGAGAGCGCGACAACCTCCACATTTCCGTGATCGGCGGCCGAGTCATCCTGGTGGTCATCTTCGACACGCGCAGCTCCCTGGGCCTGGTGCGGCTGCGCGTGAAGAAGGCGTCGGACGAGCTGAACAAGATCTTCGACGGGCTCCTGAAGAAGGTGCAGGTGCCCGGCGCCGGCTCGCCGTTCGCCGAGATCACCGACGACGACATCGACAACCTCTTCAGCGAGTAAGGGGCGCCGCCGGAATGTCTTTCATCAACTACAGCTCGCGCGAGATCAACTGCAAGATCGTTTATTACGGCCCCGGCCTCTGCGGGAAGACCACCAACCTCCAATACATCTACGCGAACACCAATCAGAACGCGAAGGGGAAGATGATCTCCCTCGCGACCGAGACCGAGCGCACGCTCTTCTTCGACTTCCTGCCCCTCTCGCTGGGAGAGATCCGCGGGTTCAAGACGCGCTTCCACCTCTACACGGTCCCCGGGCAGGTCTTCTACGACGCCTCCCGCAAGCTGATCCTCAAGGGCGTCGACGGCGTGGTGTTCGTCGCCGACAGCCAGGTGGAGCGCACGGAGGCGAACGTCGAGTCGGTGGAGAACCTGCGCACCAAC
>DASWGQ010000305.1:0-9037 GCA_036393595.1 Myxococcales bacterium | reverse complement strand
CCATCGGCTACCTGAACACCCAGACGGCGTTCCTCGGAGCCATCGTGCTGGGGAACGGCATCAACTACGGGCTCATCTACCTGGCGCGCGTGAAGCAGCTGCGCCGGCGCGGCGTCGAGCTGCTCCCGGCCTGCGTGGAGGGGGCGCAGAGCACGGCGGAGGCGACGCTCCTGGCTTCCGCGGCGACGAGCGTCTCCTTCGGCACGCTGATCATCGCGGCCAATCGCGGCTTCCGGCACTTCGGCATCATCGGCGGCATGGGCATGCTGCTGTGCTGGCTGGGCACCTTCCTGCTGGTGCCGGCGCTGCTCGCGGTGTACGAGAAGCTCCGCGGAGCGCCCAAGCTCCCCGCCGGGCCGGTCGAGGAAGGGCGCGCCTTGCTCCCGGTCCTGGAGCGCGTCTTCGCCCGCCCCCGGCTGGTCGCCATCGTGTTCGCGCTGGCGACCATGGTGGCGCTGATCGCCTTCGTCCGCGACCTCCCGAACGCGATGGAGCGGAATCTCGAAAATCTGAGCAACGATCCTCCCAAGGGCCAGCAGACGCTCTTGCGCGATCAGGACCGCGCCGGCACCTCGCTCGGCTCCTCCACCGCGTCGGTGCTGGCGCTGCTCGACTCCTGGCCCGAGGCGGACGAGCTCTGCGAGGTGATCCGCAGGCGCGCGCAGCAGCCGGAGTACTCGAAGCTGATCGAGAGCTGCAACACCTTGTCGAACGTGGTCCCCCGGCCCGAGCAGCAGGAGCAGAAGCTCGCGGCCATCCGCGAGATCGTCGCCGAGCTGAACGACCGCGTGCTGTCGCGGCTCTCCGCCGAGCTGCGGCCGCGGGTCGCACAGGTCCGCGCGCAGATGGCGGCGCAGCGCCCGCTCACCGTGGAGGAGGCGCCGCCCAACCTGATCGACAAGTTCCGCGAGCGCGACGGGTCGGTCGGCAAGCTCGCGCAGGTCGTCGCCCGGCCCGACGCCAAGCTGGAGCTGGCGCCCAACCTGGAGGCGTTCGTGCGCGGAGTGCGCAACGTGCCCGTCGACGGCAAGCGGGTGGACGCCACCGGCGAGAACGTCATCTTCGCCGACCTGCTCACCGACATCGACAAGGAGGGCCCGCGCACCACCCTGCTCTCCTTCGCCGGCGTGTTCCTCCTCGTCATCGTCTTCTTCCGCCACGTGCGCACCAGCGTGGAGGTGCTGGGCTCCCTCACCGTCGGGGTGGCGCTGATGAGCGGCGTGGCGGCGCTCCTACATCTAAAAATCAACTTCTTCAACTTCATCGTCTACCCGATTACCTTTGGAATAGCGGTCGACTACGGCGCGAACGTCGCGGCGCGCGTGCGCGACCGCGGCGGCCGGGTGCTCGAGGCGCTCGCCGAGGTGGGTCCGGCGGTCGCGCTCTGCTCCTGGACCTCGATCGTCGGCTACGGCTCGCTGCTCATCTCGCTGAACCGCGCGCTGCGCAGCTTCGGCGAGTACGCGATGATCGGCGAGGTGACGACCATCCTCACCGCGCTGGTGCTCCTCCCGGCGCTGCTCATCATCGCGGAGCGGCAGCGCAAGCGCCGGGCGGTGGAAGCGCGGGCGACGGCCTAGCCCGGCCGCTCGAGCCCGGGGCTTCCGCCCGGCGCGGCCGGATGGCGGTACCACCACGCGATCCCGAGGAGGAACGCGCTCGCCACCAGGCAGGCGCCGATGCGGGCGGCGGCCTGTGCGAGCTGGAATGCGCCGAGGATGGCGAGCGCCGATGCGGCGAGAGCGAGCAGAAGGCCGATGCGCCGCAGGCGCACCAAGTCGCGCGCGCGGCCGAATCCGACCGAGACGGCGCTGCAAGCAGCATAGTACGTCACCAGCAGCAGCATCGACGCGGAGCGGCTTGCGGCGAAGGCGAGCTCCTGGTGGAACCACAAGAAGAGGAAGGCGCCGGCCCCCGCCCGCGCCCACGCCGCCCGCGAGAAGCGAATCGCCGCGATCCAGGCGATCGCGATGGCCAAGGCGGCCGCGGACTCGCGCGTCGCAAAAGGAACGTACTGGTACGCGGGCCGGAGAGTGAGGAGGCCGAGGATCCACGCCGTGGCCCCGCCGAGCGAAACGAAGGGTGCCCAGCGCCAGGTGCTGCTGGGAACCGCCCTTCCCACCAACGCCGCGAGCACCGAGACCCAGGCCACCGCCGCCGCGGCGCCCACGGGCGACCGGCGCAGCTCGACGACCGTGACGATCACGGCCGCCGCCCAGGAGACCGCGGCGAGCGCGTCGCGCAGCGGCGATTCCGCCCGCCTCGCCGCGCAGGCGAGCAGCAGGACGGCGGCGAGGCCCGCCGCCGCGCCGGCGCGGACCGGGTCCCGGTCGAGCGAGGCGAGCAGCAGTCCCAGGTACGCGGCTGGAAGCAAGCCCCCGTCGACCCAGTCGCACAGCTCGGAGGGCGCATCGCCGATGCCGTCGAGCAACAGGCCCGGCGGGTCGGTGTCGGCGCGATCGAGCAGCGCCAGCCAGGCCAGACCTGCCGCGGCGAAGCCGGCGCTCGCCGCCCACGCCGGCAGGTCCGACGTGGAGACGCAGCGGAGGGCGGCGGCGGCGCCGAGCAGGCCCAGCGTGCGCAGCCGGGGACGCAGGGCATCCCCTTGCGCGAACGGGAGCGCCGCGGCGGCCGCCACGGTGAACGGGAGCGCGAGCGCGAACCAGGGACCGTGCTGCGCCTCGGGCATCCAGGCGAGCGCGAACGTGAACAGGGCAGCCGCCGCGCCGAAGACACGGCTGCCGATGCGCCACGGGCGCGCGCCCAACGCCGATCCGCCCGCCACCAGGACGGCCGCCGCGTAGCCGGCGAGCATCGGCGCGGTGCCTGCACCCGTGCTGGTGACGAACGGTGCCAGCGCGGCGCCGCCGAATCCGATGCACCAGAGCGGCTCGTCGCGCTCACGCAAGGCGAAGGCCGCCAGCCCGACCGACGCCACCGCCGAGAATGCCAGCGCCACGGGCGCCGGCACCAGGCGCAGCGCGGGCCCCGCTGCCCAAGCGCAGACGTGCGCGGTTGCCAGCGCGATTCCGAGCAGGCTGTCGCCGAACGGCCGGTGCCGGCGGCGGACGCGGATTCCCCAGGAGGCGAGGCCGGCCGCGCCGGCGAGACCGAGCGCGACCCGGACGGAAGGTCCCAGCCAGCCCTTCGCGGCCGCCCAGCTGAGGAACATCCCGGCGGCGGCGAGGACCAGGATCGCGGCCAGGGCCAGCATTCCATAGCGGCCGAGCAGCACCTCCGGATCGAGGCGAGGCTTCCTCTCCGAGCGTGCCGGACGGGCCCGGCTGTCAAACGGCGGCGGCAGGGCGGGCGCCGGAGGTGGCGCGACGACCGGCCCCTCCGTCTGGCCCTCGGCTTGCCTCCGCACCTGGTCCAGCTCCTGGCGGAGGCCGTCCAGGCGGTGCTCCAGCATGGCAATGCGCGCCAGCAGATCGCTGCGGCGGCCGTCGGGGTTCCCCACTCTCGCAGGTTGCCGCCGCCGAGGCAGTACGGTCAACCTACTGCAGGGCGCGCTCCACGGCCTGGCTGACGTCGTACAGCAGCGCTCCACGTTCGGTCACCGGCAGGTCGGGGGCCGGCATCCGCGTGCGGCGCAGCATGCGGTTGTAGGCGATCTCGGCGATGGGCCGCAGGTGGAAGGCGTCGTGCAGGTTGTACTCGAGCAGCCTGCGCAGCGCGGTCCGGTCCCCCTCGCGCTGCGCGCGCCACAGCCAGACCGCGTCAGCCCCCGACAGCGGCAGGAGGTGAGGAGGACGGTGCAACCCCAGCCGCGGCTCGATCTGCTTGAGCCCGCCGCCTTCCCCGAGCCGCCGCAGCAGCACGCACAGGTCCACGTGCGCGGCCGGCGGCTGCCAGCCGGGGAACAGCCGGCGCAGGTGCGGCAGGTCGAACGCGGTCCCGTTGAAGGTCACCACCGCCCGCCACCCCGCGGCGCGCCGCGGGAACTCGTGCAGGTCGCGCCCGCGCACGAAGCAGCGCGGGCCCTCCGCGTCGAGGACGCCGATGACCGTCACGTCCTCCGCCGTCTCCACGTCGACGAAGCCGGCCCGATCGAGCAGGTGCGGCAGCAGGCGCCAGTGCTCGGTCTCGGGCAGGGCGCGCGCGAAGAAGTCCAGGTCCCCCGCGTCCAGCCGGGCGCGGCTCTCCGCGATCCCCGCCCGCAGCTTGGCGTCGAGGCGCTCGGCCAGCACCTCGCCCGCGGGCAGCGCGTCCCAGCTCGCCACGCCGCGCATCCACAGCTGCCGCTCGCGCATCCGGCCGATCCCGCGGATGTGGCGGAAAGAGGCGGTCAGCACGCCTGGACCATCCCACGATGTCCGCGCCGGGAAAAGCGTAGCGCCGCCCTATCGGCGGCGGCTACGGCTCTTCGGCGAGCTGGGTGAGGACCGGGACGTCGGCCTCGCAGAAGGGCAGCCCCGGCAGCGCCCGGCGCGGGACCCAGCGCAGCTCCTGCGCCGTCAGCGGGCGCGGCTCCTCGCGCTCGTGCAGCCTGGCCCGGTACAGCGCCAGCTCCACCTGCAGGTCCGGGTAGATGTGCTCGAGCCGCGCATACAGCTCGCCCACCTGGACCCGCACGCCCAGCTCCTCTCGCAGCTCGCGGGCGAGCGCGGCGCGCTCCCCTTCCCCCGCCTCCACCTTGCCGCCCGGGAACTCCCACAGGCCGGCGCGCTCGCCCTCTTCCTTGCGGCGCGCCACCAGCACCTCGCCGCCGCGCTCGATGAGCGCGGCCACGACGAGGATCCGGCGTTTCAAGGGAGCAGCCCCAGGGAGAAGAGCACCCCGGCGTTGGAGACGATGAAGGCCGCGCCCGGGATGGCCAGCGGCCCTCCCGAGAACCCCGACCCCGGATCGAACGCGCCTCTCGAACGGCCGGTCACCGCGTCGACCGCCATCAAGGGCCCCCGGTCGAGCGCGACCAGCACCAGCCCGCCGCTCACCGCCGCCGGGGTCGCGTAGCGGTCGTTGCCCAGCGAGAGCTTCCAGACCACCTTGCCGTTCGAGCGCCCCAGGGCGACCAGCGCGCCCTTCCCGCTCGCGTACACGCGCGGTCCGTCGACCAGCACGTGGTTGGCCCCGGGCAGGGGGGCCGTCCACACCGGGTTGCCGGTCGCGGCGTCCAGCGCGACGACGCCCGCCTTGATGCTCGCCGCGTAGATGTTGGGGTCCTCGTCAGGGGCCTGCAGGTCGTCCACGTCGAGGTAGTCGCCGGTGCCGCTCAGCGCGCGCACCCACCGGGCGACGCCGTCGGCCGGGCCGAGCGCCACCAGCGACCCGTCGGCGAAGCCGGCGAAGACGGTCCCGTGGGAGACCCGCGGCCGGGCATTGCCGCGGATGGTGAAACCCGCCGGGGGGTCCCGGTGGAACTTCCACACGCTCTTGCCGGTCTCCAGGTCGAGGCCGGTGACCGATTCCTCGCTGGACATGACGTAGATGCGGCCGCCGGAGAGGGTCGGCGTGGTGGTCAGCTCCTCGTTCAGGTCGCTGGACCAGCGCACCTCGCCCGTGATCCGGTTCAGGGCGGTCAGCTTCCCGTCCGCGGCAGCGACGTACAGGGTGTCGCGGTCGAGCAGCGGCGCCGCCAGGATCGAGCCGCCCGCCCGCCAGGACCAGGCGTTGCGGCCGCGCAGCCGGCAGCGGACCCACCCGTCGTTGGTGCCGACGTAGAGCCGGCTCCCGGCGGCGTCCAGCACCGGCGCGGCGGTCTCGCGGGGCTGGAAGGGCAGCTCCTGCTGCGGGACCATGCGCGCCATGTCGCCCACGAAAAACGCTTTCTCGCCGTGCGGAGGCGCGCCGCGCGACAGCGGCCCGTGCGAGAACGGGGCGAACGCGAACGCCAGGACCGCCGCAGCGAGCATCTACTTCTTGCCCTTGCTCGCGGCAGCCGCGGGCTTGCGATCTTTCGGCGGCGCCTGCGGCGCGCCCGGCGGGGGCAACGAGGCCAGCTCGAGGCGCATGTTCGCCTCCAGCGCCACCGGCTCCTTGGGGTAGTCCTTCGCCACCTGCTCGAGCTGCTGCCTCGCCTCGGGCTTGCCGAGGGCGAGGGCGATGCGCGCCTCCTGGAAGGCGGCGCGCTCGGGGGCTCCGTCGTGCGCCAGCCGGGCGAAGGCGGCGCGCGCCTCGTCGAGCTTCCCCTGCGCCTCGAGCGCATACCCGACCGACTCCTGCGCCATCGGGCGCAGCGGGTGTCTGCCGGGGGCCTGATCGAGGAACGTCTGCAGAGCTGCCTGCGCGCCCTTGGCGTCGCCCCCCTTCAGCTCGAGGAAGCCGATCTGCGCCTCGGCCGTCTGCGCCGCGGTGGAGCGCGGGAAGTCCGTCCGTACCTTCTCCAGGGCCGAGAGCGCCGCCTTCTGCCGCTCTTCCCTGCTCGGGAACGTGTCGACGCCCGGCTGCCCTTGCGCTTCCGAGGCCAGCGGGCGCGAAGACAGCTCCAGCGCGGCGGCCAGCTCGGCCCCCGCCTTCGTCTCGCGCGAAGTCGAGTACGCCGACGCGCCCCAGGCTCCGAGCACGGCGACCGCCAAGGCGATCAGGCCCGCCAGCACCGGCTTCTGGTGGGCGACCACCCACTCCATCGCCTTTCCGGCGACGACCTGGAACTCGTCCGGCTTCTTCAGCTCCTTGCGATCGAGCTTTTGCCCCAACGGACAGCCTCCTTCACGACGGCGTTCCTGCCCGAGTTCCCCTCTGGAGTCAATCATCGAGTAAGGTGCTCCGCCGTGCTGGTCCTCGCGCTCCTGCTCGCGGCCCCGCTGCGCCCCGGCGAGGCGGCGCTGTCGGTGCGGCTGGAGACCGCGTACCTGCAGCCGGACGGCGATTCGAGCTCGCGCGGCGGCGGCGCGGGGCTCTCGCTGGGGTACCGCCTGACCGACCAGCTCTCGGCTGTGGGGGGCGCCTCTGCCTCGCTGCTCTGGTCCCTGCCCGCGGCCGGAGGACCCCGCCAGACGCAGAGCCTGACCATGGTCTTCGGAGGGCTCGAAGCCCTGCTGGATGCGACGCCCATCGCGCCGTTCCTCGAGCTCTGCCTGGTGCGGCTCCTGCCCGAGAGCGCGGCCGGGTACTCCCTGGCCACGCGGACCTCGCTGGGCGCGGACTGGCTGTTCGCCGAACGGTTCGCGCTGGGCCTCGCGGTCCGCACCCTGACGCCGCTCGACACCCCGGGCGGCGTGACCGCTCTGGGCGGGACGGAGATCGGCCTCCGGTTCATCTGGACTCCCGCCGGCCGCCGGCGGCCGGGAGGCGGCGAAGGGCCTTGAAGAGGTGAGCATGCGCGCAGTCCGCTTGCACGAGATCGGCCAGCAGTTCCAGGTCGACCAGGTCCCCGATCCGGTCGCCCCGCCCGGCGGCGCGGTGGTGCGGCTGGAGACGGCCGCCCTCAACCACCGCGACGAGTTCATCCGGGTGGGCCTCTACGCGAAGATCCAGCTCCCCGCCATCCTCGGCTCCGACGGGGCCGGCGTGGTCGAGTCGGTGGCGCCCGGAGTGGACTCCTCCTGGGTCGGCCGCAAGGTGGTGGTGAACCCCGCCGACGGCTGGGGGTCCGATCCGCGGGCCCAGGACACCAAGACCTTTCTCATCCGCGGCATGCCCAAGCAGGGCACCTTCGCCGAGAAGATCGCCCTGCCGCTCGACCGGCTGGAGCCGGTGCCGGAGCACCTCAGCTGGCCGGAGGCCGCCGCGCTGCCGCTGGCCGGCGTCACCGCGTACCGGGCGCTGGTCACGCGCGGCGAAGTGAAGCGCGGCGATCACGTGCTCATCACCGGGATCGGCGGCGGCGTGGCGACGGTCGCCCTGCAGCTCGCGCAGGCGCTCGGCGCGCAGGTCTCGGTGACCAGCGGCAGCGAGGAGAAGCTGCAGCGCGCGCGCGGCATGGGCGTGGTCGCCGCCGTCTCGTACAAGCAGAAGGGCTGGGAGAAGGAGCTGGTCCAGCAGGCCGGCCGGCCGCCGTCCCTGGTCATCGACAGCGCCGGAGGGCCGGACTTCGGCGCGCTCGTGAACGCGGTCGCGCCGGGGGGGCGCATCGTCTCGTACGGAGCCACGCGCGGGCCGGCAGAGAAGCTCGAGCTGACGCGGGTCTTCTACAAACAGATCGACCTGCGCGGCACCACCATGGGCACCGACGACGAGTTCCGCGCCATGCTGAAGCTGGTCGCGCGCGAGCGCGTGCGGCCGCTGGTGGACCACGTGTTCCCGCTCTCGCAGGCCGCCGAGGCGGACCGGCGCATGGCGCAGGCCGAGCAGATGGGGAAGATCGTCCTGAACTGCCGGGCATGAGACGGAGTTGCCCGCGCGAGCCGCGGCGAGCTACCGTCGCTGCGTGCTGCCGACCATGGGCGCTCTCCTCTTCACGGCAGTGGTGAGCGGAGCAGACGGGCCCGGCGCGCACGCCGCCGAGGTGGCCCGCCAGACGCTGGCCCGGGAGCTGGGAATCGCTCCCGACGGCGTGCGCGTCCTCACGGTCTCCGCCGCGCAATGGCCGGACACCAGCCTCGGCTGCCCGCGCCAGGGGACGCAGGTTTCGCCCGTGGTCACCAGCGGCCACCGCGTCGTGCTGGAAGCGCGCGGAAGCACCTATGCGGTCCACGTGGCCGGGCCCAGGGCCGTGCTCTGCGCCGGGTCTGCCGCCGAGCCGAGGATCATGGCCGCCACGCGGCTGGCGGACCTGGCGCGGCAGGACCTCGCGACGCGGCTGGGCATCGACCCGGCGGCGGTGAAGATTGCCTCGGTGCAGCCGCGGAGCTGGCCGGATGCGAGTCTCGGCTGCCCCGAGCCCGGCAGGTCGTATGCCCAGGTCGTCACTGCGGGCTTTCTCATCGAGCTCGAGGCCCAAGGCAGGACCTACCGGTACCACTCGGATCGCAAGCGCATCGTCCCCTGCGACACAGCCGATCGCTGAGGGAAACGCGCACGGGAGCAGCGCCGTCGCGCGCGCAAGAAACACGAGCGGCGCGGGGGAAGCTCCCGCCCGCGCCGCTCGTCATGCCCTTCTGTCCTAGTCGTCGTCTTCCTCGCCGCCGATGCGCAGGAGGTTCGCCTGCTTCTT
>DASWGQ010000304.1:0-1538 GCA_036393595.1 Myxococcales bacterium | reverse complement strand
GAGGAGGCGGTAGACGAAGCCGCGGCTGTGATCGATCCACTCGAAGGCGCGCGGCTCCAGGTCCTCGTAATAGAGGACGGGCTCGTCGAGCAGCCGCCGCAGGACGTGCTGGCGGGCGCGTTGGCGCTGGCCTTCTTCGGTATCCGGCCACGGCTCCTCGAGGAGCCGGTCAGGTTCGCAAGCGAAAGCGGGCGGCACCGGCGCGGAGATGAGCTGCGAGAGGAGCCGCTCGTTGACGTCGAAGAGGGCGTCCCCCTCGCGGCTCTGCGCGTACCGCTCGTCGTCGCCGTCACGCAGCCGGAGCACGCCGGATGCGCCCAGAAGTCGGAGCGCGTCGACGAAGGCCCGGCGCTCGGCGGAGGACGTCGGGTCGAAGCCCGGGACGCCGTCCTCCTCTGCGCTGAGCTCCTCGACCAGGCGGGCCAGCGTGGCGAGCGTAGTCTGCGAGGGCACGTCGTCGAGGGCGGCGAGCGTCAGGCAGAACAGCGCGTAGCGCCGGCGGTCGAACGCCGGGCGTCCGGGAGCATGCGCTGGGCGCGTGGCGTCCGGTACGGCCGGGATCTTGTGGAGACGGGCGAATCCCGCGGCGGTTTCGACGGAGAGCTTCCAGCCCGGATGCTCCGCGAACCAGGTGGAGAGCCACTCGCGGTGCCGGACGATCGACGCGAACGCCTCCGGCGCATCGACGGCGAGCACCAGCGGGTGGCCGAGCAGGTGACGAAGGGCCGCGGTCCGCTGGGTGGTCCGCTCCGAGTCGAGGACCGATTGCAGCTCGCTCACGAAGCTCCTCCTGCGGCGGCGCGCGGCGCCGATGCCGCGAGCGCGTCCTTCACCTCGAGCCGGTAGTCGAGGCACCAGAGACGACCCGTTGGCGTGTCGATGGGCACCAGCTCGGTGTGGCCTGCAGGCGGAGGCTGGAGCGTGAGGAGAAAACGGCCGTCCGCAGTGCGCGCGGCGCGCACGCCGTCGGGGCAGCGGGGCGCGCTGAGTGCTTCGTCGAGCAGCGCGAGCAACAAGTCGAACTCCGCGGCCTTGAGCAGGGCCAGGTCGCGGAACGAGAGCGGGCCCTGCCCGGCGAAGCGGCGCACCGCATCTTGGAGTTGGGCGCGCTCGCGGCGGCGCTTTTGGGCGATCCACTGCCGGGTCAGCGAGTGGTCGGCGGCGGCGGCTGGCCGGCCGGCAGCGCTGATGCTTCCGCGGGTGCGCAACCGGATCGGGACCTTCACGGGGGGCGCGTCCCACCAGGACGTGCTGGGAGCGACGAGGTCCGGATCGTCGTCCTGAAGATGGAAGTGGCGAGCGGGTGCGAGGCCGAAAGCCGCGTGCCACAACTTGTGCGCGGCGCGGTCGTCCGGGCAGGCGGTGAACCAGCGGGCAAGGGCGCGGAAGTCGGCGGCGCGGTCGACGGGGCGCGTGCGGCGATCGTTGAGCCGTCCCAGCGTGCGCGTCAGGGACACGACCGCTTCGCGGGCCACCTCGGCGAGGCGCTCGACGGTAGGGACGGCGGAGGAACCTCCGACGAACCAGGCGCGGACGCC
>DASWGQ010000303.1:0-1530 GCA_036393595.1 Myxococcales bacterium | reverse complement strand
CGCCGCCCCGCGCGTCGATCCGGTGCTGCGCCGCTTCCAGGCGAACGCCCGCGGCTGGCTCAAGATCCAGGACGGCTGCGACGAGCACTGTACCTTCTGCGCGACGACGCTCGCCCGCGGGGCGAACCGGTCGCGGCCGATTCCGGAGCTGATCCGCGAAGCGCACGCGCTGGCGGGGTATCATGCGGAGATCGTGCTGACGGGGGTGCATATCGGCACCTACGGCCGGGAGCAGGGAGCGGGGAGCGGTACCTCGCGCTCGCTGGGCGAGCTTCTGGAGGCCCTTCTCGAGGCCGTGCCCGAGGTGCGCTTCCGGCTCTCGTCCATCGAAGCCACGGAGGTGGACGACACGATCGCCCGCCTGCTGATGGAGGCGCCGAAGAACCTCGCGGCGCACCTGCACGCGCCGCTGCAGTCGGGCTCGAACCGCGTCCTCAAGCGCATGGGGCGCCGCTGGTACAGCGCCGAGTCCTACCGCGCGCGGATCGAGTGGCTCGCCGCGCGGCTCCCCGTCTTCGGCCTGGGCGCCGACATCATCGCGGGCTTCGCGGGCGAGGCGGACGCGGATCACGCGGCGACGCGCGCGCTCGTCGAGGCGCTGCCCTTCACCTATCTGCACGTGTTCCCGTTCAGCGTGCGGCCCGACGCCCCCGCGGCGCGGCTGGGCGGGCGCGTTGCGCCCCAGGTCGTGACGTCGCGCGCCCGCGAGCTGCGGGAGCTGGGGGACCGCAAGGCGCTGGCGTACCGGGAGGCGCAGCGGGGCCGCTGGGCGGACGGCGTGGTGAGCGGCCGTGCGGCGGGCCGGGTCGAGGTCGTGACGGAGGACTACCTCTCGGTCTATCTTCCTGTCGACCGCTGGGACGGGCGTCCCCGCTGCGAGGTGACGGTGGACTAACCATGCCGCGCATCTATATCGAGACCTACGGCTGCCAGATGAACGTGTCCGACTCCGAGCTCGTGCTGGGACTGCTCGGCGCGCAGGGTTACGTGCGCACCGACGACCCGGCGCAAGCGGACGTGATGCTCGTGAACACCTGCGCCGTGCGGGACCACGCCGAGCAGCGGGTGCTCGGGCGCATGGGGGTGCTGAAGGGGTTCAAGCGGGCGGGAGGCGTGCTGGGCGTGGTGGGGTGCATGGCGCAGCGCCTGGGCCCGGCGCTGCTCGAGCAGGTGCCCCAGGTAGACCTCGTCATCGGCCCCGACGGCTACCGCGGCCTCCCCGAGCTGATCGCCCGGGCGCGGCAGGGGGAGCGCGCGGCCGACGTGCGGTTCCAGCAATGGGAGCACTACGAAGACGTTCCGCCGGCGCGCGAAGCCGGCGCCTCCGCCTTCGTGACGGTGCAGCGCGGCTGCGATTATCGGTGCACGTTCTGCATCGTTCCGATGACGCGCGGGCCGGAGCGGAGCCGCAAGTTGGCCGATGTGGTGCGCGAGGTCGCGGGTCTCGCCGCGCGCGGCACCACGGAGGTGACGCTGCTTGGCCAGACCGTCAACAGCTACCACGACGGCGAGCACGACTTCGCGGACCTG
>DASWGQ010000302.1:0-1646 GCA_036393595.1 Myxococcales bacterium | reverse complement strand
CGGCGATCAGGTGGCTCGCTGGCGCGTGGTGGACGATAGCTTGTGGCTGACGCTGGGGGACGGCGTGTGGCAGGTGTACCGCATGAAGCTCGATGCCGACAAGCTCACCCTCTCGGGGGGTGACCTGGAGAAGCCCGTGACACTGCGCCGAGTAGGGCCGCCCCCCGCGCGTGCCGATTCCGTGGCCATCCCGGCGCCGCCACCTCCGACCGAGCGCGCCTGGGACTGACCGAGGGAGCCCTCAGGGCGCCTCGCCGATGTTCGCGACCCGCCATCCGTTCGGCGTCCGGGTAAAACGGATCACCTGACGGAGGCGCGTCTCCCGCTGGGCTCCGCCACCCGCCGGCACGTACAGGTAGACGGTCCGCACGGTGGCGTGCGCGGTGTCGGCGCGCGAGCTCAGCTGGTCGAGGGTGTATCGAGCGGTGAGCCGCGTGTAGCGCTGAAAAAACCCTTGCCACGCGGCCACATCCTTGTCCGCCATACCCGGCATCAACACCTGCAGGTTCCCGACGCGCTCGCTCGAGACCGCGCGCTCGAGATCCTGCAGCAGCACGGCGATCGCCGCGCGCGCCTCAGGGGGTTGCGGGGAGGGGGGAGCGACGCCGGCAGCCACGCCGACCTGCTCGGCGTCGAGCGCCGCCAGCCTGGAGACGAGGTAGTCCATCGCTGTGTAGAGCGAGTCCGCGCGCGCCAGCGACGTGGCGGCGCGCCCCGCTTCGGGGCGGGTCGCCAGCGCGTGTACCACGGGTGTGGCGCGGGCGATGGCTTGCTCCGCGTCGCGCCGCAACGTCTCGGCTTCGGCCTGGGCCTTGGCGTACTGTGGCATGGCGCTCCAGTACCCGCTTGACGCCCGCGCCAGGTCGCCGGTCCGCAAGGCGCGCTCGGCGTTCTGCACGACGGTCTCGGCGAGGATGAGCGATGACACATTGTTCTTCATCGCCCCCGCCCGCCGCGCCCGCTCGCGTGCCGCGAGCGCCGAGTCGCGCTGCGCGACCAGCGCCGCGTTGAGATGTACAGGCACCGGATACGTCAGCAGCTGGTCCAGCGTGGCGCTCGTGAGCTCGGCGTCGGGCGGCGCCGCGACGGGGGAGGGGGAGCGCGACACGTAAAGGAGCACCAGCGCCGTCACCATCAAGGCCGTCAGCGCCGCCGCCCGCCACTTGATGGGCGCGTGCGTGACGAGGCGAAGGACCGCGGACGGGATCGGCGTCCAGCGCAGGCTCAGCCGCTCGGTGGTGTCGGTCGCTCCGGAGAGCCCGGCGCGGATGCTGAACAGCGCCGACTGCATCTGGCGCGCCGTCTCGTACCGCTCTTCGGGCACCTTGTTGAGGGCCTTCCCCACGACGCGCTCGAGCGCCGCTGGGATCGACGGCGCCATGGTGCGGAGCGGCTTCGGGTCAGTGGTGAGCACCTGGTACAGCACGCCGTGGACCGTCTCCCCTTCGAACGGTTTGCGGTACCCTAGCAGCTCGTACAGGAGGCAGCCGACGGCGAAGACATCCGTGGCCGGCGTGATCGCGCCGTTCGTGATCTGCTCCGGAGCCATGTAGGTCGGCGTGCCGACGATCGCGCCCGAGCCGGTCACGTCGGCGGACTGGAGGCGGGCGATCCCGAAGTCCATGATCTTCACCGAGCCGTCGGAG
>DASWGQ010000301.1:0-7394 GCA_036393595.1 Myxococcales bacterium | reverse complement strand
GAAATCCCGGCGGGTCTGCTACGTTCAGCCGTCATGTCGTCGAACCTGATCGCTTACCTGATCGCGGCGGTCACCGTCCTCGTCGGCGTCCTGGCGGTGTTCGGGTTCCCTGCTCTCGCAATCGTCGCCGTCAAGTATTTCAAGATGAAGGAGCGCGAGCTGGCGCTCGAGATGGAGTACCGCCAGAAATCGCAGCAGCAGCAGCTTGCCATCGAGCCGCGGGTGCAGCGCCTCGAGGACGTGCTTCTCACCCTCGACCACGATGTGCGTGCGCGGCTGGGGGTCGACCAGCCGGCCACGCCCCTGGCGTCCCGCCCGGAGGTCCTGGAGGGGCTGGCCGCGCCGGATGCTCAGCGCGGGCAGTCGCTGGACCCGTCCCGGACAAAAGCGCGATAGCGGCGGCGCGGCGGTAGAGGTGCTCAGTCCGGCAGCGGCTCCAGTAGCGCTCCTCTGTACGCTGGAAAAGCCATGCCGGGCGGGTTGGCGCGGACTCAAAATCTGCCGCCCTATTCGGGCGTCCCGGTTCGATTCCGGGGAGGGCCACCACCCGGCGCGCGCTACTCCGGAATCGCGACGCACACCGCGGTGGTGTTGTGCCACGCCTCGACGCTGCCGCCGTAGTTGGCGATCTCTCCGTAGGTGAGGAAACCGCCGACGGGGACGTCGCCCATCACCGAGCGGACGGCTTCCACCTCTTTCTGGAACTCGTCCTTGAGGATCAGCCCGCGGCAGACGCAGTCGAAGAGCAGCACGCCTGCCGGCCTGGCGCCCTGCAGGTTGGCCTTCGCTTCCTCGGCGGCCGCGCGCGCCGCCGCGACCATGTTCTTCGGCACGCCGTCGAGGATGGCGACCTGGCTCCCCTGCCGCACGCCCGCGGCGCAGGTGAGCGATCCATCCGTTCCGACGGAGAGCGGCGCCCGGGCGCGCGCCACGCGGTCGCCGAGCATCACGCCCAGCTCGTTCGCGATCAGGTACTCGCCTGCGGCCGACGGCGTCAGGGAGACCCCGCGCTTGCGGGCGTGCTCCTTGTACGCCTCGAACGCCGGGCGGCCGTCGAGCTCGAAGACGACGTTCCCCTTGGCGCGAGTCACCGCCATCTTGCCGGTCGTCGCCTCGAGGCCGTGCCCGATTCCCACGCCCCAGGGCGCGGAGCCGAAGACGTGCATCGCCGCCGCGACGTCGGGCGCGGCCCGTTCCGCATCGCCCACCAGGGTGGCCTTGAAGCGGCCCTCGTCGCCGGCCGCGCCGCCGACGATCTGGTGGAGGGCCTGCGTCTGCGCGACGATTTGCCGGACCAGCTCCTCGCCGACGCCCGAGAGGCCGTCCGCCAACACCACCGTGGTCGAGAAGGCGAGGCCCTTCGCGTGCGCCTTGCCCCGCGCGGACCGGAAGTTCTTGCACAGCTCGGCCGCGGCCCGCTTCGGGTCCTCCTTCAGGCCGGGCACGGTGGCGCTCTCGGCCACGCTGTTCGGGGCCGCGACGAGCAGCACCGCGACTCCACCGTGGGTGAGTCCGCGCTCGGTCACCTCGCCCGCGGTGGTGCAGCCGATGATCTGCTGCGTGCCCGCCGCCGAGCGGGCGGCGCGCAGCGCCTCGGCGAGCGGCAGGTCCGGCGAAGCGAACAGGAACCCGAAGGAAGCCGGCGCTCCTCCCAGCGACTCGCGCGCCTGGCGCGTCGCCTCGCGTCCGGACACTGCAGCGTCCGAGCCGACGTGCTGCCCCGATCCAACTCGATTGGCCATCTCGCATTCCCCCCAAGTGCGGTTTGAGCGGACGCTAACTTGTTGGAACTATGCGGAAAAAGGCGCGAGTGTCGGGAATTGCGCGGCGCTGTCGGTCGAGGAGTGTGCATCGGCGCCGGAGACCGGGTACCATGCGACCCTTTTCGGGGGTTCCCATGCAGGACGGTCGCGTGCTCGAGGTCGATCCGATTTCCGCCGTCGAAGCGCTGCCGGCCATCGCCTCGCCAGCCGGCGTCCTGGGCGCACGGCCGATCGACTCGCCGCTCGCCGCCGACCCTCTCCGCCTCGCCGACGCGCGCCCGTTCCACATCGACCTGGGCCATGGCGCGGCCATCGCCGCCGACGAGCCGGCGCTCGAGCAGGGCAAGCGGCGCGGATAGCCAGCCGCCGCCGTATTCGGCGGGGCTACGCACTTCCCAGAGCGGACGGCGCGGGATGCCCTCCGGGGCGGACGGGTGCCGTGCGCCTTGCGGGCGCACGTGTTCCCGGATAGACCGAGGCGCGTCCGGATGCCTCGCAAATGATCAACCTGCTCCTCTCCCTGGCCGCGGCGCTCCTCACCTTCTGCGCCTTCTTCTTCAGCGGGCTCGCCCACGCGCTGGGCAGCATCTTCCCGGCGGTGGTGGCGGGGATCGTCGCGTACATCCTGCTGGCGCGCCGGACGGTGAAGCAGCTCGAGGGGCTGATGGCGCAGGTGCAGAAGGAGCTGGCCGGCCGTCGGATCGAGAAGGCCATCGCGCTGCTCGAGGCCTCGTTTCCCATGGCGCGCTGGCAGTTCCTGGTCGCCTCGCAGCTGCACGGGCAGATCGGCTCGCTGCTCTACATCCAGAAGAAGTTCGAGGAGGCCGAGCCGCATCTGAAGAAGTCGTTCGTGAAGATGTGGCCCGCCCGCGCGATGCTCGCCGCGCAACACTTCCGGCGCAAGGAGTGGAAGGAGATGGAGGACGTCTTCGACGCCGCCATCCGCGCCAACAAGGGCGAGTCGCTGCTGTATGCCGTCTACGCCTGGTGCGAGGACAAACGGGGCGAGCGCAAGAAGGCCATCGAGGTGCTGCAGCGGGGCGCCGGCCAGGTGAAGTCCGACGAGCGCCTCAAGACCCTCCTCACCCGGCTGCAGAACGACAAGCGGCTCAAGCTCGAGTCGTTCGGCGAGCAGTGGTGGCAGTTCTGGCTGGAGACGCCGCCGATGATGCAGGGTCCGGGCGGCGCGTTCGGTGCGCGACAGGTGAAATGGGGGCGCAGGTAGGCGCTCGCCCGACCTCTCGAAACATTTTGCACTTTTCCGCGGAGCCTCGCGTCGCTACTTTGGCGGGGGGTCGTCTGGCCGCTAAAGATCTGTCCAGGGAGCGGTGGCGTGAATGTGCGGGTGGTGGGGGCGGGGGAGATCGCGGACGCCCTGCGCGAGGCGCTCGCGCGGGCAGGTCTGTACGAGCGCACAGGAACGCCCGCGGCCTTCGTCTGCACGGCAGACGACCTGCCGCGCGCCATCGCGATGCGAGAGCTGGCCCAGGCGACCGGCCCGCTGGTGGTGATGACGGCGGATGCCGCCGGAGCCATCGAGGCCGGCGCCGACGACGCCGGAGGCAACCCCGACGAGGTGGCACGGCGCGTGGCCGCGCGCCTGCGGGCGCCACGCGCGGGTCGCAGCAAGGTCGACCCGCCGGCCGGCGAGGAAGCACCCGAGCCCCCGCTGCTGGGATCGGGCAAGCGGCAGCGGCCGCTGGTGCTGGTGGTCGAGGACGACGAGGACGCGCGCGAGGTGCTGCAGGAGCTGCTCCGGGACCAGTACGACGTGGAGGCGGTCGGCGACGGCGAGAGCGCGGTGAAGCGCGCCAAGGAGCTGCTGCCGGACCTGGTGCTGCTCGACCTGTTCCTCCCGGGCCTGGATGGGTTCGGCGCCCTCACCGGCTTGCGGCGCGACCCGAGGACCGCAGAGGTGCCGGTCATCTTCCTCTCGGCGCAGGGCGACGCGGAAACGAAGAGCCAGGGCCTGTCGCTGGGCGCCGCCGACTACCTGGCCAAGCCGTTCAGCGCGCAGGAGCTGATGGCGCGCGTCGACCGCACGCTCAAGCTGACGGCGCAGAAGGAGCACTTCCGCGCTCTCGCGCAGACCGACGGGCTCACCGGGCTGCCCAACTTCCGCAGCTTCCACGCGCGGCTCGAGGAGGAGGTCGCGCGCGCCGACCGCTACGCGCACCCGCTCTCGTGCGCGATGGTGGACCTCGACGGCCTCAAGGAGATCAACGACCGGCTCGGCCACGCCGCCGGGAACCGCGCCATCCTGGCCCTGGCCGACGCGGTCCGCGAGGAGCTGCGCGATACGGACTTCGCCGCGCGCTACGGCGGCGACGAGTTCGTCGTGCTGCTCCCGCAGACCACCGCGGCCGCCGCGGGGCTCTTCGCCGAGCGCCTGCGGAGAAGGCTCCTGGCGGTCTCGCAGGCGGCGGGCCTGCCGGTGCGCGCGTCGATCGGCGTGGCGGCGCTGTCCCCGGACGAGGTGGGCGCCAACGACGCCGCCGAGGACCTGCTCCGCCGCGCCGACGAAGCGCTCTACAAGGCGAAGCGTTCCGGCCGAGACCGGGTGGAAGTGGCGCACGTGCACCACTGAGGCGGCCGGTGATCTTCAGTCGCCGCCGCCAGGGCGGCGCTGCGCTTTTCACAGCGCGGGCATCGTGGGATGCCGTCAGGCCGCGCCGGTGGCCTTCGCTTCCGGGGGCCGATCGTCATCGCAATCGTCGTCGTACGCGTCGTCCTTCGGGCGCGGCCCCTTGCCGGAGTAGCGGTACAGCTTGTTGTAGAGGGTCTTCTCGCTGATCCCCAGGGCCTGCGCCGTGCGCGCCTTGTTGTTCTGCATCCGGCCCAGGCTGGACAGGATGTACTCCTTCTCGACCTCGCGCAGGGGAAGCCCGAAGGGGACCTTGAGATAGGCGCTCTCCCCTCCTCCGACGGCCATCTCGGCGGGGAGGTGCTCGACGTCGATGGCGGCGCTGCCGCAGAGGATGACCGCGCGCTCCAGGGTGTTCCGCAGCTCGCGGATGTTGCCGGGCCAGGCGTATTCGGACAGCACCTTCGTCGCCTGGGGCGTGAGCCCGGCGAGCTTCTTGCCGCCTTCGCGGCCGAACCCATCGATGAAGTGCTGCACCAGCAGCGGGATGTCGTCGCGCCTCTCCTTGAGGGGCGAGAGCGGGATGTGGAACACGTTGAGGCGGAAGTAGAGGTCCTCGCGGAAGCGGCCCGACTTGATCTCCTCCTTGAGGTCCTTGTTGGTGGCGCTGATCACGCGCACGTCGATGCTGATCTCGCTCTTGCCGCCGAGCCGCCGCAGCCGCTCTTCCTCGAGCACGCGCAGGAACTTCGCCTGCAGCTCGATGGGGATCTCGCCGACCTCGTCGAGGAACAGCGTGCCGCCGTCGGCCAGCTCCCAGGCGCCCAGCTGCCGCTGGTCGGCGCCGGTGAACGCGCCGCGCTCGTGGCCGAACATCTCGCTCTCCATCAGCCCGGCGGGGATGGCGGAGCAGTTGATGGCGATGAACGGCTTGTCGCGGCGCGGGGAAAGCTGGTGGACGGCGCGCGCGATCATCTCCTTGCCGGTGCCGGATTGCCCGGTGATCACCACGCTCGCCTTGCTCGGAGCGACCTTCTCCACCAGGTCCATCACCTTGCGCATCGCGGGAGACTGGCCGACCAGGCCGACGCCGGAGTCCACCTGGCCGAGGCGGCGGCGCAGCACCTGCATCTCGTGCTCGGTCTGCCGCTTCTCCAGCGCGCGCTGGAGGATCACCTTGAGCCGCGCCGGATCGAGCGGCTTCTCGACGAAGTCGAACACGCCCTCGCGCACCGCCTCCACGGCGGCGTCGATGGTGCCCTTGCCGGTGATGATGATCACCGGCGTGTCCGGAGATTCCTCGCGGAGCGCGCGAGTGAGCGCCAACCCGTCCAGCTTGGGCATCACCAGGTCGCTGATGATCACGTCGGGATGGCGCTCGGTGACGAGCTTCAGGGCGTCGTGGCCGTCGCCCGTCTGCTCGACGTCGTAGCCCCAGCGCTGGAGCAGCTCGCCGAAGACCTCGCGGGTGGACGCGTCGTCGTCCACCACCAGAACGCGCGCCTTCAGGCTGCGGATGGGAGCCGTGTCGATGGGCATGGGGCGGTCGGTGCCTTACCTCGGATGGGCGAAGGAGAGCGAGAGCCGGGCGGGCGCTGCCGGTGCAAGGTCGGCCGACAGCTCGGCCCCCGCCTCGGAGGCCAGACGGCGCACCGCTTCCAGGTGTGGGGCGGCCTCGTCGCGGCGGGGCGCGCCGCCCTCGGAGCGCAGCTCGAGCCGGGTGCGGGGCCCGTCGGTGCCGACCACGATGTGCAGCGCGCCGTCGCGCGCCAGCGCCAGACCAGCGAGGAAGGCGTGGCAGACCAGGTCGCAGAGGAAGGCGGGATCGGCCTGCACGGGCACGGAGGCCGGACCGCGTTGCATCACGGCCACGCTCCCCCGGCGGGCCTCGTAGCCGAAGAGGAGCTGCGCGCGCGAGATCGCGGCACCGATGTCCGGAGCCAGGTGCGCGGGTGAGGCGAGATCTGAGAACGCCTGGAGCAGCGCGTCGACCCTGCCGATGCCGTCGCGCAGCGCCTGCACGTGCCGCTCGGCCGGCGCGCCCCCCTGCTCGCCGTCGCGGACCGTCTCCGCGAGCAGCTGCAGGTGCATGACCATGTTGTGCAGCGGGTTTTTGCCTTCGTGGGCCAGCGCCCCCGCGGCCCGCTCGAGCCGCATCGCGCGCTCGGGCGGCACCGCGGGCGAGAAAGGGGGAGCGAGCGCCACGTGCGGAGTAAGGTCCCCCGCGGGCCGTCAGGTCAAGCCTGGGCTCGCGGAGTTTCCGTTGCCCAACGCTGGGACTGCGCCGGCGCTAAGGGGTAATGACCTGCTCCGTCGAAGGCCCGACGGCGTTCCCGCCGATCAGGACCAGCACGTCCTGCGCAGGGGCGTACGCCGCGGCCGTCCTGAACCGGGGCAGCTGCAGCCCCAGTCCAGCGGTGAAGCTCAGCGTCGTGGCGGCCGGATCGAAGACCTCGGTCGTGCTCTGAGCGGTGGCCCCGTCGCTGCCGCCCGCGAGCAGCACCTTGCCGTTGGCAAAGGCAGCCGCGGCGTGGAATTGCCGCGCGAGGAGCACCAGGTCGGCTCCCGCGGTCGTTGCGTTCCTGGGGAAGGTATTCGTCGACGCGTCGTAGATTTCCCACGTCTTGCCAAGGTTCGAGTTGCCTCCCGCGATGAGAACGCATGAACTGGTGGCCGTGGCGGTCGGACATGCCGTGGTCGCAGTGCTCGAAGTGAGGAGCGTGGCGGTGTGGCCGAATCGTGTAACGAGCATCCCGCTCGTAGTGGGAGCGACGGTGCTTGGAGCGCCGAGGGTGAAAAGGTCTGCCGTGGCAGTGGCGGCTCCACCCGCGAGCAAGACCTTGCCCGTGCCTACGACGGTGGCCGTGAATAGCCGCCGCCCGACCGTGAGCTTGTTAGCGCCAGTATTGCTGACCGGCGTGGATGCCGCCGTGCTGTCCCACAGATCCCAGGTCATCAACGCCGTGGTGTTCGCGCAGTTGTCGCCGCCGGCGATCAGCACTTGCGTCGCGCTGACGAGCGCGGCCGCGGCGTTGCAGCGGGCGGTG
>DASWGQ010000300.1:0-6211 GCA_036393595.1 Myxococcales bacterium | reverse complement strand
GAAGCGCAGGAGGAAGCATGGCCCTCTGGTTCTTCCAGCGGACCTCTCCAGGCAACATCCGCCGCATCCCGCTGCCGTCCATGCGGCGCTTCCTCGCGGGCGAGCGGGCGCTCGCGCAGGACGGCGACGGCTACGTGCGCTGCATCGGCATGGCCGTCGAGCTGCGCAACCGAAAGCCCTGCGCCGTGCGGCGGGTGTGGTTCTCGAAGATCCGCGTGCGCGGCGACGGGCGCGTCGACCCGGAGCACCGCCCGCGCGTCCTGCGCGAGTCCTTTGCCCGCCACCACGGCCACGGTCCCGTGGTGCACGCCGCGCACCGCTTCGCCGAGCGGCGCCTGGCCCACCTCGCCGAGTGGCGCCCCGAGGAGTCCGACCTGCAGGCGCTGCGGAGCGCGGTGAACGGCCGGGCGGGCAAGGAGATGATCTAGTCGCCGCCGTATTCGGCGGCGCTACGCCTTTCCAAAGCGCGGACGATTGTGGCCTCGAGCGCGCCGATTTGCTTGCCAGGGCGTCGGACAGGCGATTTACAAGGGACGCCATGCGCGAGCGCATCCACGCGCCGGACCTCGCCGGAGCGACGGCCTGGCTGAACGCCGACCGGCCGCCGTCGATCCGCGACTTGCGCGGGCAGCTCGTCATCCTCGATTTCTGGACCTACTGCTGCATCAACTGCATGCACGTGCTGCCGGTGCTGCGCGACCTGGAGGAGCGGCACCGCGACGACCCGCTGGTGGTCATCGGCGTGCACTCCGCCAAGTTCGACGCGGAGAAGGACTCCGAGCACATCCTGCAGGCGATGCGCCGCTATGGCGTGTCGCACCCGGTCGCGGTCGACAGCGAGATGCAGCTGTGGTCGCAGTACGCGGTGCGCAGCTGGCCGACGCTGGTGATCATCCGGCCCGACGGGACGCTGGCGGCAGTCGCCCCGGGCGAGCCCGATCCCTCCGTGCTCGAGGCGTTCGTGTCGGAGCAGCTCGCGCGGGCGCGCGACGATGGGACGCTGGCCGCCGCTCCCCTGCGGCTTCCGCGAACCGAGAGGCGCGACGAACAGACGCTCTCGTTCCCGGGCAAGGTCGTTTCTACCTCGCACGGCCGGATCGTGGTCTCCGACTCCGGGCACCACCGCGTGCTGATCCTCGGCCCGGACGGCGCCGTGCAGGACACCATCGGCGGCGGCCTGCGCGGGCACCGCGAGGGGCCGTTCGCCGAGGCCGCGCTCGACGATCCCCAGGGTCTCGCGCTCTCGGGCGATTCGCTCTACATCGCCGATGCGCGCGCGCACGCGGTGTTCCGGGCCGACCTGCGCGAGCGCACCTTGCACCGCCTGGCCGGCACGTTCGAGCTGGGGCGGACACCGCTCTCGCAGCGCACCGGCGCGCTCGAGACGCCGCTGCGCTCGCCCTGGGACCTGGCGCTGCGCGACCGCGAGCTGTACGTCGCGCTGGCCGGCTCGCACCAGGTCGCCGTCATCGCGCTCGACGAGGGCACCATCGAGCCGGTTGCCGGCAACGGCCGCGAGGCGCTGCTCGACGGTCCCGGCCCGCAGGCCGCCCTGGCCCAGCCCTCCGGGCTCTCGCTGCAGAACGACGTGCTGTACGTGGCGGACAGCGAGTCGAGCGGCGTCCGCGCGATCGACCTGCGCACCCGGCGCGTCTACACGCTGGCCGGCGGCCCGGGGCTGTTCGATTTCGGCGATCGGGTGGGGAAGGTCGAGACCGGCATGTTGCAGCACCCGCTCGCGGTAGCGGCAACGGCGAGCGGCCTGATCGTGGCGGACACCTACAACGACAAGCTGAAGCGGTTCTCGCCCGACGGAGCGCGCCTCGACCCTTTCTTCGAGGGAGCGGTGGATTCCAGGCTCTCGCAGCCGGCCGGCCTGTCGGTCCTGCCTTCGGGCGAGGTGCTGGTCGCCGACACCAACCACCACCGGATCGTCAAGGTGAGCGCGGACGGAGCGCGCGCGTACGAGCTGACCGTGCGCGGCGCTCCCCCTCCGCGGTATGGCGTGGCGGCGGACGCGAAGGCCCCCGCGCAGGGCGAGGGCGGCGCCGGATGGTTCACCGCCATCCTCGCGGCGCCGCGTGACAAGGGATTCGCTCCCGGCGCGGGCAAGCTGGTGCTGACCATCGCGGCCCCCGAGGGACTCGAGCTTTCCGCAGGCGCCCCCTGGTCCGCGGCGCTGGAGGTGTCGCGCCGCAGCGACCTGCTGCAGGTCGCGCCGGAATTCACCCGCGGCGAGGCGCGCGGCGGCCGCACCGAGGAGATCGAGCTGCGGGTCGAGGCGCAGCACCTCTACGACGTGGACTCGGAGCTCCTGGTCGAGCTGCGCGCGGTCGCGTGCGACGCGGCCGATCACAAGGCCTGCTACCCGGTGAAGAATTCGTTCCGCGTGCCGCTGCGCCTGCTGCGCGACGCCGGCCAGCGCGAGGTGCGCGTGACCTTGCCCCTCGAGGTCCGCAGGTAGGAGGACGGAGTGGGCGAGCCGCACATCCTCTCCGCCGCCGCCGCGCTGCCGGAGAACTACGTCGATCAGGAGACGCTCCTCGCCGCCTTCCGCGCGCACTGGGGGCGGAAGCACTTCAACCTGGATCGCCTCGAGCAGCTCCACCGCTCGGTGCGCGTCGGCGGCCGCCATCTGGCGCTGCCGCTCGGCCGCTACGCGGAGCTGGGCTCGTTCGCCGAGCGCAACGACGCCTGGATCGCCGCGGCCGTCGAGCTGGGGGAGAAGGCGCTCGAGCAGGCGCTGCTCCGCGCGGACTTGCGGCCGCGGGACCTGGACCACCTCTACTTCGTGACGGTGACGGGCCTGTCGACGCCCTCGATCGACGCGCGGCTGGTGAACCGGATGGGCCTGCGCGACGACGTGAAGCGCGTGCCTCTGTTCGGGCTGGGGTGCGTCGCCGGCGCGGCCGGGCTCGCCCGCGCTTCCGATGCGGTGCGCGCCTTCCCCGGCCAGGTGGCGGCGCTCGTCTCCGTCGAGCTGTGCTCGCTGACGCTACAGCGAGAGGACCTGTCGGTGGCCAACATCATCGCCAGCGGGTTGTTCGGCGACGGCGCGGCGGCCACGCTGATCGGCGGCGGCGATCGGCCGGCGCGCGGGCCGCGGGTCCTCGCCACCCGGTCGGTCTTCTACCCCGGCACCGAGCGCGTGATGGGCTGGGACGTCGTCGACTCCGGCTTCAAGGTGGTGCTCTCGCCCCAGGTGCCGCAGCTGGTGCGCGAGCGCGTGCGCGGCGACGTGGACGCGTTCCTCGGCGCGCACGGCGTCTCGCGGGCGGCCGTCCGGCACTGGATCTGCCACACCGGCGGGCCGCGCGTCCTCGAGGCGTTCGAGGAGGCGCTGGAGCTGCCCCGCGCGGCGCTGCGGCGCACCTGGGACTCGCTGCAGGAGGTGGGGAACCTCTCCAGCGCCTCCGTGCTCTTCGTCCTGCGCGACCTGCTCGACTCCGGGGAGGCGCGCCCGGGCGACCTGGGCCTCCTCATCGCGATGGGACCCGGCTTCTGCTCCGAGCTGGTGCTTCTCCGATGGTGACTTCCCGCGCGCTGTACCTCGGGTTCCTCCTGCTGCTCGCGGCCGAGCGGCTCTTCGAGCTGGCGCTGTCGCGCCGCAACGCGGCCCGGGCGCTCGCGCGCGGCGGCCGGGAATCCGGACAGGCGCACTTTCCCGTCATGGTCGCGCTCCACACCGCCTTCCTCGCCTCGTGCGCCGTCGAGTCCGCGTTCCGGCCCTTCCCCGGCGGGCTGGGCTGGGCCGCGTTGGCGGTCGCGCTCGGCGCCCAGGCGCTGCGGTACTGGGCAGTCGCGTCGCTGGGGGATCGCTGGAACGTGCGCGTCATCGTCGTCCCCGGCGAGCCGCCCGTGCAGCGCGGGCCCTACCGGTTCGTGCGCCATCCGAACTACGCCGCCGTGGTCCTGGAGATGCTGGCCGTCCCGCTGGTGCACGGCTGCTGGGCGACGGCGCTGGTGTTCTCGGCGCTCCACCTCGCCGTGCTGCGGGTGCGCATCCGCGCGGAGGAGGCGGCGCTCGGCGCCGCCTGGCAGGACGCGTTCGCCGGACGCCCGCGCTTCCTGCCCGGGGGAGGAAGCCGTGGCTGACCGCGGAGAGGCGCTCGCCGTGATCGGCCGCGTGCTCCGCGAGGAGCTCGGTATCGCGCGGGACGTGCGCGCCGAGGACGACCTGCTCGCCGACCTGCAGCTCGACTCCGTCGGCGTGCTGACCCTGGTGGTGGGGCTCGAGGACCACTTCCGCATCGCGCTCGCGGAGCAGGACGCCGCCGAGGTGCGCACGGTTGGCGATCTCGCCGGGCTGGTGGCCGCGCGGGCGGAGGGCCGCTGATGCTGCGCGGACCGCCGCTGCCGCCGCTCAAATACGCCACCATCGGCGAGGCGCTCGCGGCGGCGGCGAACGCGTCGACCCCGACCTCGACCTCGACCGAGCCGGTCGGCTTGACCTTCCTCGACGCCCGCGAGCAGGCGCGGCACTTTTCCTTTTCCGACCTTCGCCTCCGCGCCCGCCGCGCCGCCGCCGGCCTGGCGGGCCTGGGGATCCGGCCCGGCGACCGCGTCGCCCTCGTGCTGCCGACCGGCGTGGACTTCATGGACGCCTTCTTCGGCGCGCTGCTCGCAGGGGCAATTCCGGTGCCTCTCTACCCGCCGGTGCGGCTGGGCCGCCTCGACGAGTTCCACGCGCGCACGGCGCGCCTGCTGCAGGCTTGTGGGGCGCGGCTGCTGCTCACCGACGCCCGCGCCGGGCGGCTGCTCGGCCAGGCCGCCGCGCGCGCCCGGCCCGAGCTGGGCATGCGCGCGGTCTCCGATCTTCCCCGCGGCGGCGAGCTGGAGCTGCCGGCCGCGCCCGGCGACCTGGCGCTCATCCAGTTCTCCTCCGGAACCACGGTGGAGCCCAAACCGGTCGCGCTCACGCACGCCAACGTGCTCGCAAACGTGGCGGCGATCGACGCCTACATCCCGGAGGAGGGGCCGCTGCGGCAGCGCGGCGTCTCGTGGCTGCCGCTCTACCACGACATGGGGCTCATCGGCTGCCTGCTGCTCGCCGTCTATCACCCGGGGCCGCTGGCGCTGCTCCCCCCGGAGGCGTTCCTGGCGCGACCGGCCTTGTGGCTCCGCGCGATCGCCCGGACGCGCGCCACCCTGACCGTGGCGCCCAACTTCGCCTTCGGCCTGTGCGCGAAGCGAATCCGCGACGAGGAGATGGAAGGCGCCGACCTGTCCTGCCTGCGCCTGGTGCTGAACGGGGCCGAGCCGATCGCTCCGGCGGCGCTGCGGCGCTTCTGCGAACGGTTCGCCCGATTCGGATTCGACCCGCGCGCGCTGATGCCCGTCTACGGGCTGTCGGAAGCCTCGCTGGCGGTCACCTTCTCGCCGCCGGGGCGCGGGCCGCGCACCGTGCGCCGCGCGGAGCGCGAGCTCGCCTCGGTCGGGCTGCCGGTCGCCGGCGTGGAGGTGAGCATCCAGCGAGAGGATGGTCGCGAGCTGCCCGACGGCGCCATCGGGTCCATCCGCGTGCGCGGCCCGTCGGTGATGCGCGGCTACTTCCAGGACGCGCACGCCACGGCCGAGGCGGTGCGCGACGGCTGGCTGGACACCGGCGATCTGGGATTCATCGACGGGGGCGAGCTGATCGTGTCCGGGCGCGCCAAGGACGTCGTGATCCTGCGCGGCGCAAACCATGCTCCGCAGGAGTTCGAGGACGCCCTGGACGGCCTGGCCGGGGCGCGCCCCGGCTGCGCGGTGGCCGTGGGGCTCGTCCCCGACGGCGCGGATGGAGAGGAGCTGGCGCTCCTGGTGGAAGTGGAGCGCGACGGCGCCGTGACCGAAGACGCGGTGCGGGCGCGCGTCGTCGAACGCACGGGCATCCGGCCGCACACCGTCAAGCTCCTGCGGCCCGGGACGCTCCCGCGGACCTCCAGCGGCAAGCTGCGCCGCGCGGAGGCGCTCCGCCAGCTGGTCGAGGGCGAGTTGCGGCCGCCTCACAAGATCTCGCTGCTGCGGATGGCGCGCGAGGCGGCGCTCTCGGCCGCGGCGCTGGCGCGCCTGCGCTTCTCGCGATGATCTGGGACGTCGCGATCTGCGGCGGCGGTCCCGCGGGGCTCGCCGCCGCCGTGCACGCCGCCCGCGCCGGGTTCTCCACCCTGGTCCTCGAGCGGACGCCCGGCGTGCCCGACAAGGCGTGCGGCGAGGGGCTCATGCCGCG
>DASWGQ010000299.1:0-11633 GCA_036393595.1 Myxococcales bacterium | reverse complement strand
GCTGGGGGCGGCGCGCGGCGGTGTTCGGCTCGATCGCCGCGGCGGCCGGGCTGGCGGTGGTGGTCACATCTTCGCTGACCACCAGGCACTCAGCGCAGCGGATGGTCGAGGAGGTCGCGCCCATCCAGGTGCATGCTCCGGGCACGAGCGTCCCGATCTCGCTCGACGATAGGCTGGTCCCGCTCGGGAAGGCGGTCGCGCCGGAGGAGAGCAGCGGGGCGCGGTCCCGGGAGGCCGGCGCGCCGCCGCCCGCGCGTGCGGTGGACGCGGCGAAACAGAAGGTCGCGAAAGCCCCGCAGCCGGCCAAGGAGAGGGCGGGGCGGCGCGAGCAGCAAGCTCCGGCGGCCGCGCAGGAAGCGGACGAGCTCATCCCGCTGTCCGGGGAACGGTTCGAATCTCCCGAGAAAGCGGTCGGACGGCCGGCCCGCGACGGCCTCATGCTCGAGCCCCGCCAGGGGCCGCGACCCGACGCGCAGCCCTCCTCCGTGGAAACGAAGCGCGCCGGTCCTGCGCCGTCCAGCGCCGGGAGCCTGCGAACGGTACCGGCCGGTGGACCTCCCGCCGCCTCCGTCGTCGGAGGACAGGTGGCGGCCTCGCCGCCTGCCCCGGCGAACCCCGATCAAGTCGAGGATCAGGCCAGCGCCGCGAGGCGCCGCGGCGACTACGCGCGCGCGGCGGCGCTCTACCGCGAGGCCTCGGCGCTGCGCAGGCAGTCGGAGCCGGCTCGGGCCGCGTGGGACATGGCCCACGCCGTGGAGTGCCTGGCGGCGGGCGGGCAGGTCAACGAGGCGGTCGCGGTGCGCAAGGAGCTGGTCCGTACCTTCCCGGATCACTCCGGCCCGAAAGCGGCGGCGGACTCCGCGCTGCGCAGCTTCCGGGCGCCCGCCGAAGAAGAGAAGCCCGCGCTGATCCAGAAGTGACCCCCGGTCACGAGTTTCCTTCGGGTCGGGCAACCGGCGGACTGCGCCCGGCGCCGTTGGCCGCGTACAGTCGCTTCGCTCGCGCCCGCGGGCCGGAGGCCTCACGTGCCCTCGGGGAGGAACTCGTTGCTGCTCGCTCTGGGGCTCGGCCTGCTCGCGGGCCTCGCCGCCTGGTCGGCCATCGACGGGCAGCAGCGCAAGGCCCGCGACGGCTGGAAGACGGTGAAGGTGCTCTGCGCCGCGCGCGACGTCCCGGAAGGCGCGGAGCTGGCCCGCCCGATGGTGGCCATCCGCGAGGTGCCCGCCCGGTTCGTGACCGACTCCTATCTGTCCGTCGAGGAGGACGGATCGGTGAAGAACGACCCGGTCGGCCAGCGCGTGCTGGTGCCGCTCAAGGCCGGCGACCCGATCCTCGCCTCTCATTTCGCGCCGGCGCGCGAGGCCGATCTGTCCGCCATGGTCCAACCCAAGGGCCGGGCCGTCACCGTGGACGTGCAGGAGCGGAACGCGGTCGGCCTCTGGGTGCGCCCCAACGACCACGTCGACGTTGTGGGCTCGTTCCGCGACCCGCAGACGCAGCAGCTCAAGAGCGTCACCCTGCTGCAGAACGTGGTGGTCCTGGCCACCGGGCGCGTCAACGCCAGCACGGGCCACGTGCCCGACGAGGACCGCCGTTACACGAGCGTCACGCTGCTGGTGCTGCCGGAGGAGGCGGAGATCCTCACCCTGGCGCAGGAGAGCGGCACCCTGACGCTCCTCCTGCGCAATCCGGACGATCTCGATTCGCAGGAGAAGCGCGCCGTGGTCGACCAGAGGCAGCTTCTCACCGGAGAGCGCGCGGGCGAGCTGCAGCAGAAGCGGTACCGGACCATCCAGATCATCCGCGGCGCGCGCGGCGCGGCGGCCGGCGCGGCGGCGGGGAGCGACTGAAGCCGTGCTCGCCTGGCTCTCCTTCCTGCTGGTGGCGGCGGCGGTGTTCCTGCTCGCGCTGCTCGCGTTCGCCGTGCTGCGGCGCGCGTTCGAGCAGTACCGGGCCCGGTACGTGGCCCGGTCGCTGCGGGATCTGTCGGACATGTTCCTTTTCGTCGAGCCGCGGCAGCTCGTGCTGCTCAACGCCGCGGCAATGGCGCTGCTCGCCGCGCTGGGGCTCTGGGCCGGCGGGCCTTTCCTCTGCGCCCCCGCCGCGGCGCTGGGGTTTTTCGCGCCCGCGCTGGGCGTGCGCGTCTACCGCCGGCGCCGGCTGCGGCGATTCGAGGCGCAGCTCACGGAGGCGCTGCAGCAGATGGCCAACGCGCTGCGGGCGGGCCTCACCTTCCCTCAGGCCGTCGAGCAGGCCGCCCGGGACGCCCTGCCGCCGCTCGCGCAGGAATTCGGCCTCTACGTCAAGGAAGTGAAGCTGGGAGTGCCCGCGGCCGAGGCGCTCTCCGCGATGGCTGCCCGGGTGGGAAGCGAGGACCTGGAGCTGGTGGCCGCATCGACGAACCTCGCCCGGCAGATGGGAGGCAACCTGGCGGAGATGTTCGAGACGATCGCGGCGACCGTCCGCGAGCGGTTCCGCCTCGAGGGCAAGATCCGCGCGCTGACCAGCCAGGGGAAGCTGCAGGGGATGATCGTCGCGACCCTACCCCTGTGGGTGGCGGCATTCCTGGACTGGTACCGTCCCGACTTGCTGCAGCCGATGTTCGAGCACGCGTACGGCTACGTCCTGGTCGCGGCCATCGTGCTGCTCGAGGCAACCGGGTTCGTCCTCATCCGGCGCATCGTCGCCGTCGACGTGTAGGGAGCGCTCCCGTGCAGGCCGGTCCCCTCCCGCAGCTCACCGCGCTCGCCGCCGCCCTGCTGGCCGGCGCCGCCGCGGCGCTGGTCGCTCGCGCGGCGCTCGGAGCCGCGGCAGCTCTCCTGACTGGGGCCAGGCGGGTCGTGCCTGAGCCGGTTGGAACCGCCCCGGCGGCCGTGCGCGCGTTCCGGCGCGCGTTGCTCGCCCCGGCTGCAGCCGCGAGCGGTCGCGTCCTCCCGGCGCGCTGGCGAGCGGCGGCCGCCGCTGCCCTGCGCCGCGCCGGTCACCCGGGCGAGCTGTCCTCCGAGGAGGCCGTGGCCCTGGTGCTGCTCTCCGCTGCGGCGTTCCTCGCGGTCGGAGCGTTCGCTTGGTCCTGCCTGCGTGTGGAACCGGTCGCGATCCCCGGCTCGGCGCTGGCAGGTGCCGCGGTCCCGCTGCTGTGGCTTCGGGACCGGACCAGGGCGCGCCGCGCAGCCATCGCCCGCGCCCTCCCCTACGACCTGGATCTAATGACGCTCTCCGTCGAGGCAGGCCTCGATTTCGCCGCGGCGCTCGCCAGGGTCGTGGACAAGGGGCGCAAGGGCCCGCTCTCGGACGAGCTGTCGATCACGCTCAAGGAGCTGAGGCTCGGCAGGACGCGCGAGGAGGCGCTGCGGGACCTCGCTGCCCGGGTCGAGCTCCCCGCGCTCACCAGCTTCGCGCACGCCCTGGCGCAGGCGGACCGGATGGGAACGCCGCTGGGGAAGGTGCTGCGCGTCCTCTCCACCCAGATGCGCGCGGAGCGGACCCAGCGGGCCGAGAAGCTGGCCGGAGAGGCGCCGGTGAAGCTCCTCCTCCCCCTCATCGGATGCATCTTCCCCACCATCTTCCTCATGCTGTTCGGCCCCATCGCGTACCAGGTCTTCCTGGGAGGGGACTTCTGATGCCCTTCGAGCTGACCATCGCCGAAGGGACCGGGCGCGGACGGCGCTTCGGCTTCGATGGGGCCGAGGTGACCATCGGGCGCGCCCCTTCCAGCGACCTGCTGCTGGTCGACCCCTTCGTTTCGCGCAGCCACGCGCGCATCCGCGCGGAAGGCCCGGGACACGTGCTGCTCGACACAGGATCGTCCAACGGCACCGCCCTCAACGGAACCCCCATCCGGGGCGCCGCGGCGCTGAGCCCCGGAGACCGCATCGGCGTCGGACCTCTCGTATTCGAGTTCGGGCCGCGCCGGCAGGCCGCGCCGGGCTTGTGGACGCGCCGCGCGGCCGCAGCTGCGCAGGCCGCCCTGGCACACCTGGGCCTGGCGCGTTTCCGCGCGCTGCCCCGGTGGGCATGGACCTGCGTCTTCGCGGGAGCAGGGTCGTGCTTTCTGGCGGGGGCGGTCGCATCGGTCCACGGGCGCGAGTCGCCTGCCGGTGCCGGCCAGGCAACGGAGCCGGCCGGGGCCGCCGCGCCGGTGCCCGGACCCGCGGGGACCGGAGCCCCGCTGCGAGACCGGGCCGAAGCGTCCGGCGAAGGGGGAGCGGCGCGGGGCTGGTACGAGCGCGGGCGCCGCAAGCTGGAGGAGCGCCGCGTCGCTCCGCGCAACCTCTACGACGCCTGGAAGAGCTTCACCGCCGCGCGCCGGCTGCTGGACCGAGGCGACCTGGCGCCGCCGTTCGATGCGTTGCCCGGGCTCATCGAGGCGGCGGAGCGGGAGCTTGGAACCGAGTGCAAGAAGCTGTTCTTCACCGCCAGGCGATTCGAGAGGTACGGCGAGGAACGGAGAGCGCAGGCGGTCTACCGCGAGGTGCTGCTCCATTTCCCGGGCGATGACCCGAGCGGCTGCCGCGCCCGGGCGCGGGAAGAGCTCTCGACCGTCGCCGACGGCGATGCGAGCGCCGGATAGACGGCCGCATGGCGACCTCTCCGCGCCGCGCCGTGCTCCGCTCCCTCGATGCGCCGCTCGAGGCGACGGTGATCTGCGGCCGCGGTGGGGGCCGGGTGTCCGGGCCGGCCCAGCCGCCGCGTCTGGTCGTCGTGAGCGGGCCCCGAGCGGGGATCGTGGTCGCGCTGGCCGGCGACGAGCTGACCGTCGGGCGCGCCTGGGACAACGACGTCGTTCTGCCGGACATCTCGGTGTCCAGGCGGCACGCGTTGCTGCGCCGCGACGGGGCGGGGTACCTGTTGCTCGATCAGGGGTCCGGGAACGGCACGCGCGTGAACGGCCGAGGGGTCGACAAGGCGCGTCTCCGCAGCGGCGACGAGATCGTCCTGGGCGACTCGGTGGTGCAGTTCATCGAGGCGGGTGGGACGGCGGTGCGCGGCACCGGGGCCACCCCGAGGGCGCCGGGCGCGGCTGCGTGGCGCCTCGCGCCGCTCCGCCCGCGCGGCGCAGCCTACGCCGGGATCGCCGCGTTGCTCCTGGCGGCGACCGCGCTCGGGCTCTGGCGCCGGCAGGAGCGCGAACGGCCGGCGCAGGATGCGTCCGAGCAGCGCGCGCAGGTCCGGATGCTCGCGCGGCAGCCGTTCGACCAGGGAACGTCGCTTCTCGACGAGCGTCGGTCGGACGCCTCCGGCAAGCCGAAGCTCGCCGTCGAGCTCGACCTGCAGCAGCCGCGGGTCCCGGCGGTGCTCGAGCGCGCCAGCGCCGGGGCATCGCGCGCGGCGGCCGACCCTGTCCGTCGCGATGCGTTGGAGCTGAAAGCTGCGCTCTCCGGCCAGCGCCGGCAGGCTTCTCCGACCCGCCTGGCTCGGCGGGCGCCACCGGTAGCGCCGCGGATCGCCGAGGCGTTTCTGGCGGGCGACCTCGCCGCCGCGGTCGAGCGGGCGAGGGCGGCGCGCGCGGAGCCCGGCGCGGCCGCCCTGCTGGCGCGCCTGGAGCGGTTCGCCTCCGCCTGGCGGGAGGGAGTGGCGCGCATGGAGGAGGATCGCTCCGCGGAGGCGATCGCCGCGCTCGAGCAGGCCGACGAGTTGGACCGCGGGCTGGCCGCGGGCCGCGACAGCCCGCTCGGGCGGGAGGTGCGCAGGGCGCTCTCGGGCCTGCACACCCGCATGGCGCTGGCGCACGACTCCGACGAGGAGATCGGCGCCGCCGCCGCGCATCTGCGCGCCGCGCTGGCGCAGGACCCCGGCAACGAGGAGGCCCGCGACCAGCTCGGCAGGCTCGCCGCCCGGGCCAACGAGGCCTACCTGAGCGGCTACGTCGCGAAGGATACGGACCCGGACGCGGCCAGGCGCGCGTTCCGCCTCGTCGTCGCGGTGCTCCCCGAGACTGACGAGACCGCGATGAAGGCGCGCCGCTGGCTGGATCGGCTGGACGGGAAGGCAGGCGCGGACGACTAGTCGCCGCCGTTAGGGCGGCGCTACGCTTTTCAGAGCGCGGACGTGGTGGGCTGCGCCCTGGCCGCCGCCGTGACCTTCGCTGCGAGGAGAGCGCGCCGTTTGTCGGCCCCGGATGTTATGAACTGCGATCTCGTGCCCGAGCGCCTTCCACCCAGGGGACCGCAGGCGGCGCAGGAGGCGCCGCGCACGCCCGCCGCGCCCGAGCCCGGCCCGGGCCAGTTCGACCTCTTCGCGCCGCGCGTCCGCCCGCCGGTCGCGCTGGCGCAGCCGCGCATCTACACCGTCGGCGAGCTGACGCGCGAGGTGAAGGGCGTCCTGGAGGGCCGGTTCCCCGCGCTGCACGTGCGCGGGGAGGTCTCGAACCTGCGCCGCCCGTCGAGCGGCCACCTCTACTTCACCCTGAAGGACGCCGAGGCGTGCATCGGGGCCGTGCTCTTCGCGCGCGAGGCGCGGCGGCTCCGCTTCGCGGTGCAGAACGGGCTCTCGGTGCTCGTCCGCGGAAGGATGTCCCTGTACGAGCCGCAGGGGCAGTACCAGCTCATCTGCGACTCCATCGAGCCGCTCGGGGCCGGCGCGCTGCAGGTGGCGTTCGAGCAGCTCAAGGCGCGCCTGGAGGCGGAGGGCCTGTTCGACCCCGCCCGCAAGCGCCGGCTGCCCTTCCTGGCCCGCCGCATCGCGGTGGTCACCAGCCCCGCCGGCGCGGCGGTGCACGACTTCCTCCGCGTGCTGCACCGGCGTTTCCCCAACCTGCCGGTGCTGATCGTCCCCGCGCGGGTGCAGGGCGACGGCGCGGCGCAGGAGATCGCGCGCGGCATCGGCCGCGGCGCGGCGGCGCCCGGCGTGGACGTGCTGGTGGTCGCCCGGGGCGGCGGCAGCCTCGAGGACCTCTGGCCGTTCAACGAGGAGGTCGTGGCGCGCGCGCTGTCCGCCTGCCCGGTGCCGACGGTCAGCGCGGTGGGCCACGAGGTCGACTTCACCATCGCCGACTTCGCCGCCGACGTGCGCGCGCCCACGCCCACCGCGGCGGCGGAGCTGCTCGCCCGCGTCAAGGAGGAGCTGGTCGCCGACCTCGCGACGCGGCGCGCCCGGCTCCTGCGCGCCTGGCGGGCGCACGCCGAGAAGCGGCAGGCGCAGCTCGACGCGCGCCGCGCCCGCATCGCCGATCCGCGGCGGCTGATCGGCGAGCGCAGGCTGAGGCTGGACAAGCTGCGGCAACGCCTCGAGGCGAAGTTGCGCGAGGAAGCCGGCGAGCGCGCGCAGCGGATGCAAGCCTTGCGGGATCGCCTGCAGGCCGCCCATCCGGCCGCCGTGCTCCACCGGCTGCACAAGGACGTGTCCCGGCTCGAGGAGCGGCTCAAGTACCTGGCGCGGCGGGCGCTGGCTGCGCGAAGGCACCGGTTCGAAGGGCTGGCCGGTCGGCTCGACGCTCTCAGCCCGCTGCGAGTGCTCGCCCGCGGGTACGCGGTCGCCTTCGACGGGCGCGGCCACGCGTTGCTGCGCGCCGAAGCCGTCCGCACCGGCGACCGCGTCCGGGTGCGCCTGCACCGCGGCGAATTGGAGGCGGAGGTGACGCAGGTCGCGGCGCCGCCGCCGGACGAGGAGTAGTCGCCGCCGACAGTCGCCGCCCCCAGGGCGGCGCTGCGCTCCTGGAGAGCCGGTCAGGCGGCGCCAGGTTTTTCACAGAGCTGACGTATTTGCTCTTATTTGACCGTGGCGCCGGAGGTCGAGGAGTGCTATCGCAAATCGCCGTGACCGAGCAGATGACCCAGAGCTCCCCTCCCGCGGACGAATCGCGCTACGAGGAGATCGTGCAGCGCCTCGCCAAGGTGGTCGAGCGCCTGGAGGGCGGCGGCCTGTCCCTGGAGGAATCGATCGCCGCGTTCGAGGAGGGGATCCGGCTGGCGCGCGCGGGCGCCGCCAAGCTGGAAGAGGCGGAGCGCAAGGTGGAGCTGCTGCTCGAGAACGATCGCGTCGCCCCCTTCGGCACCGACGACGCGTCACGCAGGTAGATCGCGGGGAGTCTCCGCGCGTCGGGTGCAACCGATGGCCGGCCGCAAGAAGATCATCATCGTCGACGACGACCGCGAGACGCGGGAGATGCTCAAGATGGCCCTCGAGCTGGAGGGCTACGAAGTGACCCAGGCCGCCAACGGCCTGCGCCTGATCTCCACCCTGCACGTCGACCGGCCCGACCTCATCCTGCTCGACGTGATGATGAGCTGGATCGACGGGTTCGAGCTGTGCCGCGCGGTGAAGAAGAACGAGGAGTTCCGGGACATCCCGGTGATCTTCATCAGCGCGAAAAAGACCGCCGGGGACATCCGCACCGGGCTCGCGGCCGGCGCAGCGGACTACTTCTCCAAGCCCATCGACATGGAGCGCCTGCTCGCGCGCATCCAGGCGCTCATCGGTTCCGCCGGCGCCGGGACGGCTCGCGAGCGCTGATGGCGCGCCGCCGGGCCGATCTGCTGGTGCAGTTCCGCGGCCTGGCCGAGTCGCGCAGCAAGGCGCAGGCGCTCATCCTCGCCGGCGAGGTGGTCGCGGGGGACCACCGGGTCGACAAGCCGGGCCAGCTGCTGGACGAGACGGTCGAGCTGCGGCTGAAAAGCGGCGAGGCGCTCAAGTACGTGTCGCGGGGCGGAGCGAAGCTCGAGCACGCCCTGGACCGGTTCGGCCTCGACCCCCGCGGGCTGGTCTGCTGCGACCTGGGCGCCTCGACGGGCGGGTTCACCGACGTGCTGCTCCAGCGGGGGGCGCTCCGCGTGCACGCCGTCGACGTCGGCTACGGCCAGCTGCATCCGCGCCTGCGGGGCGACCCGCGCGTGGTCGTGCACGAGCGGGTCAATGCGCGCGCCCTCTCGCCGCGCATGCTCGGGGAGAAGTGCGGGGCGGCGGTCGCGGACCTCTCGTTCATCTCGCTCAAGCTGGTGCTTCCGGCGCTCGCGTCGGTCCTCGAGCCGCCCGCCTGGTGCGCGGCGCTGGTCAAGCCGCAGTTCGAGGCCGGCCGCGAGGAGGTGGGCAAGGGTGGGGTGGTGCGCGATCCGGCGGTGCACGAACGCGTCGTGGAGGACGTCCAGGGCGCGCTGCGGGGCCTGGGCTTCGCCGTGCTGGGCGCCACGCCGTCGCCCCTGCTGGGGCCCGCGGGCAACCGGGAATTCCTGGTCGCAGGTCGTCTCCTGTAGGCCGTAGTGGGCGTGACGGCAGTCCAGCAGATGTGCAAGACTTTGGGTCGAGGCCGAAGGGCCCAGGGCGGGCCAGGGAGCCAGGATGTCCGCGCATCCCGTAATCCGTGTGCGCATTTACGCTCCGCCCGCCGAGGCGCGGAGGCTTGCCGCGCGCCTGACCCGCGGAGGCATCGTCGCGGCCCCGGACGACGGCAGTACCGCCGAGGTGCTGGTCACGGTGGGGCTCACGCCCTCGGACCTTGGGCCGCTGCGCGCGCGTTGCCAGGTGCTCTGCGCGGTGGGCGCGCCGGCGGGCGGATACTTCGCCGCGGGCGCCGACGAGGTGGTCGTCCCCTTCGAGCCCGAGATCCTCTTCCGGCGCTTGAAGCTCTGGATCGAGCGCGCCGACCTGCACTCGCGCCTCGAGCGCCTCACCCAGCGCGCCGCCGTGCTCGAGCAGGGCCTGGCGGACGCCGCGCACGACATGCGCGCGCCGCTGCACGCCAGCATCGGGTACGCCGAGCAGCTGGAGAAGGACGGCACGCTCCCCGCCAACCTGCGCCCCGGCGCGCAGACGGTGCTCCGGCAAGCGGAGCGCGCCCTGCAGGTGGCCGAACGGATCCTCGAGGGCGCGCGGCGCGAGAACCCCCTGGTCGAGCCGGTCCGCGTCGACCTCGCCGCGCTGCTCGACGCCGCGGTCCGGGGAGCGGAGGCCAGCGCGCGAGCCAAGGGCGTGGCGCTGGCGGCCGCGCCGCCGGCCCGTGCGGTGGAGATCCGCGCCGACGAGGAGATGCTCGCGCGCCTGCTCGACAACCTGGTCGCCAACGCCGTGCGCGCCACTCCGCGCGGAGGCGCGGTCGAGGTCAGCGCGTGGCGCGCCAGTCCCCGCCACGTGCGGCTGTGCGTGCGGGACAACGGGCCGGGCATCGCCGGCGGCGAGCTGGCCAAGCTGGTGGCGGGGCTGGGCGCCGGGCGGGGGCTGCGCATCTGCCGGGACATCGCCGAGAAGCACGGGGGCGACTTCTGGGCCGAGAGCACGCCGGGCCAGGGCAGCCGGTTCCTGATCGAGTTGCCGCTCTCGTTCCCGCAGAGCCGGCCGCGGGTGCTGGTGGTGTCCAACGACGAGAAGTGGGTGCGCCAGGTGGCGCGCTCGCTGCGCGAGGCCTGCGACGTCCGGAGCGCCACCGTCGCGGCCGCGAAGCTGAGCGGCCGGCGGACGGACCTGGTGCTGGTCGAAAGCCGCAAGGGCCAGTCACGAAGCCTGGTGGCGCTGCGCAACGCGGCCAAGGGCGCCCAGGTGCCGGTCATCGAGCTGCCCAGCGAGCTGGCGGCGGCGCGCCTCGCGCGCACCCTGGCGCACCTCACGGCCTGATCGGCAGCCGCGCGGCAACCCGCGCCGTGCCTTTCGCTCGCACCACACGGGCAGGAAGCGCGCTACACTCGCGCCATGAAGCTCCGCCTCGCCCTGGTCGCCCTGCTCGCGGCGCCCGCGGTCCTCGCGCTGGTCCCGGACAAGGAGCTGCCCGCCTTCACCGGATACGTGGTGGACAAGGCCGGCATCCTGGACCAGGGCGCCGTCGAGCAGATCCGCGCTACCGCCTCCCGGCTCGACCACGCGGGCGTCGCCCAGATCGCCGTCTGCACCGTCCCCGACCTGGGCGACTGGGACGTGGAGGAATTCGGCGTCGACCTCTTCCGCAAGTGGGGCCTCGGCCACGGCAAGAAGCGGGCGGACGGGCTGCTCCTGCTGATCGTCCCGGGGAAGCCCGGCCACCGCAAGATCAAGGTGGAGGTCGGATACGGGCTGGAGGGCATCCTGCCGGACGGGAAGGTGGGCGCGCTCATCGACCAGTACGCCGTGCCGGCGCTCCGGCGGAACGATTACGGCGACGCGGCGGTCAAGCTGGTCGACGCCATGGCTGGCGTGGTGGAGAGCAGCGCGGGAGCGGGCGGCGAGTTCGCGCCCGAGCCTTCTGCGATGCGCGGCGGCCGGGGAGCCGGAGCGGCGCGTGCTCCGACGCGAGAAGGAGGGCTGGGAGTCGCCATCCTCTGCATGGGCGCCGTGCTCTTCGCGCTGGTGTCCAGCGGGATGCGCAGGCGGTTCCCGGGGAAGAAGATCGCGCTCATCGCCGCACTGCTCACCGCCGTCGCGGTCGTCGCGCTGATCGGGCTGGGTGGCGGCGCCGGCTGGATCGCGCTGCTCGTTGGCGTGGTGGTGAACGGGTTCGCCTACGCCTCCATCCGCTCGCACAAATGCCCGCGCGACGGGTCGTGGATGACCATCGATCAGCAGATCGTCGACGAGCCCACCTACTGGAGCCGCGGGCTGGCGCACGTCGTCGAGCGGTGCACCAACCCGCGGTGCGGCTACAAGCGCGAGTACGACAAGGAGCTGCCGCGCAAGCAGCGCACCGTGTACGTGGGCGGCGGCGGAGGCGGCGGAGGCGGCGGAGGAGGCGGGTG
>DASWGQ010000298.1:0-3030 GCA_036393595.1 Myxococcales bacterium | reverse complement strand
GACGCCAAGGCGCAGATCTCCGCGGGCACGGCGGTGGAGATCAGCCTGCTCCGCGCGCAGAGCGACACCGCCGCAGCGCGCGCTCAGATCGCGAGCCTCACCGGGCAGCGCGAGTCCCTGCTGCCGCTCCTGGAAGCGCTGGTCGGCGATCCGGTCGCGCCGCTGCCGGCCGGCCAGGGCGGCGACGCGGGGCTCGGGCAGCCGGCCGACGAAGGCACGCAGCCGTGGGAGCGGACGTTCACCGTGCGGAGCGCGATCGCGCAGGTGGCCGGCGCCGACAAGTCCGTCGACTACGACAGCTTCCTTTGGCTGCCGACGGTCGCCGGCGTGGCCAAGGGCAACTACAACTCCAACAGCGGTTTCGCGGGGACCAACACCAGCTACGATCTGATCGTCAACGTCAGCGTCCCGCTCTACGACCGCGGCGTGCGCTACGCGCAGAAGCACGAGGACCAGGCCAGGCTGCAGCAGGCGATGGCCAACCTCGCCTCGACGCGCGCCCGCGCCAAGGCGGGCTGGCAGGGCGCCCGCGCGAACCTCGTCGCGTCCCAGGCGGTGCTCGAGCAGGCCGAGGCCCAGTCGCGGGTGGCCAAGCGGGCGCAGGAGCAGGTCGACGTCTCGGCGCGCGCGGGAGTGGCGACCTCGCTCGATCTCCAGGTGGCCGACCAGACCCTGTTCCAGGCGAAGAGCGCGGCGGCGCAGGCGCGCGCGAACGTGGACATCCGGCGGGCGGAGGTCGCCGCGGCCGAGGGACGGCTCTACAGCGACACCGCGAAATAAGCGCGGCCGACCGGGTGCGCGCCTGCTACAACAGCGCGCCGTGAAGGTCCCGCGCACTCCTTCCCGACCGGCGGGCGGCCCGTTCGCCGTGCTCCGGCACGCGTCGTTCCGCTGGATCTGGCTGGGCTCCCTGACCAGCAACGTCGGCAACTGGATGGAGACGGTTGCCCAGGCGTGGCTGGTCCAGCGGCAGACCCAGTCGCCTTTCCTCGTCGAGCTGCTCTCGGCGGCCGAGTTCATCCCGGTCGCCCTGCTCGCCCTGCCCGCCGGCGCGCTGGCCGATCGGCACGACCGGCGCAAGCTCCTGCTCATCGGGCAGACCGCGATGATGATCATGGCCGCGGTGCTCGCGGTGCTCACGCACCTCGGCTACGCGACGCCGGCGGTGATCATCACCCTTGCGTTCCTGGAAGGAGCGTCCTGGGCGTCGGTGATGCCTGCCTGGCAAGCGCTGGTGCCCGCCCTGGTGCCGCGGGAGGAGCTGCCCTCGGCGATCGCGCTGAACTCCGCCCAGTTCAACGCCGCGCGCCTGCTCGGCCCGATGATCGCCGGCGCCTTGCTCACCGCCGCCGGCGCCGCCGCCGTCTTCGACGTCAACGTGCTGAGCTTCATCGCCATCGTGGTGGTGCTCGCGCTGGTGCGCGTGCCGGCGCAACCGCTGCGCGAGGCGCCTACCCAGGCGGGCGTTTTGCACAAGCAGGGAGGCGTGCGCGAGGCGCTCTCGTGGACGCTGCGCCAGCCCGGGCCGCGGCGCATCCTGCTCGGGCTCTTCATGTTCGCGCTGCTCGCCGCGCCGGTGCAGGGGCTGCTCCCGGTCTACGCCGACCAGCTGCTGCGCGTCGGCGCGCACGGGTACGGAGCGCTCCTCTCCTGCCTCGGCGCCGGGGCCATCGCCGGGGCGTTGACGCTCGCGCGGCTGCCCCCGACCTATCCGCGGCACCACCTCATCCCGCTCTCGATGCTCGGCTTCGCGCTCTGCGCGATGCTGTACGCCAGCTCGAGCAGCTTCGCCCTCTCCGGCCTCGCGCTGACCGCCGGCGGCGTCTTCTGGGTCTGGTCGCTGGCGTCGTCGAACACCGCCATGCAGCTCCTGGTGCCCGATCAGCTGCGCGGCCGCGGCATGAGCGTGCTGGCGCTGGCGAACACCGGGGCGCTCCCGCTGGGGCACCTCCTGGGTGGCACGCTGGCGCACTGGTACGGCGCGCGCGCGGCGACGCTCTTCACCTCGGCCGGGCTGGCCTGCTTCGCCCTGTGGTCGGCCTGGGCGCGCGAGCCCGCCATCGACGCCATGGAGGGGCCCTTCCCGCCCCGCCCGCCCGGTCTGCGCGCCGCCGTCTGGGAGGCGTTCACCGCCGCCTCGCACCGTGCGCAGGAAGTGGACCCGAGCTCGCCGCGCGGCAGCGCCGAGCCGGTGGAGGAGTAGTCGCCGCCGTATTCGGCGGCGCTATGCTTTTCCCAGCGCGGGCATTGTGGGATGCGTTCAGGCATGTTCCCGCCGCTCGTGCTTACGGGTGCGCACGTCCGCCTGGAGCCGCTGGGTCTCGGGCACGTCCCGGCGCTGGCAGCCGCCGCGTCGGGAGCGCGCGAGACGTACGCGTACACCTGGGTGCCGGAAGGCGAGGAGGCGATGCGCCGCTACGTCGAGGAAGCGCTCGCGCTGGGCGAGGCCGGGGCGGCGGTGCCTTTCGCGACCGTGCAGCGCGCCACCGGCCGCGTGATCGGCTCGACGCGCTTCTTCAACTTCGAGTACTTCCGCTGGCCCGAAGGCGCGCGAGTCCCGCCGCAGCCGCCCGACGCGGTGGAGATCGGCTGGACGTGGCTCGCGGCCGACGCGCAGCGCACGGCGCTGAACACCGAGGCCAAGCTGCTGATGCTGGGCCACGCCTTCGAATCCTGGCGCGTGGTCCGCGTGAACCTCCGCACCGACGCGCGCAACGCCCGCTCCCGCGCCGCCATCGAGCGCCTGGGCGCGAAGCTGGATGGCATCCTGCGCGCGCACGTGCCCGCCTCGGACGGCGGCGTGCGCGATACCGCGACGTACTCATTGCTCGCGGCCGAATGGCCGGCCACGAAGGCGCGGCTGGAAGCCCGGCTCTCGCAGGCGCGGTAGTCGTTCGCCCATAGGGCGCCGCAGCCCCCGGAGCGGGACACAGTGCGTCAGAAGATCTGGCCCGGTGTGCGGCCTGAGCTCCGCGCCGCGCTCGGCTACGCGACGGTACCGGGTTCCAGCGCGCGGCGCTCCAGCCAGTC
>DASWGQ010000297.1:0-5759 GCA_036393595.1 Myxococcales bacterium | reverse complement strand
GATCGACGAGATCCAGCCGCCCGGCGTGAAGCCCCAGCTGCCGTCGGCGGCCGAGCGGTTGCCGAACAGCGCGTGCCCGATGAGGCCGCCCACCAGCGAGCCGATCATCCCCAGCACCGCGGTGGACAGCCAGCCCATCTGCTGGCGCCCCGGAAAGATGGCGCGCGCGATCAGGCCGATGACGAGACCGAAGATCAGGAATCCGATGATGCTCATGCCGTTTGTCTCCCCAGAAGTCTGGCTCGAACTTATTCATGGCGTGTGCTCCCGGGCCTGCTTGCGCGGCCGGAGGAGGGCGGCGGGCGCTCCGGCAGGGCCTCAGCGCACCCGCACCGCGTAGCGCAGGCGCGCGAGCAAGATCAGCGCGGCGCCGATGGCGGCTCCCAGCACCCAACCCGCCACCACGTCCGACGGGTAATGGACGCCGAGGTAGACGCGCGACACGCCGACCAGCGCGACCAGCGCCAGCGCGAACGGCGCGAGCGCCGGCGCGGCCCAGACGACGACGGTGGCAGCCGCCGCGGTGTCCGCCGCGTGCGCCGACGGGAACGACTTGCCCGAGCCGCAACCGAGCGGCGCCCGCACGGAAGCGAGCGAGTGGCAAGGACGTTCGCGAAGGGCGGCCGGCTTGACCATCCGCACCGAGACCAGGTCGGCGGCGCCGACGGCCAACAGCAGGAGCACGGCGGCCACCCAGCGATGCGGCGAACGGAGGCCGAGGTAGACGGCGACCCCGGCGGCCAGGGCGAGCAGCAGCCCGCGGTTCGATGCGGCAGCCATGAGGTGGTCGAGCGCCGGCGGGCCCTCCCGATTGATCAGCCGCAGCAGCTGGAGATCCACGGGCGACGGCATGGCCGGGACCGTATCATGCCGGCGCCAGCCTGCTCGCCCGCCCCGCTTGGCGAGCCCCGGGCGGGGCCCGGTGATACACACTCCGGCAGGAGGTGCAGATGGCGAAAATGGTGAAGTGCGTCAAGCTCCAGCGCGAGCTGCCCGGCCTGGAATTCAAGCCGTTCCCCAACGAGCTCGGGCAGCGCATCTACGACAGCGTCTCGCAGGAGGCCTGGAAGATGTGGCTGGAGCACTTCAAGATGATCATGAACGAGTACCGCCTCGCCGGGGGAAGCGAGCAGGCGAATCAGGTCCTCTTCGACCAGGCGGAGAAGTACTTCTTCGGCGAAGGCGCGGCGCTGCCGCCCGACTACAAGCCGCCGCAGGCCAAGGGGTAGGGTGCGGAAGCCCGGCGACATCCTGATCGTCTCCTGCTACGAGCTGGGCAGGCAGCCGGTCGCGGCCGCGACCGCGCTGGCCGAGCTGCGCCGCGCGGGATTCGAGCCGGCGGCGCTGGACGTCTCCGTGGAGTCCGTCGACGAGGCGGCCCTGCAGCGCGCCAGGCTGATCGCCATCTCGGTGCCCATGCATACCGCGCTGCGGCTCGGCGTCCGCGTGGCGCAGCGCGCTCCGCGGGGCGCTCACGTCTGCTTCTTCGGCCTCTACGCGGAGCTGAACGCGGTGCACCTGCTCGAGCGGCACGCGCACTCGGTGATCGGCGGCGAGGCGGACGTGCCGCTGCGCCTGCTGGCCGAGGCCCTGGAGGGCGGTGACGCGCGCGCGGTGCCGGGCGTGCGCACCGGCGAGGGAGCGACGCGGTTCGAGCGCGACAAGCGGCCGCCGGCGGTGCCCAGCCGCGCCGGGCTGCCGGTGCTCGAGCGGTACGCCCGCCTCGAGGTCGGCGCGGAAGAGCGGCTGGTCGCCGCGGTCGAGGCGTCCCGGGGCTGCAAGCACCTCTGCCGCCACTGCCCGATCGTGCCGGTGTACCGCGGGCGGTTCGTCGCGGTGCCGCGCGAGACGGTGCTCGCCGACATCGAGCAGCAGATCGACGCCGGCGCGCGCCACGTCACCTTCGGCGATCCCGATTTCCTGAACGGGCCGACCCACGCGCTGCGGCTGGTGCGCGAGATGCACGGCCGCTGGCCCGGCGTGACGTTCGACGCGACCATCAAGATCGAGCACCTGCTCGCGCATCGCGAGCTCCTTCCGGAGCTGGCTGCTTGCGGGTGCCTGTTCATCACCAGCGCCGTCGAGTCGCTGAACGACGCCGTTCTCTCGGCGCTCATCAAGGGACACACCGCGGCCGACGTCCCCCTCGCTCTGCGCCTGGTCCGCTCGGCGGGAATCGATCTGCGGCCGACGCTGCTCCCCTACACGCCGTGGAGCGGGCTGCGCGACGTCTCCGCCCTCTTCGACTTCGCCGTGGAGCACGACCTCGTCGAGCAGATCGACCCGGTCCAGTACACGCTCCGGCTGCTCATTCCGCCGGGGTCCGCCATCCTCGACGGAGAGGAGCGACGTCCGTGGCTCGGAAGGTTCGAGCCCGATCAGTTCGGCTGGAGCTGGACGCACCCCGACCCGCGAGTCGACGAGCTGTGGCGCGCGTCCGCGGCGCTGGCCAGGGCGCAGGCGGAGGCCGGCTCGGACCCGATGGAGACGTTCCGGAAATTGCGCGCGCTCGCCGACCCGCGTCCACACCAGCCCCCCCGGCGCGCAGCCCGGAAGGTGGCGCGTCTCACCGAGCCCTGGTTCTGTTGAACCGAGCCCACGACCGGCCAGTTCGGCCGGACCTGACCCCCAGCGCTCGATTCCGTTGCCCGTGATCTGTTGGGGGGTCGAGGGGGGAGCGAGCTCCCCCCTTGTAGAGGCGCCGAAGGCGCCGGATCGAAGAGCGTCCCGTCCGTGGAAGAGCCGTCAACTCAAGCTGTGGAGTTGGTCGCGATGCGCAGCTTCGGGTCGAGCACCGGCTCGATCAAGGAGGCGGCGCGGCGCAGGGACGACTCGACTTGCCCGGGCGTCTCGCCGCGCGCGAAGGCGAACCCCAGGTAGCTGGCGCCTTCGGGCAGGGGCACCAGCTCCTCGTCGGGGTGCGCGGTCACCACCACGTCGGTGACGCCGGGCACGGCGCGCGCGCGGTCCAGGCCGCGGACCTCGCGCAGCACGCCGCCGCGGCGGATGGGCAGCATCAGCACCCCCGAGGCGGCGCGCTCGCGGGGCAGCGCGGGAGCGCGGCCGAGGGCGTGCAGGAGGAGCAGCTCCTCGAGCGTGACGCCGACCCCGAAGCGCAAGGCTCGGCCGCACAGTCCGCCGATCGACCGCGCCGCCACCTCGAGGATGCGCGGGCCGTCCGGGGTCAGCCGCAGCTCGGCATGGATGGGCCCGTGTCCGAGCCCCAGCGCGCGCGCCGCGCCGGCCAATGCGTCGGCCACGGCCTGCTGCAGCTGCGCCGGGTGGCGCGACGGCGTCACGTAGAGCGTCTCCTCGAAGTACGGGCCGTCCAGCGGGTCGGGCTTGTCGAACAGCGCCAGAACGGTCAGCTCGCCGCGCGTGAGCAGGCCCTCCAGCGCCACCTCGGGCCCGGGGAGGAACTCCTCGATCAGCACGCGGGAGAGCTCCGCGTCGCGCCGGACCGCGACCTGTGGCGAGCCGAGCAGCCGGGCGATGCGGCCCAACGCGGTGCGAAGCTCCTCCGGACCGTCGGCGCGGATGACCCCGCGGCTGCCGGAGAGCACCAGCGGCTTGACCACGCAGGGGAACGGCACGCCGTCGGGCACCGGGCCGCCCAGCTCCACGACCTGGAAGCGCGGCACCGGGACGCCGCCCGTTCGCAACCGCTCGCGGGAGAGGCGCTTGTTGCGCGCCGCCTCCACCGCCTCCGGCGGATCGTGCGGCAATCCGAGCAGCCGGGCCGTGCGCGCGGCGATCACGGCCGTCTGATCGTCGGTGCCGAGCACCGCGCGCGGCTCGCGCGCGCGGACGGCGTCGGCGAGAGCGCGGGCGGCGCCCTCCGGATCGGTGAAATCCAGCGGAAGCGAGCCCTCCGTCCACTGCTCGGCCAGGACGTGGCACCGGTCGGAAGCGACGAACACCTCCACCCCGAGCTTTCTGGCCGCGGCGAGCAGATCGTCGGCGCGGTAGCTGCTCTGCGGCAAGAGGACGACGACGCAAGGAGGCACCGGCGCAGCATAACGGCGCCCCGGCCCCCAAACGAGCCGGCTCGACCATCGGTCGGCCGGCGGGCCGGGGCGATCCACCGGCACGGGAAGGGTTTTCGCCCGCGCGTCCCGGTCTCGGTCAGGGATCCGACTCGCGCCGCCCCGAACCCGCGTATCCATCGGCGACCGACGCCCGGAGAAAAGCCCATGCTCGAGACCGCCCGCGCACTGCAGCTCGTCCCCGATCCCCCGCCCCCGCGCGTCACCGCGCACGGCCGCTTGGAGCCCGCGGGGACGGCCCCGCTCGTCCTCCGGTGGCGCGGCCGGGACGGCGCCGTCCAGCGGCTCGGGATCGACGGCGCCGCCATCTCGGTAGGCGCGCACGCGCAGAACCAGGTGGTGCTGGAGGACCGCTTCGTCTCCGGCTTCCACTGCCGCCTTTACCTGATGAACGGCCGCGTTTGGGTGAAGGACCTCGCTTCGACCAACGGCACGGTGGTGGACGGATCGCGGGTGACCGAAGCCGAGGTCACCGCCGGGTCCACGCTGCGCGTCGGCTCGCAGGTCCTCCGCATCGATCGCGAGGCGCCCGCGGGCCCGGCGCCGCTCCCCGGAATCATCAGCTGCGACCCGGTCCTCGGCGGCGCCCTCGAGATGCTCCGCCGCGCGGCGCCGTCCAGGCTCCCGGTGCTGATCCTGGGAGAGAGCGGCAGTGGCAAGGAGGTGGCCGCGCGCGCCGTGCACGAGCTCTCTTCGCGCGCGGACGAGGCGTTCGTCCCGGTGAACTGCGGCGCCATCTCGCCCGAGCTGGCGGAAGCGGAGCTGTTCGGGCACGAGCGCGGCGCGTTCACCGGCGCCGTCGGGTCGAGCCCCGGCGCGTTCGGCGCCGCCGACGGCGGGACGCTGTTCCTGGACGAGATCGGCGACCTGCCGCTTCCGCTCCAGGTCAAGCTGCTGCGGGCGCTCGAGGCGGGCGAGGTGAAGCCGGTCGGCTCGCCGCGGCCGCGCCGCATCGACGTGCGGATCGTGTGCGCCACGCACCGCGATCTCAGGAAGCTGGTCCGCGCCGGAACCTTCCGCGAGGACCTCTACTACCGCCTGGCCGGGCTGGCGGTCGAGTTGCCTCCCCTGCGCGAGCGCAGGGAGGACATCGTGCCGCTGGCGGAGCATTTCCTCGCGCAGGAGACGGACGGCGTGCAGCGCGGCTTCTCCGCGGACGCTCGTGCGCGCCTGCTCGCCCACGGCTGGCCGGGAAATGCGCGCGAGCTGCGCCACGTCGTGCAGCTCGCGGTGGTCCTGAGCGACGGGGCCACGATCCGCGGCGCCGCGCTCCGCATCGACGACGGCTCCCGCCGCTGCCCGGAAGGAGGGGCGTCGGCCGATCAGCGCGAGCTGGTCGACCTGCGCGGCAGGACGCTCGACCAGATCGAGGCGCTGGCCATCCGCTCGGCCTGGGAACGCCACGGCGGTCAGCGCGGCGCCATGGCGCGCGAGCTGGGCATCGCGCGCTCCAGCCTGCTGCGCAAGCTCGACGAGCTGGGCCTGCGCGAACCGGCGCCGGGCCGGGACCGCTGAACGCTTCACGCGTGCTCCCGGCCACGGTCACACGCTGCCGAGGTAGGTGTACCCCCGCATCGCCTGCTCGTAGAAGTCGGTGAGCGAGACGGACTCCTTCGGCTTGACGGAGCCTTCCCGGATCTTGGCGTCCAGCGCCTGCTTGATGCGCTTGGCCAGGTCGCTCGGCTCGTATTGCACGCGCGCCAGCACGCGCTC
>DASWGQ010000296.1:0-5520 GCA_036393595.1 Myxococcales bacterium | reverse complement strand
AGGAAGCCTGCGAGAAGCTCCCCGAGACGGTGAAGCACGCGCTCGAGCAGCTGGTCGAGAAGCTGCGCGGCCTGATGGGGAAGGGCGACGGGACGCTCTCGCGCACGCTGAGCGCGATCGAAGCGAAGGTCGGCGAGCTGGGAAACGACGACCTGGCCGGGGCCAAGCAAGAGCAGTCCGAGGCGGAGCAACTCTTCGCCAAGGTGTGGGACGAGGCGAAGAAGGAGCTGGAGAAGATCGCCGGGGAGATGAAACACAAGATCCAGGAGTCGGTGGACCGGATCCTCAAGAAGCTCGAGCAGGAAGTGCTCGAGGCGGCGAAGAAGGTGCTGGAGAAGGCGCTGGAGACGGCGACCAAGTCGTGGGACCTGAAGGAGACCGAGTCCGCCAGCGCGAACGAAGCGCAGAAGCAGATGAAGGAGCTGATGCAGAAGGCGCTGGCCGAGTGCAAGGAGGAGCTGAACAAGCTCTTCGAGGAGTTCAAGGGCGAGGCGCAGAAGGCCGGGACCGAGATGCTCATGCACCTGGCCATGGGGACCGACGCCGCCGGCGAGATGAGCAACCAGGCCGACGCGGCGGCGAAGCAGACCCAGGACAACCCGGTCGGCAAGGCGGACAAGCACGAGCGGGAGACGGCGCCCAAGCGCGACGAGCTGCAGAAGCAGCACGACGGCGAGAAGGACAAGCACGAGGAGCAGACGAAGTCGGCCCTGAAGACGATGAAGGACCAGTACGGGAAGCTCCACGAGGCGGGCCAGAAGCTGCAGGGCCCGCTGAAGCAGGCGGTGGAGAAGAGCGACACGGCCATCGGCAAGAGCGCGCAGATCGTCATGTCGCAGGCGCGCGGAGCGGTCGACCAGGTGCAGGCCGCCTACGGAGAGGCCGAGAAGTCGCTCGAAGAGGCCAAGGCGCAGAAGGGCAAGCTCGCGGGCCTGGTGGATCGGATCCCGGAGCTGCGCCAGCACGTCGAGGAGGCGATGGGCCAGCTGCAGAGCGCCGCCGACGAGGGGAAGAGCGCGTGCGACAAGGCGCGCGAGACGGTGAAGGAGCACGAGAAGGAGATCGCGATCGAGGCGGAGAAGCTGACCGCCGGCGCGAGCGAGGCGATCGAGCGGGCGCAGGCGGCGCTGGCCAAGGCGAAGGAGCAGGTGCGCAAGAACCAGCTGCTGGCGCGCGGCCTCCCCATGCGCCCCGGCACGGGCGACGCGATGGAGGGCGCGACCCGGGCGGCGGAGAGCGCCGCGGCCGCGGCGGAGAGCGCGACCGCGAGCTCCAAGGACGCCAAGGCGACCGCGACCGGCGCGTGCAAGGTCCCCGACGAGGAGAAGGTGCGCGAGGCGGCGCTCGAGGCCATCGGCGAGGCGGAGAAGGCGGCGAAGAAAGCCGCCGAGACGGTGGACAGCGCGCAGGAGGCGGTCCGCAGCGCGAACAGCGGCGACGGCGCGGGCGCGAAGAAGAGCGCGGGCCAGGCGGCGGGGCAGCAGCAGGCGGCCGCGAACGCGTCGGCGAGCGCGGGCGCGGCGTCGCAGCGGTCGCAGCAGAGCGCCGCCGCGGCCGCGGGCAAGAAGGAGCCGCCCAAGGAAGAGCCGAAGAAGGCGGAAGAGAAGCCGGCGCAGGAGCAACCCGCGGGCGAGAAGAAGCCGGGCGTTCCCGACGCAGGCGCGGCGCAGCAGGCCCAGGCGGGAGCGGGCACCGCGCAGCAGGCGCAGGCCGGAGCAGGGCTGGCGGACCAGGCGCAGGCGGGAGCCGGCGCGGCGAAGGGGCCGCAGGCGGGAGCAGGGCTGGCAGACCAGGCGCAGGCGGGAGCCGGCGCGGCGAAGCAGCCGCAGGCGGGAGCAGGGCTGGCGGACCAAGCGCAGGCGGGAGCCGGCGCGGCGAAGCAGCCGCAGCCGGGTGCGGGGCTCGCGGAGCAGGCGCAGGCCGGAGCCGGGTCGGCGCAGCAAGGCCAGCCCGGACCGGGAGGAGTGCAGCAGCCGCAGGCGCCTGCCGCAGTGCCCCAGCCCGCCGCCGCGGGACCCAAGGCGCCCGCCGCCGCCTCTGGCGTCCAGGTCCCGGCGCAGCCGCCGCTCCCCGGAGCCCCGGCGGCTCCGGGCATTCCTTCGCCCGCGACCGCGGCGCCGCCCGTTCCCGCAACTCCGCCGGTGCCCGAGGTTCCCTCAGTTCCCGAAGTTCCCTCCGTCCCGGAAGTTCCGTCCGTCGCCGGAGCTCCATCGGTCCCCGGAGCTCCGTCCTTGCCGGACGCCGCGGCGGTGCCCGCGCCTCCGGCGGTCCCTGGCGAACCGGCCGCCGCCGCCGCGGCAGTCGGCGCCGTGCAGTCGGCCGGGATGGCCGCGACGGCTGCTTCGGCCCCCGCCGCCGACCCCGGGGCCGCGGCCGCGGAGGGAGCGCTCGGGGCGGCGACCTCGGCCGTGCCGGGCGCCGGGGCCGCGCAGTCCGCGGCCGCGACGGCCCAGGACGCGGCCGCGACGGCGCAGGACGTCGCCGGGGATCCGCTCGGCGCGGCGCAGGAGAAAGCGCAGGCGGCGGCGACTTCCGCCGTCCCTGGCGCGGCGCAGGCCGGGGCGGCGAAGAGCGCCGTCGAGGAAGCGAAGGACGAGGCGGAAGACGCCGCGAAGAAGGCGGGTCGCGCGGTGAAGCCGAAAGACGGCGGCAGCTCGAGCTGAGCCGCCGCTGGGGGGAACCTTCGATGCGCACGACGGATCGGATCGGCGCACGACGGGAGCGCTGCCGCCTCGCGGCTCCGCTCCCTCTTGACTTTGGCGCCGATTTCTTCAAAATGACGAAGCGCCCTCGAATCAGCATCACGACCTTCGGGAGAACCCTCTCCTGACACGGTAGCGGAACGTCCTCATGCCGAAGCACCAGGTCATTCGCGACGTCGGCCACAGCCTTCTCGGCGTGCTGCGCGGCGAGCTTTCCGCGGCCCGCGCCAAGGGCAAGGCGTATCTGGCCGCCCCGGCCGCCGAGTTCCTCCGCAAGAACCAGCCCTGCCTGATGCTCTTCCTCTACGACCTCCGCCCCTCCATCCGCGTGGCCCACGAGGAGAAGTGGGAGCTGGAGGAGGAGATCGTCGACGAGCGCGGCGAGACGCACATCGTCAAGTACGGCCGCCCGCTCGAGCTGCGCCTGCGCTATCTGCTCACCGCCGCCGCCGACGACCTGGGCGACGAGCACGAGCTGCTCGGGCTGGGGATGAAGGGGTTCCTCGATCACCCGAAGCTGACGGGCGAGCAGCTCGCCGGCGACAGCTTCTCCAAGGGCGACGCGCTGACCGTCCATCACGACAGCGACTTCACGCTCGCGATTTCGCAGGCGGTGCTGGGCGGCCTCGGGATCGGCCCGCGCCTCGCGGTCGGCTACCAGGTCGACGCGCGCCTGTACAGCGGGCGCGAGGTCGGCCGCACGCGGCGCGTCCGCGAGCGCCACATCGACGTGTTCGACCCGCTCCGTCCACCCCCCGGCAGCATCAGCGCCAAGGAGCTGGGGGTGGAGGCGAAGCCACCGAGGATCGTGGGTCCGCCCGGAAAGAAGTGAGGCTCCCTGGCCAAGAAGAGAAGAAGCGTTCGTCCTGTGGTCATCGAGAAAGGCACGACAACCCACGCGAGGCCGCCTCCCTAGTGCGGACTCCAACCACCGAACGGTAAGGAGAGCAGTCCATGGCAACGTCGTATCTGTCCCCCGGCGTCTATATCGAGGAGGTCGACCGCGGTTCGAAGCCCATCGAAGCAGTCGGGACTTCGACCTGCGCGTTCATCGGCGAGTCGTCCGTCGGCCCCACCAACGAAGCGGTGCTGGTCACCAACTGGGCGCAGTACACCAGGACCTTCGGCGACTTCCAGCACTCGACCCTGCTCGCGCACGCCGTCTACGGCTTCTTCAACAACGGCGGCACCAAGGCCTTCGTCTGCAACGTCTCGCCCAAGACCATCACCCCCGAGCAGGCGGCGAAGGACGCCGAGAAGAAGGCGCCCGAGACGGGCAAGCCCGCCGCCCCGGCAGCCACTCCCGCCCTGGCCGCCGCCACCGGCGCCAGCCCGGCGCTGTTCATCGGCAAGGACGAGGGCCCCGGCCGGCGCTCCGGCCTCAACGTGTTCAACGACATCCCGGAGATCTCGCTGGTCTGCGCGCCGGGCCAGAGCGATCCGGCGATCCAGGACGCGGTCATCTCGCACTGCGAGAACAACAAGTACCGCTTCGCGATCCTCGACTCGGCTGAGGAGCTGGGCAAGGATGGCATCGCAAAGATGCCCAAGCCGCGCGACTCGCAGTACGCGGCGTACTATTTCCCCTGGATCCAGGTCTACGACCCCGAGAAGGGCAACGTGTACGTGCCCCCCTCGGGCCACGTGGCGGGAATCTACGCGCGGAGCGACGCGGAGCGCGGCGTGCACAAGGCGCCGGCGAACGAGATCGTCCGCGGCGCGCTGGGGCTGCGCTACAGCATCAGCCGGCCCGAGCAGGACTTCATGAACCCGCGCGGCATCAACTGCATCCGCAACATGGGGGACCGCGGCATCCGCGTGTGGGGCGCCCGCACCGTCTCCAGCGACCCGTCGTGGAGGTACATCAACGTCCGCCGCCTGTTCCTGATGATCGAGCAGTCGATCGAGATCGGGACGCAGTGGGTGGTGTTCGAGCCGAACGACGAGTCGCTCTGGAAGCGCGTGACGCGGAACATCTACGCGTTCCTGCTGCGCGTCTACAACTCGGGCGCGCTGATGGGAAAGACGCCGGAGGAGGCGTTCTTCGTCAAGTGCGACTCGGAGACCAACCCGCCGGAGGTCGTCGACGCCGGCCAGATGGTCTGCGAGATCGGCATCGCGCCGGTGAAGCCGGCCGAGTTCGTCATCTTCCGCATCGGCCAGATGGCGGGTCAGAGCAAGTAGCGATGAGGGGACGGGAGGCTCCCGCAAGGAGCCTCCCACGTTTCACAAACCAATCCCGCAAGGGAGCAGGCAAAGAGGAGAAGGCAGATGGCAGGATGGGCCAGGGCAGAGAAGAGCGGTGAGAAAGGCGGCGACCACAACCTCAGCAGCCACTTCGATCTCGAGATCGAAGGCACCCGGCAGAAGGGCGTGACCTCGATCTCCGGTCTCGAGTCCGCCTTGCAGACCGTCGACTTCGTGAACGGGAACGACACGACGGTCCGCTCGCGCGTGGCGCGCAACAAGTCGGGCAACCTGGTCGCGAAGCGGCACTACACGTCGGCCGACAACGACTGGGTGGAGTACTTCCAGCTGCACCAGAAGGGCGAGACCAAGAGGGGCACCGCCAGCGTGATCCTGAAGAACATGGCGGGCGACGACACCGGCCGGTTCGACCTGATGGAGGTGCAGCCGATCCGCTGGAAGCTCGGCGACCTCAAGTCGGATCAGTCGGGCAACCTCGAGGAGGAGCTGGAGCTCAAGTTCGAGACGGTGAAGTACACGTCGATGGCGAAGTAGCCGCCGGCGGGGGGAATCTACTTGGCCCCGAGGGTCCTCCGCGAAAGCCGGGGGCCCTCGGGCCGGACCCACCACC
>DASWGQ010000295.1:0-13307 GCA_036393595.1 Myxococcales bacterium | reverse complement strand
CGCTCGCCGCCCCCCTCTTCGGGCTGGCCGAGGCCTACCGCCAGCTGGGCGACTCGCCCAGGGCGATCGAGCTGTACCGCGCGTTCGCCGCGAGCAACGCTCCGGACGCACAGCCGAATCTCAAGGCCTACGCGAAGCAGACGGCGGACTCGCTGTCGCGCAAGTGACAGTCCCCCTGCCCGGTTCAGCACACCTGGCTGCGCTCGGAGTTGCGGCCGACCTCCCGCGGGCCTAACTATTCGGCCCCTGCCGCGGACGGCTTGATCCCCTGCCGGCGGCCCGGTAGAGACGGCTCGCGGATGCCCGACAAGACTCCACCACCTCGCCCGCGACCTGCTGCGACGGGCCGTGAGGAAGCGCCCCAGGGCAATGGGGTCGACCCCGCGCGGCGCGCGGCGCTGGAGGACGACCCGCAAGAATTGAACGGGCGCGAGCAGCCCGCCGGCGGAGGCACGCAGGCCGAGGAGGCGCGCGAGATCGCGCGCTCCGCCGGGCAGCCGGACATCGCGCGCTCCACGGGGCAGCCCGCTCCGCAGAACGGAAATCTGCACCACGAGCTGCCGGCCCACCCCGGCGTCCCGCTCGCTCCGCCCGGGATCGTCCCCGAGTCGGACGTGCGCACGCACAGCCCGGCGGCGGCGATGCCGCCGAAGGAGCACGGATTCGTCGAGGAGCTGGGCGAGCTGCCCTGGACCTACGGCGACGGTCGGCTCCTGGCGCTCATCCGCGATCCGCAGACGATCTACGTCTACTGGGACCTCTCGCAGCAGCAGATCGAGCAGGCCTTCGGCGGCCTCGGCACCTCGCGCGCCAGCCTCAAGCTGTGGAACGTGCGCGGCAACGAGCTCTTGCGCGAGATCGAGGTGCACCTCGAGTCGCGCGGGTGGTACGTGCGCGAGCTGCCGAGCGCCTTGGAGCTGCGCGTCGAGCTGTGGGCGCTGGGCGATCGCGGCGCCCGGATGCTCCGCGCGGCGCGCCCGATCAAGCTTCCCCCCGCGCAGCCGAGCGACGTGCTCGACGAGGTCTACGCCTCCTTGCCGCTGGGCTCGGCGCTGCGCGGCGACCCGGTGGCGGGCGGGCGGCCTCTGGCGTGGAAGTCCGGCGGAGCGCCGCCTGGCTGGGAGCGGCGCATGCAGCCCCGCCATTCGGCCACCAGCCGCAGCGGCGGCAAGGTGCCCTGGAGCGGCACCCTGCAGAAGAAGGACGAGGAGCCGTGACCCGCGGCGTCCTCTCCATGGTTCTCCACGCGCACCTGCCGTACGTGCGCCACCCGGAATACCCCGAGTTCCTCGAGGAGGACTGGCTCTACGAGGCGATCACCGAGACGTACCTGCCGCTGATCGAGGTCTTCGACCGCTGCGTCGACGACGGCGTCCCGTTCCGCGTCACGCTGACCTTGACGCCGCCCCTGGTCGGAATGCTGCGCGACGAGCTGCTGCTCTCGCGCTATGCGAAGCGGCTCGACTCGCTCTGCGAGCTGACCGACAAGGAAGCCCACCGCCTGCGGAACGACCCGCAGTTCGGTCCCCTCGCCCGGCACTACCGCGAGCACCACTACCACCTGCGCCGGCTGTTCCACGACCGGTACAAGCGCGACCTGGTCGGGGCCTTCAAAAGCCTCCAAGACAACGGCGTGCTCGAGATCATCACCTGCGGCGCGACCCACGGGTTCTTGCCGCTGATGGTCCATCCCGAGGCCATGCGCGCGCAGATCCGCGTGGCCGCCGCGCACTACCGCATGCATTTCGGGCGCGACCCGCGCGGCATCTGGCTGCCGGAGTGCGGCTACGCGCCCGGCGTCGACCGCTACCTGGCGGAGGAGAACATCCGGTTCTTCTTCGTCGACTCGCACGCGCTGGCGAACGCCGCGCCGCGCCCGCGCCGCGGCGTGTACGCGCCGGTGTACACGCCCAGCGGAGTGGCCGCCTTCGCCCGCGATCCCGAGAGCTCGATGCAGGTGTGGAGCGCCGACTACGGGTATCCCGGCGACGCCGACTACCGCGAGTTCTACCGGGACATCGGCTACGACGCCGACTGGGACTACATCCGCCCGTACATCCAGGCGACCGGCGCGCGGAAGAACGTCGGCATCAAGTACTACAAGATCACCGGCAAGGTGCCGCTCGACCAGAAGCAGCCCTACGACCCGGAGGCGGCGCGCCGCAAGGCCGATCTGCACGCCGGCAACTTCCTCTTCAACCGCACCAAGCAGGTCGAGTACCTGCGCCAGGCGTTCGGCGAAGGGCCGCCGCCGATCGTGATCAGCCCCTACGACGCCGAGCTGTACGGGCACTGGTGGTACGAGGGGCCGGCCTTCCTCGACCTGCTCATCCGCAAGGCGGCCTTCGACCAGGACGTCCTGCAGATGCTCTCGCCGATCGACTACCTGGCCATGTACCCGGAGCAGCAGGTGTCGCAGCCGCCCATGTCGAGCTGGGGCGCCGGCGGGTACGCGGGCGTGTGGCTGGACGAGTCCAACGACTGGGTCTACCGGTACCTGCACAAGGCCGCCGACCGGATGATCGAGCTCGCGCGCACGTTCCAAGACGCCTCGGGCGTCCAGCGGCGGGCCCTCAACCAGGCGGCCCGCGAGCTGCTCCTCGCCCAGTCGAGCGACTGGGCCTTCATCATCAAGACCGGCACCATGGTCGACTACGCGGTGCGCCGCACCCGCGAGCACCTGCTCCGCTTCACTCGGCTCTACGACGAGATCAAGGGCAACCAGGTGGACGAGCGCTGGCTCGGCCAGGTCGAGGCGCGGGACAACCTGTTCCCCGAGATCGACTACCGCGTGTACCGCTCGCAGGCCTGAGAAAAGATCTCGGAATGCACAGATTCCCTCCGGACCCGGGAGGGCATCCGCTTGCGCGTAGCGCTCGTTTCCACCCCCTTCGTGCCCGTCCCGCCGCCGCGCTACGGCGGCACGGAGCTGGTCGTCGCGGAGCTGGCGGCTGCGCTGCGGCGGCGCGGGGTCGAGGTGGTGGTGTACGCCACCGGCGACTCGCGGCCCGAGGGCGTCGAGGTGCGCTCCTGTTTCCCGTCCGCGCAGTGGCCGCCCAACGCCGACGTGGACGCGACCCATGCCGCCTGGTCGCTGCGCGACATCGGGCGCGATCCGCGCGGCTTCGACGTGGCGCACTTGCACAGCTGCTCCGCGGTGGAACTGTCCCGGCTCTGCCCATACCCCGCGGTCGCCACCGTGCACCACGATTGCCAGGAGAGGCTCTCGCGCATCTACCGCGCCAACCCTCACGTGAAGCTGGTGGCCATCAGCGGCAGCCAGGCCCGGCGGGAGGAGGCGCCCGTCTCGACCGTCGTCCACCACGGGCTCTCGCCGGAACGCTTCCCCTTCCTCCCGGAGCAGGGCTACCTGCTCTACCTGGGCCGCTACTCGCGAGAGAAGGGGCCGCACCTCGCCATCGAGGTCGCGGCGCGCGCCAGGCTGCCGCTGGTCATGGCCGGCGAGCCGCACGAGCTGGACTACTACCGCGAGCAGGTCCTGCCTCTCATCCGCCGGCACGGCGTGCTCGAGCTGGGCGCGGTGGGAGGCGCCCGCAAGACGAATCTGTTGGCGCGGGCGCGCGCGCTGCTCTTCCCCATCCAGTGGGACGAGCCCTTCGGGTTGGTGATGATCGAGGCGCAGCTCTGCGGCGTTCCGGTGCTGGCGCTGAGCCGCGGGAGCGTGCCCGAGGTGGTGCAGGACGGCATCACCGGCCTGACGGCGGACGACCCGTGCGAGCTGGTGTCCGGAGCGCGCGTGGCCGACAAGCTCTTCGACCGGGCCCGCATCCGCGCGCTGGCGTCCCAGCGCTGGTCGGCCGACCGGATGGCGTCGGACTACCTCCAGCTGTACCGGCAGGCCGCGGCCGAGGGCTTCGCCGCCGCCGATGCCGGGTACGCGGGATAGACGTGGCCGATCGGACGCTGACTCCCATCGCGGCGAGCGAGCTGCTCGGCTACGACGACCTGACCCAGCTGCCGGAGTCCACGGGAACCGAGAAGCTGGTGCTCAAGCGGGGCAACCTGTTCGCGGTCACGGGGCGGCTGGGCGACATCTTCCCGCCGGGGGCGCGCGACCAGGGTGCGTACTTCGAGGACACCCGGTTCCTCAGCAAGCTCAAGGTGACCGTCGCCGGCGGGCCGCCGGTGGTGCTCTCGACGCACAACACCTCCGAGTACACCTCGCAGATCGACCTGACGGTGACCTCGACGCTGTTCGGCGGACTGTTCGCCGATCCGGTGAACTTCCTCCACCTGCGGCGCGAACAGCTGATGGACGACCAGTTCGTCGAGCGGCTCACGCTCACCAACTTCCTCGTGCACGAGGTGGACTACTGGATCGAGTACGAGTTCGCCGCCGACTTCGCCGACCAGTTCGAGGTGCGCGGCGCGCGCCGGCGCGACCGCGGCACCTATTTCCGGCCGCGGGTCACCCGCGACCGGGTGGTGTTCGCGTACCAGGGGCGCGACGGCGCCGTGTACCGGGCGGAGGTGTTCTTCCCCGGGCGCGCGCCCGACGAGCTGGCCTCGGACAGGGCGCGCTTCAGCTTCCACCTGGGACCCAACGAGAGCGCGCGGATCGAGCTGCACGCGATCCCGTCGCTGCATGCGGTCCGCTCCGGCGTATCGGTGCGCGAGGCGGCGGACGCCGGGCGGAGCCCGGAGTTCCGGCCGCTGCCGCTCCTGGCCGAGCTGCCCGAGAGCGGTTGGCGCTATCCCGGCAGCGACCAGGAATCGGACCCGCCTCGGCCGCGGCGGTACGAGGAGAGGGTAGGCCGCGCCCGCGCCGCGTACCGCGACTGGGCCGAGAGCTCGACCCACGTGCACACCACCGAGGAAGCCTTCAACTGGTCCCTCGAGCAGGCGGTGGCGGACCTGAAGGCGCTGAACATCTACTGGGAGGGCAGGCGCGTCATCTCCGCCGGCATCCCCTGGTACGCTTCACCCTTCGGGCGCGACGCGCTCATCACCGGGTTCCAGGCGCTGCCCATGAACCCGGAGGTGGCGCGCGACGCCCTCTTCTTCCTCGCCGCCCACCAGGGCAAGCGCGTCGACGACTTCCGCGAGGAGGAGCCCGGCAAGATCCTGCACGAGATCCGCCGCGGCGAGCTGGCCCGCGCAGGGGAAGTCCCGCACACTCCCTACTACGGCAGCGTGGACGCGACTCCGCTCTTCATCATCCTCTACTCGGAGTATCTCCAATGGACCGACGACCGCGCCACGGGCGACCAGCTGCTCCCCGCGGCGGAGGCCGCCCTGCGCTGGATCGAGGAATACGGCGACAAGGACGGCGACGGCTTCGTCGAGTACCAGCGCAAGACCCCGCGCGGCCTGATCAACCAGGGGTGGAAGGATTCGCGCGACGGCGTCCCGCACGCGGACGGCACGCCGGCGACGCCGCCGATCGCGCTCGTCGAGGTGCAGGGCTACTGCGTCGACGCGCGCAGGCGCATGGCGCGCATCTACCGCCAGCTCGGCCGGCGGGACGACGCCGCCCGGTGCGCGCGCAAGGCCATCCAGCTGGCCCGGCGCATCGACGAGGCGTTCTGGGACGAGCGCACCGGCACGTACGTGCTCGCGCTCGACGCCGAGAAGAAGCAGGTGCGCAGCATCGGGTCCAACATGGGGCACCTGCTCTGGTCGCGCGCCATCCCCGACGCGAAGGCGCGCCGGGTCGCCCGGGCGCTGCTCTCGGCGGAAGGGTTCAACGGGTGGGGCATCCGCACGCTGGCGCGCGGGCAGAAGGCGTACAACCCGCTCAGCTACCACAACGGGACCGTCTGGCCGCACGACAACTCCCTCATCGCCATGGGCCTGTCGCACTACGGGATGCAGCGGCAGGCGCTCCAGATCCTGAGCGGCGCCTATGCCGCCGCGCGCGGGTTCCGCCACTACCGCCTGCCCGAGCTGTTCTGCGGGATGGACCGGGTCGACCAGGAGCAGCCGGTGAGCTATCCGGTCTCGTGCTCGCCGCAGGCGTGGGCGTCCGGGGCGATGTTCCTCATCCTGCGCGCCTGCCTCGGGCTCTACCCCGACGGACCCCGGCGGGCGCTGAAGATCGTCAACCCGCACCTGCCCGAGTGGGCGAGCCAGGTGACCTTGCGCGGGATGCGCATCGGGAGCTCGCGCGTGTCGCTGCACTTCACCCGGACCGGCGAGGGCTGCTTCGCCGCCGTCACCGAGACCCGCGGAGACCCGCTCGCTCTCCGCATCGAGGTCGGGGCGGGCAACTCCCAGGACTGACCGGCGCCGCTTGCCGCCGCCGGAGCTTGGGAAGCGCGGACCCCCGCGTGGGAACGGCTGTTCCTCCCGCGTCCCGCCGCGACCGGCGGTCAGGCGGCCTCTCGCAACGGGTGGAGCGCGGCGACCGGCCGGCGCAACAGGTGGGTGACCCGCCCCCAAGCCTTGCGGCCGGCTTCGCTCCGGTAGAATGCCTTGACCACCACGGACCCGACCAGGACGACGAGACCACCCGGGACGATCAGGGCCGCGAGCACCAGCGCGATTCGTCGATTCACGACGGAATGCTTGTGCAGGAGTGGTGCCACCTGCGAAGCGCGTTACGCACCCCCGCATGTTAAAAGCCGTGGATGAGCGCCGTCTCGCTGGCCAGCATCCCGGACGTCGAGGCTCGGTTGCGCTCGGCCGGCTACCTGCCTTCGCCCGAGATCGCCACCAGCGTGTTCCTCGCCGACCGGCTGGAGAAGCCGGTGCTGGTGGAAGGGCCCGCCGGCGTGGGCAAGACGGAGCTGGCGCGCGCCTTCGCCGCGGCGACCGGGCGCCGGCTCATCCGCCTGCAGTGCTACGAGGGGCCCGACGAGGCGAAGGCGCTGTACGAATGGGAATACGCCAAGCAGCTGCTCTACACCCAGCTCCTCAAGGACAAGATCGCCGAGACCATCGCCGGGGCGGGGACCCTGCGCGAGGCGGCCGACCGCGTCGCCGGGTCCGACGACCTGTTCTTCAGCGAGCGCTTCCTGCTGCCGCGCCCGGTGCTGGCCGCCATCCGGAGCCCCGACCCGGCGCTGCTCCTGGTCGACGAGATCGACAAGGCCGACCCCGAGTTCGAGGCCTTCCTGCTGGAGGTGCTGGCCGACTTCGCGGTCACGGTCCCGGAGATCGGCACCGTCCGCGCCGTGCACACGCCTCGCGTGGTGCTCACCTCCAACGCGGCGCGGGAGCTGTCCGACGCGCTCAAGCGGCGCTGCCTGCACCTCTACATCGATTTCCCCACGGCGCAGCGCGAGCTGGAGATCGTCCGCGAGCGCGTGCCCGGCGTGGCCGATCAGCTCGCCCGCAAGGTGGTCGCCGCGGTCCAGGCGATCCGGAAGCTCGACCTGAAGAAGCTCCCCTCCATCGCGGAGACGCTCGACTGGGTCCGCGCGCTCTTGCTGCTGAACGCCGCCTCTCTCGACCCGCAGCTCGTCTCGGACACGCTGTCGACCCTGCTCAAGTACGAGGCGGACATCGCCAAGGCCCGCGAGCACGTCGGCTACATCGCCTCCGCCGACCTCCCCGCCTCCATCCACTAAATTCGACAAACCAATCGCACCACGGAGAGCACGGAGTTCACGGAGTCGGTCTTTTCAAAAAACCGTTCTCCGTGTCCTCAGTGTGCTCCGTGGTGCAATCGGTTTTGCTCAGCGGTGTTTGGCGGAGAGGCGGTCGGTGCGGCGGGCTTGCGCCAATCCCTGACTGTCGACCCAGCCGGGGTAGCCGGAACGGACCGAGTCGTTGGACACGGTGCGGAGCCGGGCGCCGGGCTTGCGCTCGCCCACCAACCACGACCCGCGCGACTTGAAGAGCAGGTAGACGGCGGGATCCCCGGTGGACATCTCCTGCGAGTCGCGGTGGTAGACGTCCTCGCCGATCTCGATGGCGACCGCGCCGGGCGCGGCCGGCCGCGCGTCCTTGAGCTCGAACGTCTTCAGCTCGTCGTTGCGCTCCGCCCAGGGTGAAAGTTGCGCCTTGGGATGGGTGAGCCGCTTCACGCCGTCCCAGTCCCGGCGGACGATGCGGGACAGGTACTGCATACGCAAGACGGTCGGCAACCGGATCGGCAGGCCGCTGTCGCCGCGTGGACGGCGGAAGAAACCGCCCGCGATTCAGGAGGCTGCGCGCGCGGCCGCCTGCGCCGCCGAGACCCGGTTGCGGCCGCCGCGTTTCGCTTCGTACAGCGCGGCGTCCGCCTTCTCGATCAGCGCGGCCACGTCGGTGGCGTCGTGCCCGAAGCCGGCCACGCCGACCGAGACGGTCACGCGGACAGGGCCTGCGCCCGCGGGTGCCGGGAGCGGCGTGGCCGCCACGGCGCGCCGCAGCTTCTCGGCTACCTCGATCGCCTCCTCGCGAGCGATGCGCGGCAGCACCACCACGAACTCGTCGCCGCCGTAGCGGGCCACCATGTCCACCTTGCGGACGTTCCGCTGGAGCGCCACGGCGATGCCGCGCAGCACCGCGTCGCCGACGGTGTGCCCGTGGGCGTCGTTGACCTGCTTGAAGAGGTCCAGATCCATCATCAGGACGGTCAGCTCGTCGCCGAACCGGAGGCTGCGCGACAGCTCTTGCTCGAGGCGCGCGAACAGGTGGCGGCGGTTGGGGATGCCCGTGAGCGGGTCCGTGAACGACAGCTCGCGGGTCTGCTGGTACAGGCGGGCGTTGGCGATGGCCAGGCCGGCCTGGGCGGAGAGGGCCTCCGCGAGCCGGATCTCCTGGGGAGAGAACCCGTCCACGGCGGGCCGGTTCAGGTTCATCACGCCCACGATGCGGCCCTTCGCCCGCAGCGGGACGCAGAGGAACGACCCGGTCGTCCGGCGCAGCCCCTTGTAGTGGAGGTATTGCGGATCCCGCTGCACGTCGGGCACGTAGATGGTCTTGCCCTGCGCGGCCGCCACGCCGCTCACCCCTTCGCCGAGGCGGAAGCGCATTCCGCGCGCCGCGGCGAGCCGCTGGCCGACGACGGCCTCGATGACCAGCTGGTGCGTGGGCTCCTCGAGCAGCAGGGCGCAGAACTCCTCGATGCCCAGCGCCGCGCACACCAGCCGGCCGAGCTGCTCGAGCTGCTCGGGTAGATCGAGCGTGCCGCTGAGCGCCTTGGACGCATCGAGCAGGAGCTCCATCTCGCGCACGTGGGCGGCGAGGCGCGCGTTCACCGAGGTGAGCTCGTGCTGCAGGCTCAGCTCGCGCCCCAGGGTCTCCAGCGACTGCTCGGTCTCGATCTCGTGCGCCGCCATGTCGGTGACGCGCGCGAGCATGGTGTTGAAGGCGCGCGCCAGCCGGCCCAGCTCGTCGTCGCCGGTCACCTTCGCGCGCACCAGGATGTCGCCCATCTCGGCGCGCGCCATGGTCGCGCCGAGGTGCTGCGCCGGCTTCACGAGGAACTTGCGGGAGGTGATCGCCACCGCGATGCCCGCGAAGGTCAGCGTCAGCAGGCAGCCGATCACCGCGCCCTGCTTGAGCATTTTGAAGGCGAGGACGGGATTGGTGCGCGCCACGTCCTCGGTGTAGGCGATCAGCGCACCCAGCCCCACCAGCAGGACGACTGCGGAGGGGATGGCCGATGCGAGGATCAGCTTCAGCGCTACCGAGCGGCGGATGCGGGAGAGCACTTTCTTATTCTACCATCCGCTCCCCGCCGCGCCGCGCGCGGCGCGCGAAACGTTGCGGATCGCGCTCTGGAAGTTGCGCGTGGAAAGTTGCGCGTGGCATCCCCCGGGCAGAGGCTCGCGCCGGGTGCGCAGGCTCCTGACAGCGCTGCTGCTCTTCGCGTTGCCTGCGGCGGCCGAGGAGATCCGGATCGAGCTGTCGCGTGGCAGGCCGGCCGCGCGGCTCGACGGCCCCGGCGCGCAGCTCAGCCAGGGCGGGCGTGTCCTCGAGGTCCCCGGGCCCTTGCACGAGGTCGCCGCGCGAGGAGGCGTCCTCCTCGTGGACGGACGCAAGCTGGAAGGCGGAGAGCCGCTCATCGTGCGCCCCGGGTCCGGCCGGCTGCGCGTGGACGGGAGGCCTCTCCCCGGTCGGCTGGAAGCCTGGGCCGATCCGGGCGGCCTGGTGCTGGTCAACGCGCTCGACCTGGAGGACTACGTCGCGGCGGTGGTGGCGAGCGAGGTCCCCAGGGACTGGCCGGACGCCGCGCTGGAGGCCCAGGCGGTGGCGGCGCGCACCTTCGCCGTGGCGCAGAAGATCGCGCAGGGGCCCGCGGCGCGCGCGCACCTGGGCTCGTCGGTGCTGGACCAGGTGTACGCGGGGGCGGCGCATCCGGCGAGCGGGGCCCTCCGCGCGGCGCACGCCACCGCCGGCGAGGTGCTCACCTACGGGGCCGCGCCGATCGCGGCGTACTTCAGCGCCTCGTGCGGCGGACGGAGCGAGACCGGCGAGGACGCGTTCAACCTCGCCGGGGGCAGCACGCCGTACCTGGTGTCCGAGCAGGACGACGCGGACGCGGGACGCGCCTGGGTGGTGCGCAAGCCGCTGGCGCAGATCTCGGCCGCGCTGCGGAAGGCCGGCCGGGTGCTCGCAGAGGTGACCTCGGTGAGCGTCTCGGCGCGCACGGGCAGCGGCCGGGCGCGCACGCTGCGCATCGACACCCCTTCGGGCGCCCGCAGCCTGGCCGCGGTCGAGCTGCGGCAGATCCTCGGCTACAGGGCGCTGCCCTCGCTCCTCTTCGACGTCTCGATCGAGGCAGGCGCGGCGGTCTTCCGTGGGCGCGGCAACGGCCACGGGGTGGGCCTGTGCCAGTGGGGAGCCCGGGCGCGCGCGCTGCGCGGGGAATCGTACCGGCAGATCCTCGCGCACTACTATCCGGGTTCCGAGGTGCGGCGGATGTACTGACGCAGCTCCTGGACCGGCCTGCCTTCGGCGGCGCTCCGCGTCTTGAGATACAGGACGGCGCTGGCGAAGACGGGCAGCGGTAGGACGGCGGCCGCCACCACCGCATCGAGCAGCGCGTGCGCGAGCACGGCGCGCTCCGGGAGCAGCCGCCCCAGGCCTTGCGTGAGCAGCACGACCAGCGCGGCCGCGCAGAGGACCAGCCCGAGCTGCGCCGGCCAGGCGCGCTTGATCAGCTCCCAGGATCGGTGCAGCGCGGGGAAGCCGGAGACGTCATCCGCCATCGCCACCGCCCCGGAGAGGCTGAAGGCGAACGCGGCGAAGAGGCCGGGCGCCCCGCCCGCGGCGGACCCGAGCGCGACCAGCGCCAGCGCCGCCGCGAGGGTGGGGCCGAGCGCGTGGAAGCGTGCCGCGACGGCGGCCCAGGCCGCGCCAGGCCCTGCGGCCCCGGCGGCGATCCCGAGCAGCGCGGCCTGGGCGAGGAACAGCCCCGCGAGAAAGACGAGCCCCCCGAAGAGCAGGCCCGCCACGAGCGTCAGCGAGACGGCCGGTCGGCGCGGAGCGCCCGGCTCGCGCGCCTCTCGCAGCAGATCCCGGCGCTCCTCGGCCGGCGCGTCGGGCGGCAGCGCGCGGCGCTCCGCGAGCGCTTCTCCCCGGGTGGGGTCTGGTTGCGCCCCTGCGCGCGCGAAGGCGACGAAGACGATCGCGCCGCCGACCAGGTACGCGGGAGCGAGCGAGAGCGCGCCGGTGAGGAAGAGGGCGCCCGCGCGGCCGCGCGCCATCGCCGCAGCGTCCGAGAGCAGGCCCATCCCGCCCTTCTACGGCATCTGGGGCGAGAGCGCTGCCTGCGGCGCCCCCGCGCCGTCCAGAAGGCGGCGGTAGACGGCGCCGTAGCCCTCCGCCATGCGCGACAGCGTCAGCTCCGCCTCGACTCGCGCGCGCCCGCAAAGGCCCATCCGCGCGGCGCGCTCCTCGTCCGAGAACAGCTCGACCAGCTTGTCCGCCAGCGACCCGGGGTCGCCAGACGGGACGAGCAGGCCATTCTCGCCGGGCCGGACCAGCTCGGGGTTCCCGCCGACCGCGGTGGCGACGATGGGGAGCCGCGCGGCCATCGCCTCCATCAGCGCGTTGGAGAGACCCTCCGCGCTGGAGCACAGGCACGCCGCGCGGACCCGCGCAAGGATGGCCGGGACGTCGAGCCGGTGCCCGAGGAGGAGGACGCGGCCCTCGAGGCCCAGCTCGCGGATCCGCTTCTCGAGGACCTCGCGCTCGGGGCCCTCGCCCGCGCAGAGGAACTTCACGCGGGGGAGCCTTTGCGTGAGAAGGGCGGCCGCCTCGACCAGCGTGCGGTGCCCCTTCACCGGCCAGAGGTTGCCGATGACGGCGACCGGCACCTCGTCCGATCCGATCGGCAGCGGCGCCTGCAGCGGCTGCCCGGCGAGCCGGTCGAAGCGCGGAAGGTCGATCCCGTTGCGGACCACCACCACGCGCCCGGGGTTGCAGCGCTCGTCCCGGATGCACTCCTCGCGCACCGCGTCCGCGTTGGCGACGACCAGGTCGGCGTGCCGCGCGTTCCACTTCTCGGCCTGGCGGTGCCACTTGCCGAATCCCTCGCGCAGGTGGCCCAGGTCGACGCGGCTGACGATCACCTTCGCGCCCGCCAGCCGGCCGGCGGCGTAGGCGAGCAGGTTGGTGTTGAAATCGGTGGCGTGCACGATGCGCACCCGGTGCTCGTGGATCAGCGCTGCCATGCGCGCGATCTGCTTGAGCGTGTTCGCCCGCAGCATCGATCCCTTGAGCGGGAACAGGACCGGCTCGTGCCCGAGCGCGCGCACCTGGTCGAGCATGGGCCCCGACAGCTCCAGGCAGCCCACCAGCGCCCCGAACCCGGGCGGATGCAGCCGCAGCCGCTCGACGAACTGCCGCTCCGCGCCGCCGATCCAGAAGCGGTTGACCAGATGGAGGACGGGGATTTCCATGCTTCCGCAATCTTCTCATTGCGAGACCGCCCAGCGACCCCCTCCCCAACCAACCAACCGACGCACCGCATCTAAGGAGACAAAGCGATTGCACCACGGAGGGCACGGAGGGCACGGAGTGGAGGTTTGAAAATCCAGCTCCGTGGGCTCCGTGATCTCCGTGGTGCAATTGTCTGGGCAGCAGGGCGTGGTAGAGGCGCGGTGTGGATGTTGAGGAGTTCGATTACGAGTTGCCGGCGGAACTGATTGCGCAGGAGCCGTTGCCCGAGAGGGATGCGTCGCGGCTCCTGGTGTTGCCCCGCGAGCAAGGTGAGCCGCAGCACCGGATGATGCGGGAGCTGCCGGCCTTGCTGCGGGCGGGGGACGTGCTGGTGGTGAACGATGCCCGGGTGATTCCGGCGCGGCTGCGCGGGCGCAAGGAAGGGACCGGCGGGAAGGTGGAGGTCCTGCTGGTCGAGCCGCTGGGCGGGGCGGACTGGCTCGCGCTGGCGCAGTCCAGCAAGCCCC
>DASWGQ010000294.1:0-1628 GCA_036393595.1 Myxococcales bacterium | reverse complement strand
GAGGGACGCGCCTGACGCCGGCGTTCCGCCCGCCGCTCGCGAGTCGACCTCGACCTCGACCTCGACCTCGACCTCGGCGCCCGACTCCGCATCCGGTTCGCCGGCCACGCCGACGGGCTCCGCCGACGGCGGCCCGCCGTGAACCACTTCGTCCGCCGGCGCGGAGAGCTGTACTGCGAGCGCGTGCCGCTTCTCCGCATCGCGCAGCAGGTGGGCACGCCGGCGTACGTCTACTCGACCGCGACGCTGCTGCGCCACGCGCGTGTGTTCCGCGCCGCCCTGCGCGGGCTCGACGTCCTGCCCTGCTACGCGGTGAAGGCGGCGGGGAACCTGGCCATCCTGCGCCTCCTCGCCGGGGAAGGTTTCGGCTTCGACATCGTCTCCGGCGGCGAGTTGCACCGGGCGCTGCGCGCGGGCGCCGACCCGCGCCGCATCGTCTTCTCCGGAGTGGGCAAGCGGGACGACGAGCTGCGCGCGGCGCTGCGCGCCGGAATTCTCCAGTTCAACTGCGAGAGCGAGGAGGAGCTCGAGCAGCTCGACGCGGCGGCGCGGTCGCTGCGCCGCCGCGCGCCGGTCGCCGTGCGCGTGAACCCCGAGGTCGACGCCCGCACGCACCCGTACATCGCCACCGCGCTGGCCACCTCGAAGTTCGGGGTGCCGGCGGAGCGGGCGCGAGCGGCGTTCCGGCGCGCCGGCCAGCTGCGCGGGCTGGAAGTGGTCGGGCTCGCCTGCCACATCGGCTCGCAGATCGGCGAGGTGCGCCCGTTCGTCGAAGCGGCGCGGAAGATGCGGGCGCTCTACCAAGAGCTGCGCGAAGGCGGGCACCCGCTCACGCGCCTCGACCTGGGAGGCGGGCTGGGGGTGCCCTATGGAGACGGGCCGGATCCCGCCTCGCCGCAGCAATATGGCCGCGCGCTCGCGAGCGCGCTGCGCGGGATCGACGCGCGCATCCTGGTCGAGCCGGGCAGGCTCCTGGTGGCGAACGCCGGCGTGCTGCTCGCGCGCATCCTGCTGCGCAAGCGCGGCGCGGGCGGCCGCCGGTTCGCGGTCGCCGACGCCGGGATGAACGACCTGCTCCGGCCCGCCTTGTACGGCGCGTACCACGCGGTCGAGCCCGTCGCGCGTCCGCGGAAGGGCAGCGAGGTGGTCGACCTGGTCGGCCCGGTGTGCGAGAGCGCCGACGTGCTGGCGGCGCGCCGCCGCCTGCCTCCGCTCTCGAGCGGGGACCTCATCGTGCTGCGCACCGCCGGGGCATACGGGATGTCCATGGCTAGCCAGTACAACGGCCGCCCGAGGCCCGCCGAGGTGCTGGTGTCCGGCGACCGCTTCCGCGTCGTCCGCCGCCGCGAGACGGTGTCCGACCTGGTCCGCGGAGAGACGATCTGACCTGGGACCGCGTTGCGGCGCTCTCGGGCCGACAGTAGAGTCCCCGTTCCGCGCGGCTTCGCCGCGCCGGGAGGACACCGTGCTCAGCTTGCGCGGCTCTTTCGTCGCCTTGGTGACGCCGTTCCGCGACGGCAAGGTGGACGAGCCCGCCCTGCGCTCGCTCTTGCGCTGGCAGCTCGAGAAGGGGACCGACGGTCTCGTGCCGTGCGGCACCACCGGCGAGGGCGCCACGCTCGCTTCCG
>DASWGQ010000293.1:0-3280 GCA_036393595.1 Myxococcales bacterium | reverse complement strand
GCGTCCTCCTGGGAAAGGGAGGAGCGCAGAGTACTTCAACGGAGGAGGCGTCATCCGTGCGCGAAGAAGGCGCGGGCGCGATCGCTGCGCGGGCTGTCGCACACCTGCGCCGGTGGGCCGTCCTCCACCAACCGGCCCTCGTCGAAGACCCAGACGCGGCTGGCGGCGGCCCGGGCGAAGGCCATCTCGTGCGTCACCACCAGCATGGTCATCCCCGTCCGCGCGAGGTCGCGGAGGACCCCCAGGACCTCCCCGCGCATCTCCGGGTCGAGCGCGCTGGTCGGCTCGTCCAGGAGCAGCACCTCCGGGTCCATGGCCAGCGCGCGGGCGATGGCGACCCGCTGTTGCTGCCCGCCGGACAGCTCCGCGGGTTGCGCGTCCCCCCGATCGGCCAGGCCGACCCGCGCGAGCAGCACCGCCGCCCGGGCCCGCGCGGCCGCGGGCGCTTCCTGCCGCACGTGGACCGGCGCAAGCGAGACGTTGCTCAGCGCGGTGAGATGCGGAAAGAGGTTCAACGACTGGAACACCATCCCCACGCGCGCCCGCAGGGCGCGCAGCCGCGGCGCGTCCGGCGCCGTCCGCGGCCGCAGCTCCACTCCCGCGATCTGGATGGTGCCCGCGTCGAAGGACGTCAGCCCGTTGAGGCAGCGCAGGAAGGTGCTCTTGCCGCCTCCGGAGGGACCGACCAGCGCGATCGTCTCGCCCTCCTTCACCTCGGCGTCGATGCCGCGCAGCACATGGCGCGGCCCGTGCGCCTTGCGCAATCCCTCGACGCGGATGGCGCTCACGCCGCCGCCTCGCGCAGTTCCCCGGACACTTCGGGCGCGCCGAGCCGGGCTTCGAGCCGCGCCGCCAGGCGCCCGAGCGGGTAGCTCATGCCGAAGTACAGCGCCGCGCAGAGCAGCCCGGGCAGCGCCCACGAGCGCACGTCCACGGCCGTGATGGTCATCTGCTTGGTCAGCTCCACCACCGTGATGACCGAGACCAGCGAGCTGTCCTTCAAGAGCGAGATGAGGTCGTTCGTCATCGCCGGCAGCGCGGTGCGCAGCGCCTGCGGCAGGAGCACGAGGCGCAGCTGCTGCCCTCGCGTGAGCCCCAGCGCGGCGGCGGCTTCCGCCTGGCCAGACGGGATGGCCCCGAGCGCCGCCCTGTGCACCTCGGCCTCGTACGCGCCGTAGTTCATGCCGAGCCCCAGGATGGCGGCGGTGAGCGCGTCGAGGTGCACCAGCGGGGCGAGGCCGTAGTAGAGCAGGTAGAGCTGCAGCAGCACGGGCGTGCCGCGGAACAGCTCGACGTACCAGTGCGCCGAGAGGCGCGCCGCGGGACCGCCGTAGATGCGCGCGAGCGCCAGCAAGAGCCCGAGCGGCACCGCCAGAGCCATCGAGACCAGCGAGACGAGCAGGGTGACCAGCGCGCCCCGCCCGAAGAGCAGCACCTGGGCGGCATCGAACCGGGCCTGCGGCTGCGCCGCCGCCTGCGCGCCCGAGGACGGCTGCGCCGGCAGGTGGTACTTCGCGAAGATGGCTTCCAGCTCGCGGCGCGACATCAGATCTGCGAGCGCGCCGTCCAGCGCGTCGCGCAGCGCGTCCTCGCCTCGCCGGACGGCGATCACGTAGGTGCCGCGGGCGACGTCGGCATCGGCCAGCTCCAGGGCCGGCTTGGTGAGCCCGTAGCGGGAGGCGATCACCGAATCGAGCAGGACGGCGTCGGTGCGGCCGAGCTCCAGGTCGCGGTATGGCTCCTCCTGGCCCCCGTACAGCACGATGTGGATGCCCGGCGTGTCCCGCAGGATCGCGTGGGCGAGCGAGCCGGACAGCGTGCCGACCCGGTGCCCCTGCAGCGCCGCCAGCGTGCGCAGCGGGAATCCGCGCCGGACGACGAGCTGCTCGGAGAAGGCGAAGTACGGCCGGGTGACCAGCGCCTGCGCGCGGAGCGCGGGCGTGTCCTCGATCCCGTTCATCGCGGCGTCGAAGTCCCCGCGCAGCAGCGACGGGATCAGCGTGCTCCAGTCGTTCTGGACGAACCGCTGGCGCACTCCGAGCCGCTTCGCCAGCCCCTCGGCGATCTCCAGCTCGAACCCGTCCAGCTTCGAGGGATCCGCCGGGTCCCGGTACACGTAGGGCTCGCCGCCCTGCAGGTCGCCGGCCCAGCGCAGCTCGCCGCGCTTCTCGATGCGCCCCAGCGGGCCCGCCACGACCAGCGCGGCACACGTCAGCGCGTGTAATCCCTGGGGCACTGCCGATATTTTGTGCTGGAATTTTCGCCGGACCGCAAGTCGCCGCCCATCCAGCGGCGCTTTGCTTTTCCGGGCGCGGACAGGAGGGGCGCGCGCTCAGGGCGGCAGCACGCGCAGGGCGGCCGCGCCTTGCTCGGTCGCCACGTGCAGCGAAGGCGGCGAGACCCGCTGATCCAGCTCCAGCCGCTGGACCGTGCCGTTGGGGAGGCCGGCCACCGCCGCGTGCCGTCTCCCCGCGGGGTCCCAGAGCACCGACCGCCCGAACCCGCCGCCGCAGCCGGCCAGGAACAGCAAGAGCGCGGCCCGCCTCACGGCACGATCCGGATCGACGTGGCCCCCGAGTTGGTCGAGACGTGCAGCGTGGGAGGATTGACCATCAGGTCCAGCTCGAGGCGCTGCACGGCGTCGTCAGGCAGCCCGCTCCCGGCGCGCACCACCTTGCGCGCCTTGGTCTTGGGGTCCCAGAAGACCAGGCCGCTGCGCGGCCCCGCGAACACGATGCGCCCGTCGGGGAGCGCCACCATGTCGCGCACGTTGGTCTCGGCCATGCCGATGTCCGCGGTGGGCGAGTAGTAGGTGAACTGGAACCTCTTCTGGTCGTACGAGGCGACGCCAAGGTCGCGATCGCCGGCGTTGCAGTTGTTCGGTCCGCTCTTGCCTTGATACAGGTACGGCCCGCTGGCGAACCAGTACACGCCGTCCGGCGTCTGGGTGACGGCGCTGATGGCGACGACGTCGCCTTCCTTATCGACGCACCAGACCGGGCGGCTGTCGATGCACCCCCCGGCGTACGGGTCGCCCATGTTGAACCCGCCGAGCTTGGGTTCGTACGCGCCGCCCCCGCGCTGGAACCAACCCTTGCCATCCGGGGTCCAGTTCTCCTTCACCCACAGGATCTTGCCCGCCGCCCAGCGGCCGCCCACCAGCAGGTTGCCGTCGAGGTCGAGGGCGAGGCCGCGCCAGTCGCCGAGGAGAAGGTCCTGCTCGCCCTGGCAGGGGCCGCAGGAGCAGGCCTGCGGATGCAGGTGGTCGCTCATCCAGTCG
>DASWGQ010000292.1:0-1526 GCA_036393595.1 Myxococcales bacterium | reverse complement strand
ACCAGGTCGACGTCCGCGTTCGTCTCCTTGTACCGGCGCACGCTGCCGGCGATCTCGGCGCGCGTCACGCCCGGCGCGGAGCGCACGCGGTCGAGCAGCTTCTCGGCCACGCGTCGCGTTTCGTACAGCGGCTGCCGCTGCTGGTTCGTCTGGAGCGCCTCGAGGCCTTGCAGGATCTGCTGCTCCGTCTTCTCCCCGAATCCTCTCAGGCCGCGCACGCGGTGCTCGCGGCAGGCGCGCTCCAGGTCGGCGAGGTTCCCGACGTCCAGCTCGCGGATGAGAATCGCGGCCTTGCGCGGGCCCAGCCCCGGGATGCGCATCAGGTCGAGCGCGCCGGGCGGGAACTCCTTGCGCAGCTCGTCGAGGTAGCGCAGCCGGCCGGTGTTCACCAACTCGGCCACCTTCTCGGAGATCGCCTTGCCGACGCCCCCGAGCTCGGTCAGCGTGCCGTTCTTGACCCGTTCGTACAGCCCGCCTGGCGCGCCCGGGTCGCCGGGGAGCGCGTCGAAGGCGTCGGCGCCCAGGTCGTAGGCGCGCACCTTGAAGGCATTTTCGCCCTTGATCTGCAGGAGCTGGGAGATCTCCCGCAGCGTCTGTGCCACCTCGCGCGGCGTCATTGGAGCCGCAGTGTAGGCTTCTCGCGGACGCGGCGCAGCAGATGGCTGTTGCTCGCGACTGGCGGGCGACCTAGCTTGCGCTGCATGACAGAGAGCGTCCCGTCGGCTTCCGAGGGTTCCGAGGTCAAGCTGAGGCGGTTCTTCGAGACCAGCGAGGCCTCGCGGCGCGCCGCATCGTCGCTGAAGAAGGCCGCGGAGGTGGGCGTCCGGTTCACCGACGTGCCGGGCGATTTCCGCTTCCACTCCGTCGAGGGGAAACCTGCGTTCGAGGCCGGGAAGGCGATGGACCCGGATTTCGAGCTGACGCTGGCGCCGGGCGCGGTGGACGCCATCACGGCGCGGCCGAAGGCGGACGTGGGGGACCTCGGCGTGCTGTTCTTCCAGCACATCGTGGCGAAGGACGAGCACGAGAAGATCCGCGTCAAGCTGCATTCCGGCCTGCTGCGCCTGACCATGCGCGGGTGGCTCGGGGTGCTCGCGGCGGGCGGGCCGAAGGTGGTCTCCTGGATGGCCCACAAGGGGCTCAAGGGGCCGAGCGCGGTGGCGTCCGCGCTGTCGCGGCTGAAGAAGGGCTGATCGTCAGGGCTCTCGGAGACCGTCGCCGCAATCCGGTCGTGACCCCGGCCGTTCGCCGCAATCCGGTCGTGACCCCGGCCCTTCGGGCGCACGATCAGTTTGAGGCCGCGCGTGCGCCCCGCTTGTGCAATCACCGGCGCGGGGGGAGAGGTCCGGTCCGCGGCTCTGTACAGCTGGTACACGTCACGTTAGGGCTAGCGGCTCACCAGCCTCGCGTCCCCGGCTCCGGCGAGCAGCGCCGGAGCCGACGTGTAATACGCCGTGACGTGCGAGAGGAACACCTGTCCGCCGCCGGGATAGTCGGCGGTGTTCGTCTTCAGGTTGAAACGGTAG
>DASWGQ010000291.1:0-10504 GCA_036393595.1 Myxococcales bacterium | reverse complement strand
TGGTCCCGCGGTGGCTGCGGGCATTTTCACATTCGACGGGAGCGGAGGCTGCACCGTCACCGACACGCTGAACATCGGCGTCATCGGGGCCATTGGTCCACGGGTCTCGACTTCCTGCGGGTACGCCGTGAACCCGGACGGCACCGGCACCCTTACGGTCGTTTTTCCGCCGCCGCTCGACGCGCCCGTCCCGCTCAGCTTCGTGATCGTCGACAACCGGAAGGAGTTCCACTTCATCCGGACGGACCGAGGCGCGGTTGCCGCGGGCATCGCGAGGCGCCAATGAGAGCGCCCGCGTGGTTCGCCGTGCTCGCGCTGGGGATGTGCGCCGTCCAAACGATGAGCGTCGATCCGCAGCTCTAGGGGAAAAGCGCGGAGAGCAGCTCGTCCGGCGAGGAGCGCACGGGGAGCGCCTCGAGCACCGCGGGCCCGACGAACCCCGCCGCGGTGGCATCCTTCAGGAATTGCAGGAGCGGCGCGAAGTAGCCGTCCACGTCGCACAGGCCGATGGGCTTGCCGTGCAGCCCGAGCTGGCGCCAGGTCACGGCCTCGAACAGCTCGTCCAGCGTTCCGCAGCCGCCGGGCAGCGCGACGAATCCGTCGGAGAGCGCCGCCATGACCGCCTTGCGGTCGTGCAGCGTCTTCACGATGCGCAGCTCGGTCAGGTTCGGGTGCGCGACCTCGCTGCGTGCCAGCGCCCGCGGGAGCACCCCCACCACCTCCGCGTGGCCCTGCAGCGCCGCGTCCGCGCAGGCGCCCATCAACCCCACGGCGCCGCCGCCGTAGATCATGCCCATCCCCCGGCGGGCGATCGCCGCGCCCAGGGCGCGCGCCGCATCGAGGTATTTCACCTCCACCGACCCGCTCGATCCGGCGAACACGCAGACGCGAATCATGGTCTTCCTCTACCAAAATTCATGTCATAAGAAAGCGCTCCGAACAGCGCGGCGCCGCCCCAACGGCGGCGACTGGCAAGGAGGGGACATGACCATCACCAGGCGCGAGTTGCTCGCCGGCGCTGCGCTGCTGCCCGCTGCCCGCGCGCTGGCGTGGGTGCCCGAGAGGCCCAGGCCGCGCGACGTCGCCGACGCGGCGCTGCTCGCCGCGATGCAGGCGGGAGCCACTTACGCCGACGTCCGGCTGGTGCGGCAGCGCAGGCAGAACCTCGCCACGCGCGACGATCACCTCACCTCCATCTCGGACACCGACAGCTACGGCCTCGGGGTGCGGGTGCTGAAGGGCGGCACCTGGGGATTCGCCGCCGCTCCGGAGATCACGGCCGGGTCCGCCAGCGCTCTCGCGCGCAAGGCGGTGCAGATCGCCGAGGCCAACGCGGCGCTCGAGCGCCGACCGGTGCAACTTGCGCCGGAACCGCCGCACGAGGACAGCTGGGAGACGCCCATCGAGAAGGACCCGCTGCGGGTGCCGGTGAAGACCAAGGTGGCGCTGCTGGTCGAGGCGGCCAAGGCGGCCAAGGCAGCGGTCCACCAAATTCGGGCGGTGACGGGATCCTTCCGCCTCGCGATCGAGGAGAAGGCCTTCTTCTCCAGCGAAGGCAGCGCGATCGAGCAGATGATCACCCGGACCGGCGGAGGGTACACGGTCACCGCCGTGGAGGAGGGCCGCGGGTTCGAGACGCGCCGCACGTCGCTTCCTCCGCGCGGCGCCGGATTCGAGCACGTCGAGCGGGCTGGGTTCGTGGAGCAGGCGCCGCGGATCGCGCGGGAGGCGCTCGACAAGCTGCGCGCGGACCGGGTCAAGCCGGGTCCTCGCGATCTGGTGCTGGACCCCAGCCACCTGTGGCTCACCATCCATGAGTCGCTGGGCCACTCGACCGAGCTGGATCGCGTGCTCGGGTACGAGGCGAACTTCGCCGGGACGAGCTTCGCCACCGCCGATCAGCTGGGAAAGCTGCGCTACGGCGGACCGCTCATGCACGTCACCGCCGACCGGGTGGAGCCGGGCGGGCTCGCGACCTGCGGCTACGACGACGACGGCGTCGCCACCCAGCGCTTCGACCTGATCCGCGAGGGCGTGCTGGTCGCCTTCCAGACCGTGCGCGACCAGACGGGACTCCCCGGGTTCGGCGGGCCGCGGTCCTCCGGCTGCAGCTACGCGGATTCCTGGGCGTCGGTGCCGTTCCAGCGGATGCCCAACGTCTCGCTGATGCCCGGCAAGGCGCCGCTCACCTTCGACGAGCTGATCGCCCAGACGCAGGACGGCATCTACATCGTCGGGGATGGAAGCTACTCCATCGACCACCAGCGGAAGAACTTCCAGTTCGGGGGCGACTTCTTCTGGCAGATCGAGAACGGCAAGCTGGCGCGCCCGCTGCGCAAGGTGGCGTACCAGAGCAACACGCCCGAGTTCTGGAGCAGCATGGACGCGGTCTGCGACGCGCGCGAGTGGCGGCTGTACGGCGCCTTCGACGACGGCAAGGGCGAGCCCGTGCAGCTCAATCCGGTGTCGCACGGCTGCCCGCCGGCGCGCTTCCGCGGGGTGCGGGTCATCGACGCGGGGGCAGCGCAGTCATGAGGGCCGGCTCTTCGGACCTGTGCGCGCGGGCGCTCAAGACCGCCCGCTCCGCCGGCGCGGGCGAGGCCGCGGCGCTGCTCTCGGAGCGGCGCGACGGCCATCTGCGCTTCGCGGACAACGGGCCCACCACCAGCGCCGAAGTGCAGCGGCGCACGCTCGCGCTCTCGGGCGCCCTGGGGATGCGCCACGCTTCCGGCTCGACCGAGGACCTCTCCCCCGCCGGCGTCGCGCGGCTCGCCGAGGACGTGGTGGCGCGCGCCCGGCTGACGCCGGAGGACCCGGAATACGTCCCGGAAGCGCCTTCGCAGACCTACCTCCAGATCTCGTCCTTCGACGCCGATGCGGCCTCGATGGACCCGCGCAAGCGCGCCGCGTTGGTGAAGCCCGTGCTCGACGCCGCCGTGCAGAGCGGCCTCGTGGCGGCCGGGTTGATGCGCAACGACTTGCTCGAGGAGATGCGCCTCTCCACCACCGGCTCGTCCGGAGCGCGCCGGGCCACGCGCGTGGAGCTGTCCGCGACCCTGCGGCGCCGGGACGGCTCGGCCTCGGGCTGGGCAGGAGCGGCAGGCGTGCGCCTCTCGGACGTGGATCCGCAGAAGATCGCCTCGCGCGCCGCGCAGAAGGCCATCGCCTGGCGCGAGCCGCGAGAGCTGCCTCCCGGCGCGTACACCGTGGTGCTCGAGCCGGGCGCGCTGGGCGCGCTCTTTCCCTCGCTGCGGATGTCGATCGACGCCCGCTCCGCCGAGGAAGGCCGGAGCGCCTTCTCCGCCCCGGGCGGCAAGTCGCGGGTCGGCGAGGCGCTCTTCTCGCCCGCGGTCACGCTGGTCTCCGATCCGCAGGATCCGCTGGTGCCCGGCACGCCCTGGTCGGAGGGCGGCCTCGCCGCCCGGCGGGTCGGCTACGTCCAGGCGGGAGTGTTGCGCGAGCTGCACCGCTCCCGTTACTGGGCGCAGAAGACGGGCACGGCGCCGACGGCGGACGGCGGCACGCTCCGCCTGGTCGGCGGCGGGCTCTCGCTCGAAGACCTGATCGGGAAGGTCGACCGCGGGCTCCTGGTGACGCGCATCTGGTACGTCCGGATGCTCGACCCGCAGCGGATCGGGGTGACCGGGCTCACGCGCGATGCGACGTTCCTCATCGAGGGCGGACGGGTGGCGGCGGCGGTGAAGAACTTCCGCTTCAACCAGTCGCTCGTCGATCTGCTGCGCGACGTGGTCGCGCTCGGGCGCGAGGAGGCCGCGCTCGGCGGCGAGCTGGCCGGCGGAGTGGCGCTCCCGCCCGCCGTGGTGAAGGACTTCCACATGAGCTCGGTGAGCGAAGCCGTTTAGTCGCCGCCGATAGTCGCCGCCCCTAGGGCGGCGCTGCGCTCTTGGAGAGGCGGGTCGGGCGGCGCTACGCTTTTCAGAGCGCGGACGTAATGGGATACGCTCCAGTCGCCGCCGATCGTGCGGCGCTACGCTTTTCAGCGCGTGGCCGTCGCGGCTGCGTCTCAGGCCTTCTTGCCGACCACGCGCTCGAAGACCGCGTCCACGTGGCGCAGCGCGTGGTCCAGGTCGAAGGCGGCGTCCAGGTCCTGGGGCGAGAGCAGCTTCTTCACCTCGGGATCGCGCGCGAGCAGCGTCTTGAAGTCCTTTCCCTCGTCCCAGACCTTCATCGCGTTGCGCTGCACCACCACGTAGGCCGCCTGCCGCTCCATGCCGCGCTCGATCAGCTTGAGCAGCACGGGCTGCGAGAAGACGAGACCGCGGGTGGCCTCCAGGTTCTCGCGCATCCGCTCCGGGTAGATGCGCAGCCCCTCGACCAGCCCGGCGAAGCGGTGGAGCATGAAGTCCAGCGTGACCGTCGCGTCGGGGCCGATGACCCGCTCCACGCTCGAGTGGCTGATGTCGCGCTCGTGCCACAGCGCCACGTCCTCCAGCGCGCTCACGGCGTAGCCGCGCAAGAGTCGCGCGAGGCCGCTCAGGTTCTCGCTCAGGATGGGGTTGCGCTTGTGGGGCATCGCCGACGATCCCTTCTGCCCCTTGCCGAACGGCTCCTCCGCCTCGCGCACCTCGGTGCGCTGCAGGTGCCGGATCTCGACCGCGAACTTCTCGATCGAGGAGCCCACCAGCGCCAGGGCGGAGAAGTACTCCGCGTGCCGGTCGCGATGGACGATCTGCGTCGACACGGGCTCCGCAGAGAGCCCCTGCGAGAGCAACGCAGCCTCCTCGATGCGCGGCGAGAGGTGCGCGAAGGTGCCCACCGCGCCGGAGAGCTTGCCGTGCGCGATCACGGCGCGGGCCCGCTCGACCCGAGCCCTCGCTCGCGACAGCTCGTCGGCCCACACCAGCAGCTTCCACCCGAAGGTGGTGGGCTCGGCGTGGATGCCGTGCGACCGCCCGATGGTCGGCGTCCGCTTGTGCTCGACCGCCCGCTTCACCACCGCGTCCCGCGCGCGGTCGATCCCCTCGAGGATCAGATCGGCCGCGTCGCGCAGCAGGATCGCGAACGAGGTGTCCAGCACGTCCGAGCTGGTCATCCCGAAGTGCAGGTGCCGCGCCGCGGGGCCGATGCGCTCCTCGAGGAAGGTGAGGAAGGCGATCACGTCGTGGCGCGTGACCTTCTCGATCTCGTCGATGCGCGCGGCGTCCTGCGGAGTGAAGGTCCCTGCCTTCCGCGCGCACTCCTCGACGGCCTCCCGCGGGACCAGGCCCGCGTCGGCCATCGCCCGCGCGGCGGCCAGCTCGACCTCCAGCCACGTCTGGTAGCGGTGCTCGGGCGTCCAGAGCCGGACCATCTCCGGGCGGCTGTAGCGGGGAATCATGGCGCCGGGTGTACCGGCTGCGGCGCCGGGCCGCAACAGCGATGGCATCCCGTCCGCGGCATGAAAAAGCGCGCCGCCGAATACCGCGGCGACTGGTCACGTCTTGCGGCGCAAGAGGACGATCAGCAGCGCGACGGCGACGAGCAGGATGACGAAGCGCATCTCAGGTGGCGAACAGCGCGAGCTGGCGGGGTCGAGCGACCGCGGCGGAAGCGCCTGGGTCGAGCACGATGGGGTGGAGCGCGCGCGCCTGCCCGGCGACGTGCAGCGCCGCGCGGCTGCCGCGCACCTCCAGCACCCCCTCGGCCTCGCGCCGCGCGTGCGACGGTGTGTTGTTCTGCTCGGACAGGTGGGCGAGCACCAGGTGCCGCAGCCCCGGATGCAGCACCTGCGCCACGAGCTGCGCCGCCTGGGTATTGGACAGGTGCCCGAGGTCCGAGCGGACGCGCCGCTTCAGCGAGGCCGGGTACGATCCCTCCAGCAGCAGCCGCGCGTCGTGGTTCATCTCCAGCACCAGCGCGTCGAGCCCGGAGAGCGCCTTGGCCAGCGCGCGCGGAGCGCACCCGAGGTCGGTGACGACCGCCGCGCGCACGCAGCGCCCTCCGTCCAGCCTCTCCTCGAAGGCATAAGCGACCGGCTCCATCGCATCGTGCGGCACCGGAATCGCGCGGACGTGGAGGCCGCGCCCCAGGAGCAGCACGCCGTCCCGCGGCAGGGGGAAGCACAGCCCGGCGGGCGGCGGATCGCGCAGGGCCCGGAGCGTCCCGGGGGTGGCGTGCACCCGCGCACCCAGCTTGCGCGCGATGGTGGCCGCTCCGAAGCAGTGGTCCGCATGCTCGTGCGTGAGCAGGACGTCGGTCAGATCGCGCAGGTCGAGTCCCGACTGCGCGCAGCGCCGCCGCGTTTCGCGGTACGAGAGCCCTGCGTCGACCAGCACGCGCGCTCCGCCCGCCTCGATGAAAGCCGAGTTGCCGCCGCTTCCGCTGGAGAGCACGCAGAGGCGCACTGAACGCGTGTACCAGAAGCGCCTGACCGGCTACAAGCCCCGCGCCGGCGGCGCCGCTTTTCACACCGCGGTCGTTGTGACATACAAGCGCGACTTCACGCCCGGAGAGCGCATGCCCCGCACCAAGAAGAGCGTCAAGAGCCGCAGCAAGGAGAAGCGGAAGGCGCTGAAGCGCCGCCGCGTGCGCCGGAAGAAGAGCCTGCGCAAGGGCAAGCGCGGCCGTTGAGGCAGGGCCGGACTTAGCCCCCCGTGTGTCCGAATCCGCCGGCTCCTCTTTCCGTCGGCGGCAGCTCGGGGATTTCCGCCAGCTCCGCCCGCGAGACCGGAGCGACGATGAGCTGCGCGATCCGCTCGCCGCGAGCAAGCGCGACCTCCTCCTGGCCCAGGTTGACCAGGATGACGCACAGCTCGCCGCGGTAGTCGCTATCGAGCGTTCCGGGGCTGTTCAGGCACGTCACCCCGTTGCGCAGCGCCAGTCCGCTGCGCGGGCGCACTTGCGCCTCGTACCCGGGCGGCACCGCCATCGCGAGCCCCGTGGGCACCAGCGCGCGCTGACCGGGACGCAGGGTCACGGGGGAATCGGCGCGCAGGTCGAGACCGGCGGAACCGGAGGTGGCGTAGGAGGGAAGGGGGAGAGGAGGGCCGCGATTCCCCACGCGCTGCACTTCGATGCGGACGGTCATGTCGGGCGGGGAGGATGCGACGGGAGGGTGGGGAAGGGCAACAGGGAGCGATGGCGAGGGTCGACTGCGACTGCGAGGTTCGAGATTCGACTGCGAGATTCGACTGCGAGATTCGAGTTTCGACTTCGAGATTCGAGCTTCGACTTCGAGATTCGAGCTTCGAGTTCGACTGCGAGTCTCGACCTGGAGCTTGCTTCGTGAGAGACCGGCGGCATGGACGTGGTGGTCATTGGAGGGGGTGTCATCGGGCTCCTCTCGGCGTTGCGGCTGGCGCAGCGTGGGCACCAGGTACGGATCGTGGAGAGGGGAGAGCCTGGACGGGAGGCGAGCTGGGCGGCGGCCGGGATCCTCGGGGCCCAGGCGGAGGCGGAGGCGAAAGGGCCGTTTCTGGAGCTCTGTTTGCGGTCGCGGGAGCTCTATCCGGCGCTGGCGGCGGAGCTCGGCGACATCGGGTTTTCGCGCTGCGGCGCGCTGCGGCTGGCCTTCACCGAAGAGGAGGCGGAGCAAATCCGCGAGCAGCAGGCGTGGCAGTCCGCAGCCGGGCTCCGCGCCGAGCTGGTGGGCCACCCGGGCGCGCGGCTCGCCCTGTGGCAACCGGACGACGGCGTGGTCGACAACCGGAAGCTGACCCTGGCCCTGCGGTCCGCGCTCGGCCGCGCGCGGGTTCCGCTGCTGCGCGCCCGGGCGGCGCGACTGCGCTTCGGGCGCGACGCGCTCGAGGCCGTCGAGACCGAGCGCGAGATCCTGCCCACCCGGCGGGCGGTGGTCGCGGCGGGGGCGTGGAGCGCAGAGGTCGCCGGCTCGGGCATCGCCGCCGACGCGCTGGTTCCCGTCCGGGGACAGATGATCGCGTACGACGCTCCCCCTCCGGCCAGCGTCGTCTTCGGGGGCGGCGGATATGCGGTGCCTCGCCCGGGCCGGGTCCTGGTCGGCGCGACCGTGGAGCACGAGGGGTTCGACCGGCGCACCACCCCCGAGGGCCTGGCCTGGTTGCGGGAGGTCGCCGCCCGTCTCCTGCCCGAGCTCGCCGCGCTGCAGCCCGCCGAGCACTGGGCTGGCCTCCGACCGGGATCCCGCGACGGCCTGCCGCTCCTCGGCCGGACCCTCCCCGGCGTGGTGGTCGCCACCGGCCACTACCGCAACGGCATCCTGCTCGCCCCCGCTACCGCCGAGCTGGTCGTCCAGCTGGTCGAGGGCGCCTCTCCCGACCTGCGCGCCTTCGCCCCCGGACGCTTCCAGGGGGCCCCGGTCGCTTCGCGCCCGTAGCCTGCTAAAATACACCTCCCCCGCAAAAGGAGCCGCCCATGGCCGAGAAGCAAGGAGAGCGCCTCGTCCGCGTCCCGCCCTCGTTTGCCGAGAAGGCGCGGATCGGATCGAAGGACCGCTATCGCGCCCTCTACGACCGCTCGCTTGTCCGACCCCGACGGGTTCTGGGCCGAGCAGGCCGAGCGCATCCACTGGTTCAAGCGGTGGGACAAGGTCTCGCGCTGGGACTTCAAGACGGCCAAGGTCGAGTGGTTCATCGGCGGCAAGACCAACGTGTCCTACAACTGCCTCGACCGGCACGTGGCGGGCCCGCGCAAGAACAAGGCGGCGCTGATCAACCCCGAGGTCTGGCTCTGGTACCACCGCCTGGTCGGCGACGGCCGCTGCCCGATCGTCGACACCTGGTGGCAGACCGAGACCGGCGGAATCCTCATCACGCCGCTGCCGGGCGCCATCGACCAGAAGCCGGGCTCGGCGACGCTGCCGTTCTTCGGAGTCGAGCCGACCATCGTCGACGACCAGGGCAACGTGCTCAAGGGCGCCTGCACGGGGAACCTGTGCATCTCGCGGCCGTGGCCGGGGATCATGCGCGGGGTGTACGGCGATGCGGACCGCTTCTTCAAGACGTACTTCAGCACCTTCCCGGGCCGCTACTTCACCGGCGACGGATGCAGGCGCGACGAGGGCAGCGCGTCCCTGCGGGACGAGCTGATCCAGCACGTGCGCCGCGCCATCGGCGCGCTCGCCACGCCCGACGTGATCCACTGGGCCCCGTCGCTGCCCAAGACGCGCTCCGGCAAGATCATGCGCCGCATCCTGCGCAAGGTCGCCGCCGGCGAGTTCGACCAGCTCGGCGACATCTCGACGCTGGCGGACCCGAGCGTGGTCGACCAGCTCGTGCGGGAGAAGAAGGCGCGCACCGGGAGGTAGCTACCGCCGGTGGCGGCGGCGTGGCTTGGGCGTGCGCGCCCCGGCGGCGACGATGCGGTTGCGCCCGTTCTTCTTTGCCTTGTAGACGGCCTGGTCGGCGGCCTCGAAGAGGTCGCGCTCCGTCTCGTCGTCGCCGAGCTGCGCGACGCCGATGCTCACCGTCACGGCGATGCCCACCGGCACGTCGTGTCCGCTCTCCCATCGGGTCTGGGCGACCTCGACCAGCTGCCGCAGGCGCTCGGCGACCGCCATCGCCTCCGCCAGCTCGGCCTCGCGGGCGAGCACCACGAACTCCTCGCCGCCGAAGCGGGCCAGGATGTCCTCGATGCGGATGCCCTGCTGCAGCGCGCGGGCCACCGTCTTCAGCACCTCGTCGCCGGCCAGGTGGCCGTGCCTGTCGTTGACGCGCTTGAAGTGGTCCACGTCGATCATCAAGAGCGACAGCGGCCGTCCGTGCCGGTGCGCCACCGCGACCTCGGCCGCGAACCGCTCCTGGAAGTGGCGGCGGTTGTAGAGGCCCGTGAGCGGCTCGCGCAGCGCCGCCTCGGCCATCTTGCGCTGCACGGCCGCTTCCATGTCGTCGGCGATGGCGAGCTTCAGCGTGGTGGAGACGCCGATCTGGAACCGGTCGTCGGAGCCCAGCAGCTTCTCGCGCACGCGCTCGCCGTCCACGTACGTGCCGTTGGCGCTGCCCAGGTCGACGAGCAGAGCGCCGCGCCCGCGCGGCTGGACGCTGCAATGGCGGCGGGAGATGCCGTCGTCGTCGATGCGCAGGTCAGCCTCTCCGCGGCCGATCACGGTCGGCTGGTCGGGCTTGAGCTTGTGCAGCTCGCCTACTTGTGGCCCGGAGAGCACCAGCAGGAAGGCGCTCTTCTCCAGCGTGGCCCGCTCGGGAGCAGGGGCGGCGCTGGTCTCCTCCAGCTTGTCGATCGACCGCGGCATCGCTCTAGGGCCCCGTGCCCTGCCGCTTCCGCGGGCGCGGGATGTTGAACGCCGCCAGCCGCTTCACCAGCGTGCGGCGCGAGATCCCTAGAGCCTGCGCCGCCTCGGTCTGGTTGCCGGCGCACCGGGAGAGCGCTTCCACGATGCGTTGCCGCTCCGCCTCCGCCAGCTGCTCGCGCAGCTCGGCCGGCACGAGCGGAGCGCCTCGCAGCGCCGGGGGCGCGAACAGGGCCGCCGGGCCGGGCGGGGACGCGGGCGCGTGCAAGGTGCGCCGCGCGGCGAAGTGCGAAGACATCTTCTCGGCGGGCAGGTGCGCCAGCTCGAGCCGGTCGCCGGTGC
>DASWGQ010000290.1:0-17098 GCA_036393595.1 Myxococcales bacterium | reverse complement strand
CAGCGCGTTCACTCCACCGCCGGGGCGCCCGACGTTTCCCAGGAGGAGCTGCAGCATCGCGGCGGTGCGGATGATCTGCACCCCGGTCGAGTGCTGCGTCCAGCCGAGCGCGTACATGATGGTGCCGGCCCTCTCGGCGTTCCCGGTCGACGTGATGACCTCGGCCACCTTGAGGAACTGCTTCTTGGGCGTGCCGCAGATCTTCTCGACCATCTCCGGCGTGTAGCGCTCGACGTGCTTCTTGAGCAGCTGGAACACGCAACGCGGGTTCTGGAGGCTCGGATCGACCGCGTACCCGTTGGTCTTCGGATCCGGCTCGTACGCCCACTGCGTCTTGTCGTATTCCTTCTTCCCCTCGTCGAAGCCGGAGAACAGGCCGTCGCTGAACTGGAACTTCTCACCGACGATGAAGGACGCGTTGGTGTGCGCCTTGACGTAGTCCTCATGAAACCGCTTCTTGTCGAGCGCGTATTTGATCATGCCACAGAGGAACACGATGTCGGTGCCCGCACGCAGCGGCGCGTACAAATCGGACACGGCTGAGGTTCGCGTGTAGCGCGGATCGACGTGCACGAGCTTCGCGTTGCGAACCTTCTTCGCCTCGATCGCCCACTTGAACCCGCAGGGGTGGGCTTCGGCGGAGTTCCCGCCCATGATCAGGACGACGTCGGCGTTCTTGATGTCGATCCAGCCGTTCGTCATCGCCCCGCGGCCGAAGGTGGCGGCCAAACTGGCCACCGTGGGACCGTGTCAAACTCTTGCTTGCGTATCCCGGTACGGCACTCCGAAGGCGCTGATCGCCTTCCACTGCAGGAAGTTGAACTCGTTGGTGTCGGTGCAGCCGCCGATCCAGGCGATGCCGGGGGTGCGGTTGACCGTTTCCCCCTTGGCGTTCTTGGCGACGAAGGTGCGGTCGCGCGTGTCCTTGATGTGACGCGCGATTCCCTTGATCGCCTCGTCCCAGCCGATGCGCTCCCACTTGTTCGAGCCGGGGCGGCGCACCTGCGGGAAAGTGAGCCGGTTCGAGTTGGTGATGTCGTCCTTGAGGGTCGCCCCTTTGGGACATAGCGTGCCGCGGTTGATCGGGTGGTCCGGATCGCCTTCGACGTGCACCACCTGCGCGGTCACGTTCTTCGCCTTGTCGCCGAGCGTGTGGATGATCACGCCGCACGAGACCGCGCAGTACGGACAGGTGCTTCGCGTCTCCGTGGTGCGCGCGATCTTGAACTGCCGCATCTCCGCGCGCGCTTTCGAGGTGTCGAAGCCGATGCCCACCGCTGCGCCACCGAGCGCTGCGCCCTGCAGAAACGTCCGACGCTTCATGGGGCCTCCAGGCTGTCTGCGGGGCGAACACTCACGCGCTTCCCCCAATGCTGTCAAGCCCGTGGTCGGATAGGGTGAGGTGCGATGGCCCGTTTCGGAGCAGATACAGCCACGTGCGAAGTGTTCACGTCCCGAGAAGGCGTGCTCGCGGCCGCGGGGCACGACCTGAAGCTCCATCCGGAACGATTCGAGATCGAGGCGGACGCGGGGTCGGTGTGCGCGCGCTTCGACGCAGCCTCGCTGCGCGTGGTGGCCGCCATGCGCGGCGGGCGGGAGGACCCCTCGGCGCTCTCGGAGCGCGACCTCCGGGAGATCGAGCGCAGCTGCGCGCGCGAGGTGCTGGAGGCGCACCGCTTCCCGCGGATCGCCTTCACCTCCAGCGAAGTGCGGCCCGGCTCCGTGCGAGGGACGCTCTCGCTGCACGGGCGCGAGCTGTCCGGCGAGTTCGCGGTGAAGCACGTGGAGGGCCGCGCGATCGCAGAGGTGGAGCTCGACGTGCGGCGGTTCGGGATCCGCCCGTACACGGCGATGCTGGGCGCGCTGCGCGTCTCCCCGATGGTCCGCGTGGTGGTCACCACCCCCTGGCCCGACGTATAGGGGCCGCATGTACCTGCGCTTCGAGCTCGAAGGCGACCTGCACCGCACCCTGGAGTTCATCCCGCTGGCGGTCCGGCGCAAGCTCGACCTCGCGGGGCTCAAGCTGTCGCTCAAGGCATGGACGGCGATGCCGCGCGCCGAGCGGCTCGCGGTCTGCCACCTGCCGGTGGACGGCCCCGGCGATCTCGAGGTGTACCGCGAGGCGCTCGCTGCCTTCGCCGAGCGCGCCGGGCATCCGGTCGCGCCGCTCGAAGGAGGGCCTGTGGACGGAAGCGCGTGGGGAGCCGCGCGCATTCCCGAGAGCGTGGCGGCGCGCGCGCCGAAGCTCTCGCCCGCGCAGTGGAGCGCGCTCCCGGAAGAGGCGCGCTACGTGCTGTTCAGGCTGGCCGAACCGCGCCGCGATCCCGACAAGCTCAATGCCGCGCTCCGCGAGCTGCGGCTTCAGCCGCCGCCGTAATCGGCGGCGCTGCGCTTTTCACCGCGCGGACGTTGTGGGATGCATTCCGGCCGCCGCCGTATTCGGCGGCGCTGCGCTTTTCATGGCGCGGCTGTTATGGGATGCGTTCCGGCATGCCAGACGACCTGGAGCCGTCCGTCGTCACCGATTTCCAGGGCCGCATGACGTACGGCGGCTACCTGCAGCTCGACCGGCTGCTCTCGGCGCAGGTGCCGCTCTCGCAGCCGCCGCACCACGACGAGATGCTGTTCATCATCCAGCACCAGACCACGGAGCTGTGGTTCAAGCTGCTGCTGCACGAGCTGCGCGCCGCCGTGCGCTTCGTGCAGGCCGATGACCTGGAGCCGTCGTTCAAGATCCTCGCCCGCGTGAAGCACATCCAGGCGCAGCTGGTGAACCAGTGGTCGGTGCTCGCGACGCTGACGCCCTCGGAGTACGGCGAGTTCCGGCACGTGCTGGGGCCCGCGAGCGGGTTCCAGTCGCCCCAGTACCGGCTGGTGGAGTTCATCCTCGGCAACAAGGACGCGCGCATGCTGCAGGTGCACCGCCAGTCGCCGAAGGACCACGCGGAGCTGGAGGCGGCGCTGCGCGCGCCGTCCTTGTACGACGAGTTCCTCCGGCACCTGGCGCGGCGCGGGATGGCGATCCCCCGCGAGGTGCTGGAGCGCGATCTGTCGGGACCACCCCCGCGGCATCCGGGGCTCATCGCCGTGTTCAAGCGGATCTACGAAGACCCCACCCAGTCCTGGGACGCGTACGAGATGTGCGAGAAGCTGATCGACGTGGACGAGCAATTCGCCATCTGGCGCTTCCGCCACGTCAAGGTGGTCCAGCGCATCATCGGCTCCAAGCGCGGCACCGGCGGCACGGCCGGCTACGACTACCTGAAGCAACTCGTCGACCTGACCTTCTTCCCCGACCTCTGGGACGTCCGCACGGAACTGAGGGGCTAAAAACGTTTCAAGGGAGGGCGGGAGGGGCGGGAGCGCGGGAGTATTTTTTTGCGTGCCGGCACGGACTCTCGAGCGGCTCGCCAAAATGAATTCTCCCGCACTCCCGAATCTCCCGCGCTCCCCTGAAACGCTTTAGTCCGCGCTCGCGTCCAGTCCGTATGGCTGGAGCAACGGGACTAGACGCTCGCGGATGAGCAAATGGGCGCGGAAATAGTCGACGTCGCGGGCGGTGCGGGCGGACTGGGTCAGTTCGCGGAGGAGGGAGGTTTGCAGGCGGCCGGCTTGCTGGGCGATGCGGTAGGGGACGCGGGTGAAGGTGACCAATTGGTAGCGGGAGAGGTATTCGCCGGGGAAGCGGCGGGACAGCTCGGCCTCGACCTCCTTCCAGAGGACGAACTCCGGGTCGGCCACCTTGTCGCGCATCTCGACGAAGTTCTCCACCGCCAGGTCCGCGATGGCGTCCGCGTCGGGACGGCGTGAATCCGAAAGCTCCGCGAAAGCGCGGGTCCAGTCGGCCTCGTGATCGAGGATCTCCATCAGCACCGTGCAGTCCTCGAACCCCGCGTTCATCCCCTGGCCGAAGAACGGGACGATCGCGTGCGCGGCGTCGCCGATCAGCACCCCCTGTCCGCGCGACCACCGCGCGCACTTCACCGTCGCCATGCGCCCGAGCGGCGCGTCGGCGAGCGCCTCGCCCAGCCGCGGGATCAGCGCGAGCGCATCCGGGAAGGTCTCCGCGAAGAACCGCTCCGCGTCCGCCGGCGCCTCGATGGCGGCGAAGGACGCGGCGCCCTCGAAGGGCAGGAAGAGCGTGCAGGTGAAGCTGCCGTCCAGGTTCGGCAGCGCGATCAGCATGAAGTTCTTGCGCGGCCAGATGTGCAGCGCGTTCTTTTCCAGGGAGAAAGCGCCGCCCGGAGCGGGCGGGATGGTCAGCTCCTTGTAGCCGAAGTCGAGCCAGCTCTGCTCCACCGCGACGCCGAGCGCCGCCCGCAGCGCCGACGCGCTGCCGTCCGACCCGAGCACCACGGGCGCCGCGACCTCGCGCTCCTCGCCGCTGTGCTCGTCCCGCAGACGCGCCCGGCCGCCCTCGTACCCGACCAGCCGCTGCTGGAACTCGATGCGCACGCGCCCGGTGCGCTCCGCCTCGGTCATGAGGAGCTTGTTCAGCTCGCCCCGCGACATGGAGTTGATGAGCTCGCTGTCGTCGCGCCCGTAGCGGAGGAAGCGCGGCTCGCTTCGCGCGGCGTGCACCATGCGCCCGCGCATCGGGATGGCCTGCCGCAGGACCTCCTCGTCGAGCCCCACCTGGTGCAGCGCGTACAGCCCGCGGGTCGAGACCGCCAGGTTGATCGAGCGGCCCGCGCCGATCCCGACCCGGCGCATGTCCGGCCGGCGCTCGAACACCTGGATGTGATGCCCGCGGCGGGCGAGGAACAGCGCCAGGAGCGATCCGACGGGCCCAGCGCCGATGACCGTGATCGGCTCAGCCACGCGCCAGCTCCTCGCGGAGCAGCGTCGCGAGGCGCTGCACGTCGGCGAAGCGCGTGTAGAGCGGCGGCGCGGAGACGCGCAGCACGTCGGGAGGGCGCGCATCGCAGACCGCGCCGCGGGCGCGCAGCGCGGCCAGGAGCCGCGGCGCGTCCCCGGGCACCCGCACCGTCAGCATGGCCCCGCGCCGGGCAGGGTCCCCGGGAGTGAGCACCTCGGCGACGCCGCGCAAGAGCCACTCGAGGTAGGAGGTGAGCCGCACGCTCTTCTCCCGCAGCGCGGCGATCCCGGCGGCGTCGAACAGCTCGAGGGAGGCGCGCAGCGCGGCGAGCTGCAGGATGGGCGGGTTCGAGAGCTGCCACCCTTCGGCGCCGGGAATGGGAAGGAAAATCCCCGGCATGGAGAAGCGCGACTCCTTGTCGTGTCCCCACCAGCCGGCAAACCGCGGCAGATCCGCACCGGCGTGCCGCTCGTGCACGAACGCGCCGCCGAGCCCGCCCGGACCCGCGTTCAGGTACTTGTAGTTGCACCAGACCGCGAAGTCGGCGCCCGAATCGTGCAGCGCCAATTCGAGATTGCCCATCCCGTGCGCCAGGTCGAACCCCGCCACGCATCCGCGCTCGTGCGCCGCCCGGGTGAGCGCCGAGAGGTCGAACGCCTCGCCGGTGAGGAAGTTCGGGGATCCGAAGAGCAGGAGCGCAACCGACTCGTCCAGGTAGCGCGCGGGGTCCTGACCGCGCGGGACCTCGACAACTGCGTCCGGAAAGCCGTGGAACGCTGCCTGCGAGGCGACCGCATACCGGTCCGACGGGAACGCGCCCTGCTCGATGACGATGCGGTGGCGGGGGCGGGTGGGCCGGTAGAACGAGACCATCATCAGATGGAGGTTCACCGTCAGCGAATTCATCACCACCACTTCGTGCGGCCTGGCGCCGGCGAGGCGCGCGACCGGCGCGGTGAGCAGCTCGTGGTACGGCAGCCACGGCCGCTCGCCCTCGTGGTGGCCAAGGGCGGCGCGCCGGCCCCAGGCATCCAGCTCCGCGAGGACGTAATCGCGCGCGCGCCGGGGCATCAGGCCCAGCGAGTGCCCCGCGAAGTACAGCTCGATGCCCTCCGGGAAGACGAACTCGTCGCGAAGGCGGACCAGCGGATCGGCGGCGTCCTGGGCGCGCGCCCAGGCGGCGTCGTCGCGGAGCTCCGTCATGCCAGGTCCAGCTCCCGCGCCTCGCGGCCCAGCCACTCCAGCGCGTTGCGCGACAGCAGCGCCTCGCGCGCGCCCTCGTCCAGCTCCAGCGAACGGATGAGCGCTCCCGGCCGCTCCTCGCCCAGCGGGAACGGGTAGTCGGTGCCCAGCGCCACCCGCCGCGGACCGAACGTGTCCAGCACGAAGCGCAGCGCCCGCGGGTCGTGCACCAGCGAGTCCACCCAGAAGCGGCCCAAGTACCGCGCCGGCGGATGCGGATTGTCCACCGCCACCAGGTCGGGCCGGCACTCGAAGCCGTGCTGGATGCGCCCGAACGTCCCGGGAAAGGCGCCGCCGCCGTGGGCGAAGCAGACCCGCAGGGCCGGCAGGCGCTCGAACACGCCGCCGAAGATCATCGAGCAGATCGCCTGCGACACCTCGGCGGGCATCCCGACCAGCCACGGCAGCCAGTACTTCGCCATGCGCTCCTGGCCCATCATGTCCCACGGGTGCACGAAGACCGCAGCGCCCAGCTCCTCCGCCTCGGCGAAGACGGGGAACAGCTCCGGCCGGTCCAGGTTCCAGTCGCCCGCGTGCGAGCCGATCTGCACGCCGGCGAGGCCCAGGTCGCGCACGCAGCGGATCAGCTCGCGCGCGGCGAGGTCGGGCGCCTGCAGCGGCAGCGTCCCCAGACCGACGAACCGGCGCGGGTGGGCGGCGCAGACGGAGGCGAGGTGGTCGTTGAGGAACCGGGCCACGTCCAGGGCGTGACGCGGCTCGCGAACCCAGTAGGAGAACAGTACTGGCACCGTTGAAAGCACCTGAACGCCCACCCCGGCCTGGTCGCATTCGCGCAGCCGGACCTCCGGATCCCAGACGTTGCTCGCAACCTCGCGGAACTGCGTCCCGTCGTCGCGCACCATGCGGCCCTTGCAGCCGCCGAGCTGCTCCAGCCTGACGAAGCCGCCGTAGCCGAACCGCTCGCTCCAGCGAGGCAGCTCCGGCGGCAGGAGGTGCGTGTGGACGTCAACGCTTCTCATGCTTGTGTCCGCATTTCTTGCAGGTGGTGTGCTTCGGGTCGCTCCAGTAGCGCGCGAAGATGGGCGGCAGCTGCTGCACGATGTCGGTCAGGTGGAACGACTCGCGGTACAGCTCGTTCCCGCACCGGTCGCAGACCCAGAGGAAGGTGTCCAGCTCGTCGGGAAGGCGCCGCCGCTCGAGGACCAGGCCCACCGTGTTCGGCGGCCGCTGCGGCGAGTGCGGGATCCGCGGGGGCAGGAGGAAGATCTCCCCCTCGCGGATGGGGATGTCCCGCGGCTTTTTGTGCTCGAGCACGCGGAGCGTGATGTCGCCTTCGATCTGGTAGAAGAACTCCTCGCCCTCGTCGACGTGGTAGTCGCTGCGCGAGTTGGGCCCGCCCACCACGGTGACCATGAAATCGCGGTCGCCTTCCCAGATCTGCGCATTGCCGACCGGCGGCTTGAGCAGGTGGCGGTGCTCGTCGATCCAGCGCTTGAAGTTGAGCGGCTTCAGGTCCGGCATGGCTCACTCCAGGGTGGCGATGCACTTCAGCTCGATGGCGATGGGCGTGGGCAGCGCCCTGACCTCCACCGTGGTGCGGCAGGGCTGCGCGTCCTTGAAGTGCTCGGCCCACAGCCGGTTGTAGGCGGCGAAGTCCCGCTTCAGGTCGGTCAAGAACACGGTCACGTCGACCAGCTTGTCCCAGCTCGAGCCGGCCTCCTCCAGCACCGCGCGCACGTTGGCGAACACCGAGCGGCACTGCGCCTCGATGTCGTGGCTCTCCACGCTGCCGTCGGCGCGCAGCTTCACCCCGGGGATCTCGCGCGATCCGCGCACGCGCGGCCCGATCCCGGAGAGGAAGAGCAGGTTCCCCGCGCGGCGCGCGTGCGGATAGGCCCCGACGGGCTCCGGCGCGCGCTGCGACTCGATCCGTCCGCTCATAGCTTCACGCAAACGTTCTTGGGCTCGGTGAAGAAGCGCAGCGCATCGAACCCTCCCTCGCGGCCCACCCCGGACTCCTTCACGCCGCCGAAAGGAGTGCGCAGGTCGCGCAGCATCCAGCAGTTCACCCACACGATGCCCGAGTCGAGCCGCGCGGCGACCCGGTGCGCCCGCGAGAGGTCCCGGGTCCAGACCGAGGCGGCCAGCCCGTACCGCGTGGCGTTCGCGAGCTGCACCGCCTGGTCGGGGTCGTCGAACGGCTGGAGGGTCGCGACGGGACCGAAGATCTCCTCCTGGTTGGTCCGGCAGGACGGGCCCAGGCCGTCGATGAGGGTGGGCTCCACGAACCAGCCCTCGCGGCAGCGTCCCTCGACGCGCGCCCGCCGGCCTCCGCAGAGGACGCGGCCGCCTTCCTGCCGGGCCACCTCGAGGCACCCCATCACCTTCTCGAAGTGCTGCCGCGAGACCAAAGACCCCTGCTCCGTCGCCGGATCGAGCGGGTCTCCGATGCGCAAGGCGCGCGCGGCCGCGACCAGGCGCTCCTCGACCTCCTCATACACCGCTCGCTCCACCAGGATGCGCGACCCGCACAGGCAGATCTGCCCCTGGTTCTGGAACGCGGCGCGCGCGGTCTGCGCCACCGCCTCGTCCAGGTCCGCATCGGCGAAGATCACGTTCGGGTTCTTCCCGCCCATCTCCAGCGACGCCTTGACGAACCTCTCGGCGGTCCGCGCGGCGATCTCGCGACCGATCCGCGTCGAGCCCGTGAAGCTGACCGCGCGCACCTCGGGATGAGAGACGAGCGCGCTGCCCGCGCGCGGGCCCAGGCCCTGCACGATGTTCAGGACACCCGGCGGCACCCCGGCCTCGCTGCACAGCTCGCCGAGCATGTGCGCGGTCATCGGCGTCACCTCGCTCGGCTTCGCCACCACGCAGTTCCCCGCCGCCAGGGCAGGCGCCACCTTCCAGGTGAGCAGGTACAGCGGCAGGTTCCACGGCGAGATGCAGGCGACCACCCCGAGCGGCTGCCGCAGGGTGTAGTTGAGCGCCACCTCGTCGGTCGGGTGCGCCTCGCTGTGCCATTGGGTGATCGCGTCGGCGAAGAAGTCGAAGTTCTGCGCGGCGCGGGGCACGTCGACCGACGAGGCCAGCGCGATGGGCTTGCCGCCGTCCACCGCCTCGGCGCGCGCGAGCCGCTCCTGGTCGCGCTCGATCAGCCGCGCCACCGCGCGCAAGAGGCGCGAGCGCCGCGCGACCGGTGTGGCCGACCAGGCGGGAAATGCGCGGCGCGCTGCCGCGACCGCTCTTTCCACGTCCGCCGCGTCGCTCGAGGCGACGCGCCCGTACGGCGCTCCCGCGGCCGGGTCGACGTTGTCCAGCCACTCCGCCGCCGCGACGTGTCTTCCGTCGATGTAGTTGAGCGCGTCCACCGCCGTCCTACCTACACTCAGGCGCCGCCCGGCGTCGAGGCTCAAGCGTGCTAACCTGACCCCACGCTCGGCTCGAGGTGTCCGGCCTCGCGCCCGTCACGCTGCGGTGCACCTGAGAATGCGCTTCCTCCTCGAGTGGCTCGATCTCGCGCTTCGCTGGGCGCACGTCTTCGCCGGCATCCTCTGGGTCGGCACCACCTACTACTTCACCTGGGTCGGCCGCCGCCTGGGCGAGGAGGTCGCGGGGGTCTCGATCGTGCACGGCGGGGCCTTCTACACGGTGCGGAAGCAGACCGCCCCGCCCGAGCGGCTGCACTGGTTCCGCTGGGAGGCGCTGACCACCTGGGTGACGGGGCTCGCGCTCCTCTGGCTGGTCTACTACCTCCGCGGGCGCGGCGTGGGCGCGGGCGGGCTCAGCGCGCCGGCCGCGTTCGCCGTGGCGGTCGCGGTTCTGGTGCTCGCCTGGATCGTGTACGACCTGCTCTGGATCTCCCCGCTGTCGCGATTCGAGACGCCGCTCGTGGCGCTCTGCTACCTGCTGCTGGTCGCCACCTCCTACGCGTTGATGCAGGTCTTCAACGGTCGCGCCGCCTACATCCACGTGGGCGCGCTCTTGGGAACCCTGATGACCGCCAACGTCTGGTTGCGCATCGTTCCCGCCTACCGCCGCATCGTGGCCAGCGTGCGCGCCGGGGAGCCGCTGGACGAAGGCCTGATCGCGCGCGCGCAACTGCGCAGCAAGCACAACGCCTTCCTCGCGATGCCGACGGTGCTGACCATGATCAGCAACCACTACCCGGCCTCGACCTACGGTTCCCAGCACGCCTGGCTCGTCCTGGCGGTGCTGATCCTCGTCGGCTGGGCCGCCGCGAAGGTCATCCGCGACCACTGAACGCACGGCTCGCTTGATTTGACCGCTCTGCCGTACACAACACCGTCTTCGATCCGGCGCCTTCGGCGCCTCTACGAGGGGGAGCTCGCTCCCCCCTCGACCCCCCAAGAGATCACGGTCAATTCAACCGCGCGCATTGGCTTCAGGCGCGGCGGCGGCGGTTCTGGAGGATCTTGAGGAAGCTCCGGCTGCGCAGCTCGTCGAGCGTGACTCCCGTGGCGAGCGCCTCCTGCTCGGTGAGCGCGCCGCAGTGGACGCCGCGGAGGAAGAAGTTGAGCAGGCCCTGTCCCGTGGCCGCGTCGTCGAAGACGTCGCCGGCGAGCGTGGCCTGGGCGGCCTTGGCGATGAAGTTCTTCAGCCGCTCGGAAGCGGCGGGCAGCCCCTCGAGGAAGAAGCCGTACACCGCGCCGTACCGGCTGGGCAGCTGCGCGGGGTGCAGATCCCATCCCTGGTAGTAGCCGTTCACCAGCGAATGCCGGACGTCGGCGGCGTGCAACCGCCACGCGCCGTGCACCGCGCGCTGGTTCTCGCGGGCCTGCTCCGCGGTGAGCTGCGCGCCCTTGGCCGCCTTGTGCGGCGCCACCGGCATCAGGGTGGTCGCTCCGTCCGACAGCCAGATGCCGGTCCCGGCGTAGGCCACCTTCATCATGTGCTTGGCGAAGTCGCACGCCGGGTGGCGCATCGACTGGTGCATCGCGGTGATGTCGCAGGACGCCGTGTAGTCGTAGGTGCCGAAGTGCGCCGCCACGCAGCGGCCGCGCGCCGCAGCCAGCAGCTTGGGCAGCATCGACTCGCCGCGCTCGTCGAGGATCGACTGGGTGGTCTCGATCATCGGCTCCATCTTCAGCGCGCCGCGCGAGAGACCCAGCTTCGGCTCCAGCTCCTCGAAGGCGTCGATGAGGACCGAGATCTGCTCGGGGCTGACGACCTTCGGCAACGTCACCACGAATCCCGCCGGCAGCTTGCCGGCGCGCTTCACCAGCGCGGTGAGGAACAGGTCCAGCGTGCGCAGGGCACGCCCGCCCAGCTCGGCCGAGAAGGTCTTGATGCGGATCCCGATGAACGGCGGCAAGGTGCCTGCGGCGAGCCCGTTGGCGCATTCCTCGCCCGCGGTCACCGCATGGCCGTCCTCCTCCGCGTCGGGCCGGATGCCGTACCCGTCCTCGAAATCGATGCGGAAGTCCTCGACCGCCTCCCGCTCGAGCTTCTTGCGCACGCGGCCGTGCACCGTCTCGGCGAGGGCCTCGGCGAGCCCGATCGCCCCGGCGAAGATGCGCGGCTCGGGCGCGTACTGGTCGAGCGCCTTCACCGCGAGGTCGCCCAGCTTGCGGGTGGTGTCCGACTTGAACAGGTGCGCGCCGCCGTAGACGGTGTGCACCGGCTGCCGGGTGCCCTGCTCGCCCGGATAGTGCTTGGCGAAGCCTTCCTGGATCTGCTCGAGGCGCCTGACGTAGTCGCGCAGCTTCGGCTCGGAAAGCGAGGTCATGCGGGGGCGCTCCTTCAAGCTTCCTGCACCCTGCATAGCGCAACGGGCTGCGCGGCGCTCCGGTGCGGCCCGGCTGGTGTCGGGGTGCTCACTTCGATGCGCCCGAGGACTTGCCGGGCTCCGGGGCGAGCACGACGGTCACGTCGACCGTCTGGCAGCCGCCCGGCTCCGGCGCGGTGCAGATCTGTTGGAGGGCCGCCTTGTAGGGCTGGTACCCCGCCATCGAGACGGTGAGGGCGCACGCGAGCGAGACCGCACCGATGTGCTGGGCGCGCAGATCGCCGTCCTCGTCCGACCTGCCGAGGTCCTGGGGGAGCAGCTGGGCGGGGCAGTCCAGCGTTCCACTCGCACCCTCGAGGGGCTCCTGGGCGGCCGCCTGCCCGGTCGAGACGCGGGCGGCGACCAGCGCGGCACGCTCGTGCCCGCACCCGGCGGCGAGCGCGAGGAGGATCGCGGCGAGACGACGCATGGCCTCACGTTGCCGCGCGGGCAGGCCGTCCGCAAGCTCCGCAGGGGGGCACCGGTCCGGCTACGACCTCGCGGTGGTGCGCGCGCCGCAACCGGCGGCCGCACCAGGCGTTTTGAATCACTTCGCCGATCCGATCAGCCGCTCGCCCGCGCGGCGCCGGAGATCGAGCGCGAGGAGAGTGCCGACGACTCCGCGCCGGAAGAAGAGCACGGTCAGGGCGAACACGGCGCCGGTGACCACTCCGCTGGCCGAGGTGCTGAAGGCGAGCGCGTCCTGCAGGAGCAGCACGAGGGTCGCGCCCACCAGGGGCCCGAGCAGGGTGCCGGTTCCCCCGAGGAGCGTCATCATCACCACGATGCCGGAGGTGCTCCAGTTGACCGCGTCCAAGGACACCACGCCGTGGCCGACGGTGTGCAGCCCGCCCGCGAGACCGGAGAGCCCTGCCGAGAGCAGGAATGCGACCAGCATCTGCACGCGCGGGTCGTAGCCGACGCTCTGCGCGCGGACCCGGTTGTCGCGGATGGCGCGCAGCGCCTGGCCGAACGGCGACTCGATGGCGCGCGCGGCGACCAGGTACCCGAGCGCCGCCAGCGCGAGCGTGAAGTAATAGAGGTGCAGCGGGTTGTCGAAGTGGATCGGCCCCAGCGCCGGCCGCGGGATCCCGGGCAGCCCGTTGTCTCCGCCCGTGTAGTGGTCCGCCTGGCGCGCGATGAAGTCGACCATCTGCGCGAAGGCAAGCGTGATCATCGAGAAGTAGATGCCCGCGCTGCGGATGGAGAGATACCCGGTGGGCAGCGCCAGCACGAGCGCCGCGACCGTCCCGGCCAGGATGGCGACCGGGACCGGCAGCCCGGTGCGCAGCAGCACGTTGGCGGTCACGTACCCGCTCGTGCCCCAGAACATCGCGTGGCCGAAGGAGAGGAGGCCGGCGTACCCGAACACCAGATCGAAGGCGAGCGCGAACAGCCCCCAGGAGAGGATGTCGACCGCGAGGATGGGATAGATCATCCGGGGCAGGATGAGCAGGACGAGCAGCACGCCGATGCGGACGATCCACCGCCTCGCGTTCATCGAGCCTCCTGCAGGCCGAACAGCCCGCTCGGCCGCAAGAGGAGCACCAGCGCCATCAGGATGAAGATCAGCGTGTTGGCGATCGGGGGATACAAGGCCGAGCCGATCGCCACCAGCACGCCCACCGCGTAGCCGGTGACCACCGACCCGAGGATGGAGCCGAGCCCGCCGATGACCACCACCGCGAAGGTGGTGATGATCAGCTCGGAGCCCATCAGCGGATCGACGCTGTAGATGGGCGCCGCCAAAACGCCCGCCAGCCCCGCCAGCGCCGAGCCGAAGCCGAACACCGCGGTCACCCAGAGCGACACGTCGATGCCGAAGGCGCGCGTGATGGTCGGGTTCTCGGTGCAGGCGCGGATGACCGCGCCCACGCGGGTGCGCTCGATGACGAACCAGGTCAGCGAGCAGACCACCACCGAGACGACGATGGCGAAGAGCCGGAAGGTGGGGAAGAAGATGAACCCCAGGTTGGTGGCTCCGGAGAGCTGCGGCGGCGGCGCGTAGGGCTGCCCCGAGATCCCGTAGATGAGGCGCACGCCGTCCTGGATCACCAGCGTCAGGCCAAAAGTAAGCAGCAGGTTGTAGGACGCCGGCAGTTCGTACAGCCGCCGGATCATGGTGCGCTCGAGGAGCATCCCGAACAGGCCGACGCCCAGCGGCGCGATGGCCAGCGAGGCCCAGAAGCCCAGCCCGAACTTCTCCCCGAGCGCGTAGGCGGTGAAGGCGCCCAGCATGTACAGCGCACCGTGAGCGAAGTTCACGATGCGCAGCATGCCGAAGATGACCGCGAGCCCCAGCGAGAGCAGCGCGTAGAAGGCGCCGTTCACCAGCCCGTTGAAGACCTGGATGAGGATCTGGAGGAGGACCGGGTTCACTGGCTCATCTTGCACTTCGATTCCGACAGGGGCGTGAACGCCTGGTCGGCCGGCGTCTTGTTGATCTCCTTGTAGTAATCGCCGTCCTCCTTCGCCTCGCTCTTCGGCTTCACCTGCACCTGGTACACGTCGAGGATGTTGCGGTGGTCCTCTTTCCGGATCTGCGCGTCGCGGGCGAAGAAGTCGCTGAACTTGTGCCCCTCGAGCTGCGCGACGACCTTCTCACCCTCGTCGGTCTTGGCGCGCTTCACGGCCTGGAGGTATTGGGTGACCGCCGAGTACACCGCCGCCTGGTCGAAGGTGGGCTTCTTGCCGAAGGCCTTCTCGAACTTGCGCGACCAGTCCGTCGCGTCCTTGTCGCGGTTCCAGAACCACGGCACGGTCGCGATGGCGCCCTGGTAGGCGTCCTGGCCCAGCGCGGCCACGTCGCTCTCGAACAAGAGGCCGATGGCGAGGCCGATGCTCTGCTTCTTGAGGCCGAACTCGTTGTACTGCTTGACCACGTTCACCAGGTCCGCGCCGGCCTGCATGGTGCCGAAGACTTGCGGCTTGAGGCCCTGCGCCTTGAGCAGGTACGTGGAGAAGTCGGTGTTCGGAAAGGGCGTCGCGTCGCTCGGCGCGACCAGCTTGCCGCCGTTCTTCTCGACGGCGGCGCGGAACTGGCGCTCGAGGTTCTGCCCGAACGCGTAGTTCGGATAGATCATGTGCCAGGTCTTGCCGCCCTGCTTGGCGATGGTGGTGCCGGTGCCGTTCGCCAGCATGTAGTTGTCGTACGCATAGTGGAAGGTGAACTTGTTGCACTTCTCGTTGGTCAGCTCGCTCGTACCGGCGCCGGTGTCGATGAACACCTTCTTCTTCTGCGCGGCGATCGCCGAGGTGGCGAGCGCGCAGGCCGAGTTCACCGTGTCGAAGATCGCGTCGACGTCGAGCCGGTCATACATCTCCGACGCCTTGTTGCTGGCGATGTCCGCCTTGTTCTGGTGGTCGACCGCGATCACCGTCACCTTGCCGGCAAAGTCCTTGTTGGCCTTCATGAAGTCGTCGGCCGCCATCTCGGCGGCCTTCTGCGAGCCCGGCCCGGAGATGGCCGAGTACACGCCGTTCATGTCGGTGAGGATGCCCACCTTGATCCCGCCAGCGCTGTACTGCGCGCTGGCGGCTCCGGCAGCGAGCAGCACACACAGGGCCCCTGCGCTTCGCATCGTCGTCATTTGCAAGTCCTCCAGTCAGTCGCCGTCGATAGGGCGGCGGTGCGTTCTTCATCAAACGGACAGGTGATCGAGCAGCTCCCGGTTGCGCGCGCGCACCTCGGCGGTGGTCAGCGTCTCCTTCACCTCGCCGTCGACCAGGAGCGTGTGCCGGTCGGCGAGCGAGAGGGCGAAGTGCAGGTTCTGCTCGACCAGCAGCATCGCCATGCCCTCCGCCTTGAGCCCGCGCAGGATCTTCTGGATCTGCTGGACCACCACCGGCGCCAGCCCCTCGGAAGGCTCGTCGAGCAGGAGGAGCGTGGGCCCTGCGCGCAGCACGCGCGCGATGGCCAGCATCTGCTGCTCGCCGCCGGACAGCTTGGCGCCGCTGTGCTCGGCGCGCGCTTCCAGCGCGGGGAAGGCCTCCGTGCACTTGCGCGACGACCAGCCCTTGGCGTTCCACACCGGTGGCAGCTCGAGGTTCTCCTTGACGGTCAGGGTCGCGAAGATCGCCCGCTCTTCCGGCACGTACGCCAGGCCCTTGCGCGCGATCTGGTGGCTGTCCAGCCGCGTGATGTCCTGCCCGCGCAGCTTGATGCTTCCCGTCTTCTTGCGCAAAACGCCCATGATGGAGCGCAGGGTCGTCGTCTTGCCGGCGCCGTTGCGCCCGATCAGCGCCACGCACTCGCCTTCGTTTACCCGGAGGCAGACGCCGTGCAGCGCCTGCGCCTGGCCGTACCAGGCGTTGAGGTCCGAGACCTCCAGGAGCGGAGCGCTCAAGCGCGCACCTCTTCGCCGAGGTACGCCTCGATGACCCGCGGGTCGTTCCTGATCTGGTCGTAGTTTCCCGCGGCCAGCACCTGCCCGCGCGCCAGCACCGTGATCCGGTCCGCGAGCTTCGCCACCACGCCCATGTTGTGCTCCACGAACACGACCGTACGGCTCCTGGCCACCTCGCGCGCCAGCTCGACGGTGCGCTCCACGTCCTCGCGTCCCATGCCGCTGGTGGGCTCGTCGAGCAGCAGCACGCGCGGGTCCTGGGTGAGCGAGATCCCGATCTCGAGGTTCCGCTTCTGGCCGTGGGAGAGGTCGGCGGCGCGCACCTGCTCCTTGCCGTTCAGCCGGACCTGCTCGGCGATCTTGCGCGCGCGGGGCTCGAACTCGCGCAGCGCCTCACGCGGCTCCCAGAACCGGACGGGGTGACCGGTGCGCGCCTGCAGGGCGACGACCAGGTTCTCCAGGACGGTGAGCGTCTCGAACACGCTGCTGATCTGGAAGGAGCGCGACAACCCGCGGTCCACGATCTTGTGCGGCGGCAGTCCGGCGATGGTCTCGCCGAACAGCTCGACCGTGCCCTCGGTCGGCTGCAGGAATCCCGACAGGCAATTGAACAGCGTAGTCTTTCCTGCCCCGTTGGGGCCGAGGATGGCGTGGATCTCGCCTTCCTCCACCGAGAGATCCACGTGGTCGAGCGCGCGAAAACCCCGGAACGATCGCGAGACTGCCCGGGCTTGCAACGCGACCGGCATGGGACGCACTCCCTACAACCGTTAGAGCATCCCGGCAAGGTATGGTTGCGCCGGCCAAGGAGGATTCCATGCGTCTTTCGGGCAAGGTGGCGCTGGTGACCGGGGCGGCGAGCGGCATCGGCCTCGCCATCGCGCAGGCGTTCGCGCGCGAGGGCGCCCGGGTCTGCGTGGCGGACGTGAACGCGGCGGGCGC
>DASWGQ010000289.1:0-2335 GCA_036393595.1 Myxococcales bacterium | reverse complement strand
ACCCGGGCGAGAGCCGCAGGTGGCCTGGGGTGGTCGGTAGGGATGTCTCTGCCACGATCTCCTCGGGTCGGCGGGGAAACCACGGCCCGCTCCGGTTGTCAAACACCGCTGGAGCGCGGCGTATTTGGTATCGTCCCTTCGAATCACGCGCCGGGGAGCACGACCACCTTGCCCTTCACCTTGCTCCGTCCCCGGCGAGAAGGGCAGCGGCGGCTTGACCTGATAAAGCCCCTGCACGAGCAGCGCATCCGGGAAACAGCGCTGCCTCGCTCTTGCGGTCACCGGCCAGTTTGACACGATCGACGCCGGGCGGCTCGGCGCTTGCCGACCGCCGGAGGAGGAGTGGCATGCCGCGAGTTGAGATCCGCGATGTGCAGGAGCTGCGGCGGCAGCTCGGACGCGAGGTGGCAGTCAGCGACTGGCTGACGGTCACCCAGGAGCGCATCGACCTGTTCGCCGAGGCCACCGAGGACCGACAGTGGATCCATGTCGACCCGGCGCGGGCCGCCGCCGAGTCGCCCTTCGGCGGCACCGTCGCGCACGGCTTTCTCACGCTGTCGCTCCTGCCGCGCCTGGCGGCGGACACGCTCGTGCTGCCCGAGGCGAAGCTGACGGTCAATTACGGGCTCAACCGGGTGCGCTTCCCTTCACCAGTGCATGCCGGGCAAAGGATCCGCGCGCGCTTCTCGCCCGCAGCGGTCGAGGACGTGCCGGCGGGCGTGCAGCTGATCTGGAGCGTGACGATCGAGGAAGAGGGCAGCGACAAGCCCGCGTGCGTGGCGGAAACGGTGTCGCGGCGGTACACGCGATAGCCCTCCGCGTTCCCCGGTGTCTTGCCCGCTGGGTCGCGGATGGGATCGCCGTCCGGCCGGCCCTCTTCCGCGGAGCCCGGCGTCTTGCCCGGGTCGCGCCCGGAATCTACGCACGCGACGCGGGGGCGGACGGGGTATGGTCGCCGCATGGCGAACGAGCGCGCGGACGTCGTGGTGGTGGGCGCGGGACACAACGGTCTGGTCGCCGCGCTGCTCCTCGCGCGGGCCGGGCTCTCGGTGCGCGTGCTGGAGCAGCAAGGCGTCGTGGGAGGGGCCGCGCGGACCGAGCGGCCGTTCGCGAAGGCGCCAGGGCTGGGCACCTCGACGGGCGCCTACCTGCTCGGGCTGATGCCGCCCGAGCTGCTGCGCAAGCTGCGGATCGAGCTGCCGCTCCTGCGGCGCGACCCGCACTACTTCCTGCCGACCACCGGACGGCGCTACCTGCTGCTCGGGTCCGACGCGCGCGCCGTCCGCGAGCAGATGCTGGCGTTCTTCTCCGAGCAGGACTTCCGTGCGCACGAGGCGCTGCAGGCGGAGATCGCGCAGCTCCGCGAGGACGTCGCTCCGACCTGGCTGCAGGAGCCCCTCTCCATCGAGGAGACGGCGGACCGGTTCGTGCGCGCGCCGCTGCGGCGGGCCTTCGTCGACCTCTGCCGCAAGCCGGTGGGACACTACCTCGACCGCTTCGGCTTCAAGAGCGATCTGCTCAAGGCCATGTACGCGGTCACCGACGGCTTCTCGGGCCTCAACGGAGACTGGGACACGCCGGGCACCGGGATGAACTTCCTCGTCCACAACCTGTGCCGGCTGCCGGGCGCGGACGGGACCTGGATGATCGTGAAGGGCGGCATGGGGACCGTGACCCGCACGCTCGCGGACGCCGCGCGCGAGGCGGGAGCTCGCATCGAGACCGGCCGCCCGGTGCGGCGCATCGCGCTCGAGGGCGGCGCGGCCTCCGGCGTGCAGCTCGAGGACGGCAGCGAGATCGGCGCGCGCTCCGTGGTGGTGAACGCCGATCCCTTCCGGATGCGCGACCTGGTCGGACGCGATCGCCTGCCGGCGCCGTACAACGCCCGCATCGACGGATACCTGCGCGACGGCACCACTCTCAAGATCAACCTCGCGCTGCGCGATCTGCCGCGCTTCTCCTGCCTGCCGGCGGATCGCGGGCAGTTCGGCTCGACCATGCACCTCTTGCCCGACGAGCCGCAGGTGATGGCCGCCATGCGCGCCGCGTTCGCCGACGTCAAGGCCGGGCGGCTGCCGGAGTTTCCCACCATCGAGTGGTACGTCCACACCACGGTCGACCCCTCGCTGCGCGACGCCGAGGGCCGGCACAACTCGGCGCTCTTCGTGCAGTGGGTGCCGTACTCCCTGCGGGGGACCACCTGGGAGGCCGAAGAGGAGCGGTACGTGCGCCATCTCCTCTCGCTGTGCGATCGATTCGCGCCGGGGACCAGCGACCTGGTGGTGGACGCGTTCACGCTCACGCCGCCGAAGATCGAGCGGCACTTCGGCATCTC
>DASWGQ010000288.1:0-1856 GCA_036393595.1 Myxococcales bacterium | reverse complement strand
CAGGTCGGAGGAGAGGAAGGCGAGGATCACCTCGTCGAGGCTCTTCTCGCTGATCAGCTCCTCCGCGAAGAGCGTGGGCAGATCGTCGTGCGGCGCCTCGACCGGCCGCGAGTCGTCCGCGAAGATGTTCTGCGGGCGCGCGGCGGCCGGCCGGGCCCCGGCGCGCGCGGCGGGGCGCACTACGGGCGACGAGGTGGGCGTCATCTTCGGCGGCGGCCCTTGCGGCGGCCTTACCTGCGGTGGCACGCGCGTGGTCTGCGGCAGCGGGCCCCCCGGTACGCGTGGCGCCGGCGCAGGCGAGGTGCCCGGAGGAGCGGGCTCCCACACTGGCTGCTGCGGCGCCGGCCGTGGCGCGGGCCGGGTCATCTGCTTGGGCAAGGGCGCCTTGGCTTTGGGCAGGAGCGGCGCGGGAGCACGGGGCGGAGGAGGAGGAGCGGCGCCACCGGCGTTCACGGCCGCGGGTCCCGTCTGTCCGGTGGCGAGCACGCCGGGCTTGTAGTGCGGCGCGGCCAGGCGCTCGGCGAGGTCGTTGAACTCGCCGGAGATGAGGCGCTTGAGCATCGCCTTGTGCTGCGCCTCCATCAAGATCCGCACCGCTTTGGGGACGTCGGGCTCGGCGTCGAGCAGGTCGAGGTAGCTCGATTTCACGCTGGCGACGATGTTGCCGCCTACGAAAAGGTGGGTGATGTAATGCGCATGTGGGAGGCCGGAGTCCTCCGTCTGCACGTGGTACAGCCGCGGCCCGTATTGGACGTTGTGATTGAACCCGACGACCGGGGCTCCTGCTTTGGGCGCGCTCACGGGGTCTGTTCAGCTCTCCGGAAGGCCCTCGGGGCTCCTCTCCATGATGTAGCAGAAGGTCGACGTGGTCGCCACTCGCCGCCACAATGAAAAGCGCACCGCCGCCCTATCGGCGGCGAGTGTGGACGTCATGGGTTGAGGTCCACGGCTTCTACCACGTCGACAGGCCGGCCGAGGAAGCGCTCGGCCATGCGGTGGAAGCGATCCGGGACGTCGGTGCAGAGCGTGCGGTGCCGCGCCTCTCCGCCCGCGCGCGCGAGCCCGCGCGCACGCAGGAGCTCCGCGACGGCTTCGGCGGTGGCCTGGGCGGAGTCGACCAGCGCCGGCCCTGGCCCCATCGCCTCGGCGATGACGCCCGCGAGCAGCGGGTAGTGCGTGCAGCCGAGCAGGACCGTGTCTGCTCCCGCGCGGCGCAGGCCGCCGAGATAGCGTTCCGCGACCAGCCGAGGGACCTCGCCTTCGGTCCAGCCCTCCTCCGCGAGCGGGACGAACAGCGGGCACGCGCGCGCGATCACGGACGAGAGCGGCGCGAGCCGGTGGAGCGCGGATTGGTAGGCGCCCGAGGCGACCGTCGCGGGAGTGCCGAGCACCGCGATGGTGCCGCCGCGCGTCCTCGCCGCGGCCGCCTGCGCCCCGGGCTCGATCACGCCGACGACCGGGATCGGCAGCGCCTCGGCGAGCGCCGGCAGGCTGTCGGCGGACACGGTGTTGCAGGCGACCACCAGCATCTTGATCCCCTGCGCGGCGAGATGGCGCGCGCAGAGGAGCGCATAGCGCGTCACCACCTCGCGCGAGCGCGTTCCGTAGGGCACGCGCGCCGTGTCGCCCAGGTAGATGGTGTGCTCCGCCGGCAGCCGCGCCGTCAGCGCGCGGAGCACGGTGAGGCCGCCGACCCCGCTGTCGAAGACGCCGATGGGCGCGTCCATTGGCCTTCAGGATGCCTGGAACGGCTACTTCGAGAAAGGAATGATCCAGGAGGCCGTGGTCTGGTTCGGTACCGCAAAGAGGATGTGCGCCTGGAAGGCTCCCGCGGTGGCGTCGATGCCCCACAGGCC
>DASWGQ010000287.1:0-13691 GCA_036393595.1 Myxococcales bacterium | reverse complement strand
CTCGCGCTGCGCCCGCTGGCGGGCAAGTACGCCAGCGCGCTCTTCGCCTTCGGGCTGTTCAACGCCTCGGTGTTCGCCGCCAGCATCCTCCCGCTCTCCACCACCTATTACGTGTGCGAGGCGTTCGGATGGGAGAGCGGGATCGACAAGCGCCGCGATGAGGCGCCCCAGTTCTACGCGCTCTACGCGACGATGATCGTGCTGGGCGCCGGGCTGGTGATGCTGCCCGGCCTTCCGCTGCTGAAGATCATGCTGCTTTCGCAGACGGCGAACGGCGTCCTCTTGCCGTTCATCCTCGTCTACATGCTGCTGCTCGCGGGCGACGAGCGGCTGATGGGCCGCTACCGCAACGGCCGCTGGCTCTCCGTCGTGGCCTGGGCGACCACCGCCATCCTCGCCGCGCTCACCGCCGCGATGCTCTGGCTGACGCTGCGCGGCTGAGGTCAGCCGCGAGGATCCAAACCGACTGCACCACCGAGCACACGGAGCACACGGAGAATCGATTTGAAATCATCAAACTCCGTGTGCTCCGTGCCCTCTGTGGTGCAACGCTTTTCGGCTAGTGCGGTTTCTGCAGCAGCGCCGAGGAGGGCGACAGCGGCAGCGGCCACGAGCGCCGCGATTCGAGGAGGTCCGCGAGCTGCGGCGCGTCCATCGGGCGCGCGAAGTAGTACCCCTGCGCATAGTCGCAGTTCAGCATCTGCAGCTGCGCCACCTGGGCCGGCGTCTCCACGCCCTCGGCGACCACGTCCATCCCCAGCGCGCGGGCAAGGGAGACGATGGTGCGCACGATCTCGGCGTGCTTGCTGGAGCTGTCGACGCGGGCCACGAACGAGCGGTCCAGCTTGAGCGTGTCGAAGCGGAAGTTGTGCAGGTACGAGAGCGACGAGTAGCCCGTGCCGAAGTCGTCCAGGAGGAGGTGCACCCCCAGGGCCTTGATCTGCGCCAGGAGCAGGGAGGCGGGGCCGGCGTTCTCCATGATGATGCTCTCGGTGACTTCCAATCGCAGCCGGTGGGGCTCGAGCCCGCTCTGCTGCAGCGCGGAGCGCACCTGCTCGAGCAGCTCGGCGCGCAGGAGCTGCCGGGCGGAGAGGTTCACGCTCACCGCGACCGGCGAGCCCCGCGGCAGCCGATCGGCGAATCCGCGCGCCGCCTTGCAGGACTCGCGCAGCACCCACTCTCCGATGGGGAGGATGAGGCCGGTCTCCTCGGCGGCGGGGATGAACTCGGCGGGCGGGATGCGCCCGCGCTTCGGGTGCTGCCACTCGACCAGCGCTTCGCAGCCGGCGATGAGCCCGGTCGACAGTGAGACGATCGGCTGGAAGGCGAGGCGCAGCTCGTCGCGCTCGAGCGCCCGGTAGAGGTCGGTCTCCAGCTGCAGCTGCGCGCGGGCGTGCGCGTGCATCGCCGGGTGGAACACCGCGTGGCGTGCGCGCCCCAGCTGCTTGGCGCGGTACATGGCGGTGTCGGCGTCGCGGAGCAGCTCCTCGGGCCGCGTGTACCCGCGCCCCGCGACCGCGATGCCGATGCTGGCGGTGGCGAACACCTCCACTCCGCCGAGATCGTGGGCCGGCGCCAGCTCGGCCTGGATGCGCTCCGCGTAGCGCGCCGGGTCCTCCGGAGCGCCGTAGTCCTCGAGGAGGAGGGCGAACTCGTCTCCGCCCAGCCGCGCCACGGTGTCGCCGGGCCGGACGCATCCGAGCAGCCGCTTGCCCACCGCCACGAGCAGCCGGTCGCCCATCGCATGGCCCAGGCTCTCGTTGATGTTCTTGAAGCGGTCCACGTCGAGGAAGAGGACGGCGAAGCGCAAGTCCGGCTTGCGCTGCAGGAACGCCATCGCCTGCCGCAGCCGGTCCATGAACAGCGAGCGGTTCGGCAGCCCGGTGAGAGCGTCGTGAAGCGCGTCGTGGAGGAGCTTCTCCTCGGCTTCCTTGCGCTCGGTGACGTTGGTCTGCGATCCGGCCATCCGCGTCGCCTTGCCCTGCGCGTCGCGCACCGCCGTGCCGCGCAGCAGGACCCACCTCCAGGTCCCGTCCGCATGGCGGATGCGGTGCTCCACTTCCAGGTTGGGGGTGTCGCCCGAGAGGTGCCGCGCCACCTCGCCGGAGAGTCGGTCGCGATCGTCAGGGTGCACCCGCTCGAACCACGCCTCCGGGTCGCTGCCCACATCTTCCTCGCGCAAGCCGAGCATCTGCTTCCAGCGGGGCGAGAGGTAGACGCGGTTGGTGGCGAGGTCCCAGTCCCAGAGCCCGTCGTTGGCGCCGCGCTCGGCCAGGGCGTAGCGCTCCTCGCTCTGCCGCAGCGCGCGCTCGGCGCTCCGGCGCTCGGTGATGTCGAGCAACGTGCCGGTGATCGCCGGCTTCCCGGCGAGCTCGGTGCGCGCTCCGTGCACCTCGACCTCGATCGGCGCGCCGTCCTTCCGCCGCGCGCGGAAGGTGTAGTGCATGCTCTGCACCTCGCCCGCGAGGCGCCGGCGGACGTTCTCGCGGACCAGCGGCCAGTCCGGCTCGCAGGTGAGCTGCTCGATGGGGACGCCGCCGCCGGCGAAGTCCTCGCGCGAGTAGCCGAAGATCTCGCAGAACTTCGGGTTCGCGTAGACCACCCGGCCGTCCTGGATGACGTAGATGCCGGCGATCGACTGCTCTACGAGCGCGCGGAAGCTGTCCTCGCCAGGGGCCGGAGCTTCCCCCGGGGGCGCGGCGGCCGGTGCCTGCTCCTGCGCGCTCATCCTTCGGCATCCTTCGTCGGCGGCGAAATTCTCCGGGATCGCCCCTGAGAATGCAAAGCGGCGTGGTACAAGCCGTTCACCATGCACTCCTGGGTGCGCGAGCTGTTGTCCTTCAGCCTGCTCTCGCTCTCCGCCATCTTCTTCGTCGTCGATCCCATGGGCGTGGTCCCCATCTTCGTGGCCATGACCCAGGGCGACTCCGAGGAGAAGCGGAGGCGCATGGCCCGGCGCGCGGCGCTCACCGCCTGCGTCATCCTGACGGTCTTCGCGGTGGCGGGGACGGTCATCTTCCGGCTGCTCGGCGTCACGCTGGGCGCGTTCAAGGTCGCCGGCGGCATCCTGCTCTTGCTCACCTCCATCGAGATGCTGCGCGCGCAGCAGGTCCGCACCCGCATCATCCCGGAGGAGGAACAGGAAGGCGCCGAGAAGGACGACGTGGCCATCTTCCCGCTGGCCATCCCGCTGCTCGCCGGCCCCGGCGCCATCGCCACCGTGACCGCGCTGATGGGGCGGGCGGGGCGCACCCTGTTCATGGTGCCGGTGGTGTTCTCCATCGTGGTCACCTGCGTGGCGAGCTATGCGATGCTGCGGGCCGCCACGCCGATCTCGCGCTTCCTCGGCGTCACCGGGCTGAACGTCATGAACCGCGTCATCGGCCTCATCATCGGCGCCCTCGCCGTGCAGTTCATCTTCGACGGGCTCAAGGACAGCTTCCCGAGGTTGTTCGCGTGAGGCCGCTCCTGCTCGCGCTGGCGCTGTGCGCCGGCTGCGCGCTGCCGGTGGTCAGCGCCGGCACCTTCCTGCCGGCCGGAGATCTGCAGAAGGGCCAGGTGCACGTCAGCCTGTCGATGGAAGCGGGGCGCGTGCTGGCGGGCCCCGGCGACGTGCCCGACAAGACGGTCACGCCAGAGACGAACAAGTGGGAGGTGCTCACCTGGGTCGCCTCCGACGCCTCCGTCCGCTGGCAGGTGCTCTACCACCTGGCCTTCGAGGCGCAGCTGAAGCTGACGAACCCCATCGCTCCCTTCACCCCGGCGCTGGTCGGCGGGGCGCTCGGCGCGCGGCTGCGCCTCTACGACCTGCAGCAGGGCGAAGGGCTGGCGTTCGAGATCGGCACGCGTTTCGTAGGCGTGGGAGTGGACCAGGAGCTGGTGCGCACGCAGGACGGCCGCACGCAGACCGACCTGTGGAAGTACCGCGCCTTCGGCGTCGAGGTGCCGTTCATCGCCACCTATCGCGTCTCGCCGGAGCTGGCGCTGACGGGCTCGCCCTTCGTCCGCCTCTACTGGATCCGCGCCTGGCACGAGACGTTCCAGCCCGACGGGACCGAGACGCTCGCCCGCCTGCAATGGACGCCGGTGCTCGCCGCCGGCCTGGGCGCGTCGATCGCGATGGATTTCGGCGTGCTCCAGGTCGCGCCCGGGTGCGCCCTCGAGCTCGCCACCCGCGCGGGGCCGAGCGCGCCGACCAAGCTGATCGTCGAGCCGGGCATCTCCGTCGGGGTGCGCTTCTAGATGCGCCTCCTGGCGGCGGCGCTGGAGTGGGCGATCTTCCTCGTCCTCTTCCCCTTCCTGCTGCTGCACCCGCGCGTGCGGCAGGGGATCCGGCGGCGCCTGGGCCTCTACGACGGCGAGGTGGTGCGCAGGCCGGGGCCGCGCGTGTGGCTGCACGGCGCCTCCGCGGGCGACGTCCTCGGCCTGGTGCCCATCGTCCGCGAGCTGAAGGCGCTGCGACCCGACGCGCGCATCGTGGTGTCCGCGATCACCGATTCCGGCGCCTCGATGGCCGAGCAGCGGCTCATCGCCAGCGGTCTCGCCGACGCGGTCACCTTCCTGCCCTACGATCTCCCCGGCCCCTGCCGACGTGCCATGGCGGCGCTGCGGCCGGACGTGCTGGTCCTCGAGTACACCGAGCTGTGGCCGCAGCTGATCCGCGCCGCCTCTCGCGCCGGCGTCCGGCTGGCGATGACCAACGGCCGGATCGCGCCGGAGAACCTCGGACGCTACCGGCTCCTCTTCGCGCTGGCCGGCAACCTCCTCGAGCACTTCGACGTGCTGATGATGCGCGCCGATGACGAGGCGGAGCGTGCCCTGCAGCTGGGGGCGCCGCGCGACCGGCTCCACGTCACCGGCAACACCAAGTTCGACGCGCTGGCGGTGAGCGTGCCCGAGGCGGTGGACGAGGGCCTCCGCGCGGCGCTGGGCCTGCGCGGCGAGCGGCTCTGGGTGTGCGGCTCCACGCACGAAGGCGAGGAGGGTCCGCTCCTCGACGCGTACGCGGCGCTCCGGCGCGAGTTCCCCGATCTGCGGCTGGTGCTCGCTCCGCGCTACGTGGAGCGATCGGGGCGCGTGCTGGCCGCGGCGCGCGAGCGCGGCCTGCCCGCCCGGCTGCGCTCCGAGCCCGGCGGCGGCGAGGCCGTGGTGGTGCTGGACACCATCGGCGAGCTGGTGCGCGTCTACCAGCTCGCCACCGTGGTCTTCGTGGGCGGCAGCTTCACCCGGCGCGGAGGCCAGAACATCCTCGAGCCGGCGGCCTGTGGGAAGCCGGTGCTGTTCGGCCCGCGCATGGAGAACTTCCAGGACAGCGTGCAGGTGCTGGTCGGGCGCGGCGGGCTCCAGGTGCGCGACGCCGCGGCCCTCCAGCGGATCCTCCGCGACCTGCTCGGGCGCCCCGAGGAGATCCTCACCCTGGGCCAGCTCGCGCGCGAGGCGGTCTCGGCGGTGCGCGGCGCGAGCGCGCGGGACGCGCGGCTGATCGCCGACCTCATCCCGGAGGCGGCGTGAGCGGCTTCTGGTGGCGCACCGACGAGCCGGTCTGGGCGGAGGCGGCGCTGTGGCCACTGTCCCTGGCCTCACTCGCGTACCGGGCCGGCGCCGCGCTGGCCCGGGGGAGCATCCGGCCCGTCAAGGCGGGAGCGCCGGTCATCTCCGTGGGGAACCTGGTGGTGGGGGGCGCGGGCAAGACGCCGGTGGCGCTCGAGCTGGCGGAGCGGCTCCTGAGGCGCGGGAAGCAGCCGGCGCTGCTCAGCCGCGGATACGGCCGGCGGCCGAGGCGTCCGGTCGAGGTCTCCGAGCAGACGCCCTGCGCGCTCTCGGGGGACGAGCCGCTCCTGCTCAAGCGCCGCTGCCCGCGGCTGCGCGTGCTCGTCGGTCCCCGCCGCGCGCTGCTCGCCTCGCAGGCGGTCGCGCGCGGCGCCGACGTGTTGCTGCTCGACGACGGCTTGCAGCACCACGAGCTGGAGCGGGACCTCGACGTGGTGGTGATGGACGCCTCCAACCCGCTGGGGAACGGCCGGCTCCTTCCCCGCGGTCCGCTCCGCGAGCCGCTCGAGTCGCTGCGCCGGGTGCGGCGCGGGCTCCTCTGGCTGACTCGCTGCGATCTCCCGCGGGCGGCGGAGCTGCCGCGCCTCCCCCTGGCCGGGCCGGTGGAGAGCGCGTTCGCCGCGCGCGAGGCGCAGCCGATCGCGGGCAAGGCGGCGTTCCTGTTCGCGGGCCTGGCGCGGCCGGAATCCTTCGAGGCGCTGGCCCGGGCCCGCGGCGCGCGGGTGGTCGGGAGCCGGTGGTTCGCCGATCACCATCCTTACTCGGCGCGCGACCTGCTGCAGCTGCGCCGCGCGGCGGAGCTGGCCGGCGCCGAGGTCCTGGTCACCACCGAGAAAGATTCCGTCCGGCTGGCCCCGTCCGACCTGACCGGCCCGCCCTCCATCGCCTCGGTACCCGTCGACCTGCGCATCCTGGCCGGCGAAGGGGCGCTCGAGGCCGCCCTGGACGAGGTGCTGCGGTGAAGGGCCTCTGGGCCCGGTTCCTGCTCGGGCTCGGCGCCGCCCTGGGCAGCGCCGCGTGGGCGCTCGGGCTGCGCAGGCGGGTCGCGCTCGAGGGCCTCCGCCGCGCCTTTCCGGAGCGCACCGAGGAGGAGCGGCGGGCGACCGCGCGCGCCGCCTACCGCCAGCTCGGCCGCAGCCTGGCGGAGGTCGCGCTCTCGCGCGATGTGCTGGACGCGGACCTGGAGGAGCTGGTCCGGTTCGAAGGCTGGGACCGCTACCAGTCCGCCCGGGCCCTTGGCCGCGGAGTGGTGATCGCGGTCGCGCACTTCGGCAACTGGGAGCTGGCCGCACGCGCTTGCGCGCGGCGGGGGATGCCGCTCACCGCCATCACGCGGGCGCTGCGAGGGCGGCTCAACGAGCGGCTCCTCGCCGCCCGCCGCGCGGGCGGGCTGCGCGAGCTGCCCGAGAAAGGGTCCACCGGGGCGGCGCTGCGGTTGCTCCGGCGCGGCGAGGCGCTGGCCGTGGTGGTCGATCAGAACATGCGCCCGTCGCGCGGCATCTTCGTCGAGTTCTTCGGCGAGCCCGCCTGCACCACCCCGGCCGCCGCGGTCTTCGCCCTGCGCTCTGGAGCTCCCCTGCTGGCAGCTTTCCCGGTGCGCGGCCCCGACGGCACGCACCGGGTGAGTTTCGAGGGCCCGTTCGCGCCGCCGCCCGGGGCGCGTGGCCACTCCGCCGTGAAGGCGCTCACCCAGGAAGTGACCCGCGCGGTCGAACGGGCGGTGCGCGCGCACCCGGACCACTGGTTCTGGGTCCACCGCCGCTGGAAGACGCGCCCGCCGGAAGGGCTGCCGCCGCCCGCGCGCTGAACTTGCCGGTCCCGAGGAATTCGTGAGAGACACCGCCTCCATGCAGCGCAACGCCGACCTGCGCTCGCTCCTGGAGCGCTTCGAAGGCGCCCGCATCGCCGTGGTCGGGGACCTGGTCGCCGACGAGTACCTGTTTGGCGAGACCGAACGCATCAGCCGCGAGGCGCCGGTCTTGATCGTGCGCTACGAGTCGAGCGACCTGAAGCCCGGCTGCGGCGCCAACGCGGTTGCGAACCTCTGCGCGCTGGGGGCGCGGGTCGCGCCGGTCGGGCTGGTGGGCGACGACCCGACCGGAGCCCGGCTCCGGCGGCTCCTGGAGGAAGCGGGAGCGGACGTGTCCGGCGTCCTCGCGGCGCCCGGGGTCCCCACCGCGACCAAGACGCGGGTGCTGGCGGGAGGCAAGAACACCCGCCGCCAGCAGATGCTGCGCATCGACCGGGACGGCCCGGGCGCGCCGCCCGCCTCGTTGCTCGCGCGGGTGCTTCGCGCGGTCAAGGAGGCGGCCCGCGACGCCGACGCCGTGATGGTCTCCGACTACGGTGCCGGATTGCTCAGCCCGCCGGTGGTCGAGGCGGTGCTGGGCCTCGCGCAGGCAGGCAAGGTCGTCTGCGCCGATTCGCGCTTCGCCCTCGCGCAGTACCGGGGCGTCACGCAGGCCAAGCCCAACGAAGTCGAGCTGGAGCAGCTCGCGGGACGGCAGTTCGGCGGGGACCTGGACGCCATCGAGGAGGCTGGCCGCGAGCTGCTGCGCTCGCTGCGGGCAAAGTCGCTCCTGGTCACCCGGGGGCGCGCGGGCATGCTGCTCCTCCGCCCCGGCGCGCCCGCGGCCGCGCTGCCGGTGCACGGGTCCGCGACCGCCGTCGACGTGACCGGCGCCGGGGACACGGTGATGGCGGCCAACACGCTGGGCATCGCCTGCGGCGCCGACCCGGTCCAGGCCGCGCGCCTCGCCAACGTGGCGGGCGCGCTGGTGGTGCAGAAGCCGGGCACCGCCACGGTGACGGCGGCCGAGCTGCGCAAGGAGCTGCTGCGCGCCACCGTGGCCGGGCCGGAGCTGCTCGAGGCCGCGCAGGAGCCCGCGCGCCGCAGGAGGGCCCGGCGGTGAACAAGCTCGTGCCGCTCGCGCAGGCCATGGCAGAGCGCGAGTCGGCGCGCGCGCAGGGCCGGACGGTCGCGGTCGCCAACGGCGCCTTCGACCTGCTCCACGTCGGCCACGTGCGTTACCTGGAGGCCGCCAAGGACCTGACGCGCGGCGGACTGCTCGTCGTCGGCGTGAACACCGACCGCAGCGTCCAGGCGGCCAAAGGTCCGAAGCGGCCGATCGTGCCCGAAGAGGAGCGCGCCGAGCTGATCGCGGCGCTCGGCTGCGTGGACCTGGTGGTGCTCTTCGACGAGCCCGACGCGGCGGCGCTGCTCGCCGCGCTGCGGCCCGACCTGCACGTGAAGGGAACCGACTACGCCGAAGACTCGGTGCCGGAGCGCGAGCTGGTGGCGCGCTTTGGGGGGCGCACGGTCATCGCCGGCGACCCCAAGGACCATTCGACCACCGACGTGGTCGCGCGCATCCGGGAGCTGTCGTGAAGCTCTCCGCCACGGTGGTGGCGCAGGACGAGGCGGAGCGCATCGCCGGCTGCATCGAATCGGTGCGCGGCTTCTGCGACGAGGTCCTGGTGGTGGACGGCGGGTCGCGCGACTCGACCGCGCAGATCGCCGGCCGGCTGGGCGCCCGCGTCCTCCAGCGCCCGTTCGACGATTTCGCCCGGCAGCACGAGTTCGCCCGGCAGGAGGCGCGCGGAGAGTGGATCCTCTCCCTCGACGCCGACGAGCGCGCCTCGCCGGAGCTCGCCGCCCTTGCCTCCCGCGCGCTCCAGGGCGCCGCCAGCGCCTACGCGCTGCCCTTCAAGAACCACTTTCGCGGGGTCTGGCTGCGGCACGGCGGGCTCTGGCCCGACCGCCACGTGCGCCTCTTCCGCAAGGATCGCTGCCGCTACGATCCCTCCCGGCCCGTGCACGAGAAGCTGCTGGTGGACGGGGCGGTCGGACGCCTCGATGCGCCGATCCTGCACCACACCTGGGGATCGCTCGCGCAGTGCCTCGCGAAGATGGAACGCTACGGCGAGCGCGCCGCGCAGGCGCTGTTCGCGCAGGGCCGGCGCGCCGGGGCGTGGGAAGTCGCCCTCCGGCCGCTGTGGAGGTTCGTGCGCGGCTACCTGCTGCGGGCGGGGTTCCTCGACGGGGCGCCGGGCGCGGCGATGGCCTGGGCGCGCGCCTACGAGGCGTACGCGCGCTACGCCCGGCTGTGGGAGCTGTCCCGCTTTCCGGGATCGACGCGGGACGCGCTGCGATGAGCCGTGGTATCCAGGGCGGAATGCCGGTCGCACCCGAGCTGAAGGAGATCCTCGCCTGCCCGAAGTGCAAGGGCGAGCTGGAGTTCCGTGACGCGCAGAACGAGATCGTCTGCCACCGCTGCAAGCTCGTCTACCGCGTCGATGACGACATCCCGGTCATGCTGGTGGACGAGGCCAAGCCGCTGGAGGGCTGATGCCGCCGGCCGGGCGCGTGCTGGTGGTGCAGCCGGCTTACCTCGGCGACGTGGTGTTCACCTCCGCCCTGGTCGACGCGCTGGCGGAACGGTTCGCCGAGGTCGAGGTGTGCGTGACGCCGCGCGGGCGCGACGTGGCGCTCGCCATGCCCCGCGCCGCGCGCGTGGAAGTGTTCGACAAGCGGGGCGCCGACAGCGGGCCCGCCGGGTTGTGGAGGGCCGCCGGGCGGCTGCGCGAGCGCCGGTACGACGCGGCCGCGCTCCCGCACCGGTCGCCGCGGAGCGCGCTCTTGGCGTGGCTGGCCGGGATCCCGCGGCGGGTCGGATTCCGCGGCGCTCTCGGGTCGCCGCTGTACACCGAGCGCGTTCCGGAGCCGCCCGGCACCTTCACCGGGCGTGAAGCCGAGCTGGCGCGCGCTCTCTCCGCCGAGCCGCGACCCATGCGGCTCGTCCCCCGGCCCGAGTGGGTGCGCGCCGCGGACGAGCGGCTGCGCGGCGCATCCGCAGCCTTCGCCGCCCTGTGCGTCGGGTCGGAGTGGGAGACGAAGATCTGGCCGGCGGAGCACTTCGCCTTGCTGGCCGATCGCCTGGCCGAGCGCGGCCTGACCCCGGTCCTCCTGGGCGGTCCCCGCGAGAAGCCGCTCGCCGAGGCGGTGCAGGCGCGCGCGGGCGCGCGCTGCCTGGACACCACCGGCAACCCGGTCGGCGAGGCGCTCGCCATCCTCTCGCGCAGCGCGATCTGCGTGGGCGGGGACAGCGGCTTGACCCACGCCGCGCGCGCCCTGGGCGTCCCGACCGTCGCGCTCTTCGGGCCCACGGCGCCGGGCGCGCACGATCTGGGTGCCCGGCAACGCGCCGTCGCTCTCGGCCTGCCGTGCTCGCCGTGCAGCGCCCACGGGCAGCGGCGCTGCCCGCTGGGACACCACCTTTGCCTGCGCGATCTCTCCGCGGACCTGGTGCTGGAGCATTGCGAGGCGGTGCTGGCGTGACCGCGGACGCGCGGCTGGACGCGCCGCCCGGCCTTCTGGCCCGGCTGCTCGCGCGGGTCGCGGCGGGCATGCTTCCCTTGGCCGGGGGCCGCCCGCGCCCGGAAGAGCTGCGGCGCGTGCTGGTGGTGCGGCCGGACGACCGGGTCGGCAACGCGCTGCTCACCGTTCCGCTCGCCCTGGCGCTGCGCGACGCGCTTCCCCGCGCGCGAATCGATCTCCTCCTCGCCCGGCGCCGCGCGGCCGTCGCCGAGGGGCTTCCCGGGGTGCACGTCGTACCGTTCGAGAAGACCGACGCGTTCCGGCACCCGATCCGCTTCGTCCACTTCCTCCGCGCCCTGCGCGCGGGCGGATACGATGCGGTGATCGACGCCGCCCACTGGCACGCGTTCTCCCTCACCTCGGCGCTGCTCTCCCGCGTGGCCGCCCGCCGATGGCTCGTCGGGCCTGACCGGGGCGCCTCGCACCTCTATTCGCACGCCGAGCCACCGCCCCCGCCGGCCCTGCCGGAGCTCCCGGCGAAGCTCCTGCTGCTCAAAGGGCTGGGGCTCTCGCCGCCGCCTCCTCCCGCGCTGCGGACCGCGCTGGGGATCGAGCACGCCTCCTGGGCCGCCGAGATCACGCGGTCGCTGCCTGGTTTCGCCGCGCTCAACCCGGGCGCGCGCAAGGCGGACCACCGCTGGCCCGCCGAGCGCTTCGCCGGCCTGGCGCGCGCTCTGGGTGCCCGGGGGGTCCCCACGCTGGTGACCTGGGGACCGGGGGAAGAGGCGCTGGCGCGCGCGGTGGCGGATTCGTCCGGCGGAGCGGCCTCGGTCGCGCCGCCCAGCGACCTGGGCCGCCTGGCGGCGCTGTTCCGCCGCGCCGCCCTGGTGGTGACCAACGACACGGGCCCCATGCACCTCGCCGCCGCGTGCGGCGCGCCGGTGCTCGCGCTGCTCCATGCGCCTGAAGGCGCCCGCTGGGCGCACCCCGGCCCGCGCTTCGCCGCGCTCGTCGCGCCCGACGTGGCGGAGGCGGCCGCGGCGGCGGTGGGTCTCCTTGACAGGGCGGAAGCTGCGGTCGAACCTGCCCGGCCATGATGGGCCCGGAGGCGGCGTGATCCGTTCGATGACCGGCTTCGGCGCCGGCCGCGCGCAGGCCGGCGGCGAGACCGTGGCCGTCGAGCTTCGATCGGTGAACGGCAAGTTCTGCGACGTCCGGGCGCACCTGCCACGCGACCTCGCGGCGCTCGAGCCCGTGATCGCCAGGATCGTCAAGTCCCGCGTGGCCCGCGGCGTGGTGGACGTGAGCGTGCGCCGCGAGGCCCCCGGGAGCGTGCGCGGCGCCGCGCCCCGGATCGATCTGCCGCTCGCCGCGGCCTACGCCAAGGCGCTGCGCGAGATGCGCGCCGAGCTGGGGCTCGCCGGCGAGGTGACCGTCCACGACCTGGTCGGGCTGGAAGGGGTGGTGGGCCTCTCCGAGGCGGCCGCGGACCCGGGGCCCGCCGCCGAGGCGCTCGAGCGCGCCCTCTCGGCCTCCCTCGACGCGCTCGAGGAGATGCGCCGCCGCGAAGGAGAGGCGCTGGCCCGCGACCTCTCCGCCCGCCTCTCGGCGGTGGAGAAGGGCGCCGCCGCGATCCGCGGCTCGGCGCCGCAGTCGGTCGAAGCCTACCGCGAGCGGCTGGCCGCGCGCGTCGCCGAGCTGTCGCGCGGAGTCCCCGCCGACCCGGCGCGGCTCGCGCAGGAGGTGGCGTTCTTCGCCGAGCGCGTGGACGTGGCGGAGGAGCTGACGCGCCTCTCCAGCCACCTCGCCCAGCTCCGCGCGCTGATCGCCTCCGACGCCCCCGCCGGGCGCCGCCTGGAGTTCCTCGTCCAGGAGGTCAACCGGGAGGTCAACACCATCGGCTCCAAGTCGCAGCACGCCGGCATGGCCGCGCAGGTGGTGGAGCTCAAGGCCGAGTTGGAGCGCGTCCGCGAGCAGATCGCCAACGTCGAATGACCGCCACCCTCCTCATCCTCAGCGCGCCTTCCGGGACCGGCAAGACCACCCTGGCGCGCCGGCTGGTGGCCGCCCACCCCGGGGCGATCTTCTCGGTCAGCTACACCACCCGCGCGCCCCGGCCGGGCGAGCGCGAGGGCGTCGACTACCACTTCGTCGACGACGCCCGCTTCGACGCGATGATCCAGGCGGGCGATTTCGTCGAGTGGGCGCCGGTGCACGGCCACCGCTACGGCACGCCGCGCGCGGCCATCCTGGAGGCCCAGCGGCGCGGGGCGCTGGTGGTCTTCGACATCGACGTGCAGGGCGGGAGCGCGATCAAGCGCCAGTACCCGGAGGCGCTGCGCGCCCTGGTCCTGCCGCCCTCGCTGGCCGAGCTCGAGCGCCGCCTGCGCGCGCGCTCGACCGACGACGACACCACCATCCGCCGGCGGCTGCACGCCGCCCGCGTCGAGGTCCTGCTCGCCCGCGCCGAGGGATACGAGTACTGGGTGGTCAACGACGACCTGGACCACGCCTACGCCGACCTGGAAGCGATCGTGCGGGCGGAAGGCTGCCGGGCCGGGCGCGCGGATCTGCAGAAAATCTTGGAATGACGAGCCCCGACACCAATCCCGCGCGGGCGATCGTGCGGGCCGGGTTCGTCTGCGGCGCGGCGTTCATCGTCGCCTCAGCGATCCGCGGATGCGTTCCGCATGTCAAAGACCTTCTTCGGCATCCAGGTGGTGGTGAGGAACTTCGTCGCCGATCCGCTGCGGCCCCAGCTGCACGAGATCATCGCCCGATCGCCGAGCGAGCAGTCGCTGGCCGACAAGCGCGCCTTCTGGAA
>DASWGQ010000286.1:0-19380 GCA_036393595.1 Myxococcales bacterium | reverse complement strand
ACGGCGGCGGCCAGATCCTTCCCGCGCTGGAGCGCGCGCTGGAAGGCCTGCGCGAAGGTGAGCAGGCCGCCTTCAGCATCCCCTGCGAGGACGCCTACGGCGCCCGCAAGGACGACAACGTCATCACGCTGCCGCGCGGGTCGTTCCCCGGCGACGCCGATCTGAAGCCCGGCTTGTGCCTGTACGCGCGCGCGTCGGGCGGGCAGAGCTACCCGATCACCGTCCGGGAGGTGCGCGAGGACACCGTGCTGGTGGACTTGAACCATCCTCTCGCCGGCGAACGGCTCTACTTCGAAGTGACCATCCGCGCCGTCCGCCACGCCGGCTGGGAGGAGATCTTCGCGGGCAAACCCCACGAAATCGAAGTCGTCTGACCCAAACCGATTGCACCACGGAGGGCACGGAGTCCACGGAGGATCGCGTTTCCTTCGATCGAGCACGCATGCGCGTTCGTCGAACGACGAAGTTCTCCGTGCGCTCCGTGTGCTCCGTGGTGCAATCTCTTTGGCGCTAGCGCATTGACTCAACCCCCGAGGAGCTGGAGCCAGCGGGAGGATTCGAGGGAGCGGCCGGGAGGGGCGTTCTGGCCGAGGCGGGTGAAGGCGTCGCGCGCCGTGGCGGTGTCCCCCAGGTGCCAGGAGGCGAGGCCGAGCATCCGGAGCGCCTCGTGCTCGAAGAGAGCGTCGGGCAGCTTGCGGGAGAGGGCCTTGCGCGCGGAGCGGGCGCACTCCGCCCACTCGGCGCGGTTCTGCAGCTGCTTGGCGGCCAGGTAGGGCGGGAGACCCTCGGCCGGCGCGCGCGACTCGAGGTCCTGCAGCAGGCGCATCGTCTCCGGCCCGGTGTCGCCGTCCGCCAGGAGCCGGCGCAGCGCGGGCCAGCGGCCGGGGTCGTCCAGGGCCCACAGCCGGGCGATCAGCGCGCGCTCCTGCGGCTCCGGCTGCACCAGCGCGCGCGCCTCCTCGTACCGGGCGCGCGCCGCGGCGGCGTCGCCCGTGCGCCACGCCGCATCCCCCGACTCGGTGAGCAGGGCCGCGCGCAGCGGCTGCGACAGCTTGGGATGCGCCAGCGCGCGGCGCTCGGTCTCCGAGGCGCCGGCCAGGTCGCCGGCGCGCAGCTGCGCGCGCCGCAGTTGCAGCAAGAGGCGCGGATCGTCCGGCTCCAGCTGGGCGCAGCGCGACCAGAGCTGCGCGGCGAGGCGCGGATCCGTCGCCCGCTGCGCCTGGCGCTCCAGCTCGGCGACTTCGTGAGGACACGGACGGTGGACGATCCCAGGGGCGGCGAACCGCTGCTGCGCCAGGGCGGCGGCGCGCGGGTGCGAGGGCACCGTGTCGAGGAAAGCCGCGTACGCGCTGGCGAGCCGGTCGAGGTCCCGGAGATCGTGCGCGTACGCCTCGCGGAACGCGGCGGGCCCGCGCGACTGCCACAGGAACCGGATCGCCGAGCCTGCGGCGGTATAGGCGCGCCCTCCCGATTCACCGTAGAAGCGCGCCGGCGCGAACAGGCTCCGCAGGTCCGGGAGGAGCTTCAGATCGCGCAGCGCGCGCGCCTCCTCGTGCACCGTGAGCTCGCCGGGTGGCCAGTCCGCGGCCACCGCCGCTCCTTCGACCAGCGCCATCTGCGGAAGGAGCCCGCCCGGCACGCCGAACGGCCCGGGCGCGATCTCTGCGAACGCGGCGTGCGCCAGCTCGTGCCGGAGGATGGGGTGCGGCGCGGGCGCGTCGTTGGTGTGGATCTGGCGCAGCCACGGCTTGGTGAAGCTCGTCTCGGCGGCGCCGATCAGGCGCCGCTTCTCCTCGGCGCTCCGGTAGAGGAAGGCGTCCACCGGCCCCCCGCCGATCGGGAGTCCGGCGAACTCCCGGACCGCGCGCCAGGAGACCTCCGCGTCGCGCGCGAGCAGCCGCCTCTCGTCGTCGCTCTTCTCGCGCGGGAAGTGCAACCTCAGATTTTCCGTCCGCAGCGACCCGCCCAGCTCGGCGTCCAGGCCGGCGGCGCTGGCCTTCCAGTGGAACCGCTCCGCGTGGAAGGAGAGCCACGCGGCGGGGAGGCCGCAGGCGGCGACCAGCGCGAGGCCCGCCGCGCGCCTGCGGCCCGGGCCTGCCAGCAGCGCGACCCCCGCGCACGCGCCGGCGTAGAGGAACGTCGCGGTCCGGAAGATCCAGAGCGACCGGGGCGGGCGGATTCCCTCGTCGTAGATGGGCCCGGGAAACCAGCCTCCGAGGTGGTGGAAGACGAAGATCTGCGGGCCGCGGGCCACGGGCCAGAGCGACGCGAGCAGGGTCGCCGTGAACACCGCCGCGACGATCCATCCGGCGCGCCTGGGCGCTGCGAATCCGCAGGCGGCGCCGAGCGCGGCCGCCAGGACGCCCGACGGGACCGCGACGGCGAGGTACAGCACGAGCCCGGCGGCCGGGTCGCAGGCCGGCCGGCGCAGCGCGTTCAGCAGGATGAGCGCGGCCGGCACCGCCAGCGCCGACAGCCCCAGGAGCACGGCGGTCGCGGCGGCGCGGGCGGCGTCGGCGTCGGGGCGAGTCGCTTCCGCGCGCGCGGCCGCCACGCCGGGCGCCGCGCCGAACAGGCCGGCACACAGCGCGACCACCTCGGCCAGCTCGTAGCCGAGGTGATCCGCGAGCGGCAGGAAGGCGCAGACCGCCGACACCGCCCCCAGGAGCGCCACGTACGCCCACATCCCCCCACGGCGGCACAGCTCGCGCCACCGGCTTGCGGCCGTGCTCTGCGTTTTGTCATGCTGCCCGGAGATGACCTCGCCCTCCGACCGCCGCGCCGCGCCTCGAGGGCCCATCCGGCTCCGGGTCGACTACGAGCGCATGAACGCGTTCTTCGCGGACTACACCAAGAACATCTCCAAGGGCGGGACCTTCATCAAGACGTCGCGCCCGCTGCCGGTGGGGACGCGGTTCCTCTTCGCGCTCGCGGTGCCGGCGCTCTCGGAACCCGTCACGCTCGACGGCGAGGTCACCTGGGTGCTCGAGGCCGAGCAGGCCCGCGCGGGCGAGGAGCCGGGGATGGGCATCCGCTTCGTGTTCGCCTCCGACGAGCAGCGCAGCGAGTTCGAGTCGCTGGTCGAGCGCATGATGGAGGAGAGCCTGGGCCGCTACGTCACGCAGGGCCTGCTGCAGAGGACGTAGCTCCGGCCGCTTCATTCCTCGACGCCGAGGAAGACGGCGCGCGTGCCGGGAACGACGGCGTGGGCCGCCGCCTCGCCGCCCGAGACCTCGACCACGTAGCGCGACGGCTTGCCCACGGTGCGGGGCGTTTCGGTGCGCGGCTCGGCGTTCGTCACCATTCCCACCACGCGCCGGTCGTCGCCCAGGTAGATCATGTCCAGCGCGATGAGCGTGTTGCGCATCCAGAACGGATGCTCGGACGTCTCGTCGAAGATGAACAGCATTCCGCGGTCGCGCGGGAGGTCGCGGCGGAACATCAGGCCGCGCGCCCGCTGCTCGTCGGTGCGCGCCACCTCGACCTGCACGACCCAGGGGCCGCGCGATGTCTCGAACCGGACGGCGGGCTGCGGCATGTCCTTCCCCTGGGCAGGCGAGGCGCCGCCGCGGCACGAGCCGGCGAGGAGCAGCGCGATGAAGAGCGGTCCGCGGCGCATCGGCCGCGACCGTACACCATCGGGGCGCGCCGGTGCGCTTCTACCGCCTCAAGCAATAATACGTGCCGCCGAGCTGTCCGAAGAGCTGCTGGTACCTGTCCGCGGGAAGGCGCTGCTTCATCGCGTCCAGATAGTCCTGGTTCAGGTTGAGCTGGCCACAAGAGAGTCCGGCGGGGCACGATCCGCCCTCGCCCGAGCACGCCTGCGAGCAGTACGCTCCCGGGGTCCCCGGAGTCGCGAGGCAAGCGAAGCTCTCGCACTCGCTGGAGCCGAGGTACAGGTACTCGCGGCCAGGCTGCGGCCGGAGCTCCGCCCCGTTGGCGTCCTGCAGGTGACAGGGCGCGCCGAGGTCGGTGCGCGCGCATCCGGCTCCGGCCAGCGCCAGGGCGGCGAGCGCGGCCGCGAATGTGCTCCGCAGGACAGGTCCGGCTGGACGCAGCGGGTGCATGCGGGCGGAAAATTGGTTCCCTCGGGCACGGCCGCAAGGGGTTGCCCGGCCGCCCTCCGGCTCCCATGTTGTCCGCGCCATGCGCCTGTTGCCGCTGTGCCTCGCCGCCTGCCTCCTGGCCACCTCCGCCCGCGCCGGCGAGTCGGACGAGATCAGCGCCGTCCAGAAGCGGCCCTTGCGGCAGGCGAAGCGGCTGGAGCTGTGGGCCTACGGCTCCATGAGCATCGCCGATCCCTACCTGCAGCGGTGGGGAGGGGGCCTGCGCGGCATGTACCACCTGCGAGAGGGCCTCTCGGTCGGCCTGGACGCCGGCGGGCTGGGAACCTGGGCGACGCAGGAGCTGGTCATCGCCAAGCGCGAGCTGCACGCGCGCATCATCGAGTCGCACCAACGCGCGTCGCTCGCGGGGATGGCTTCGATCGCTCCGATCTACGGAAAGGTGGCGTTGCCCGGCGACGCGCTGGTGCACTTCGAGACCTTCCTGGACGCCGGCCTGGGCGGCGTCCTGACCGAGACCGAGGCGGGCAGAGGCGTGCGGCCCATGCTCACGGGCGGGATCGGCCAGCGGGTGTTCCTGGGCGACAACCTCGCGCTCACCGCGCGGGTGGGTGGCGAGATCTATGCCGAGCACGTGCTGGTCGACGGGCAGACGCAGACGCATGCGATGGGCTTCTGGACGGTGCAGCTGGGGCTCTCCTGGTACCTGCCCGGAATCAGGGACGACCGATGATCGCGCCGCCCATCTGCGCCGCGCTGGCGCTGCTCGCCGCGGCGACGACGTCGAGCACGACTTCGAGCACGACCTCGAGCTCGAACGCGACCCCGCCCGCGAACACCACCGCGACCGCCGCGTCCGAGCCGGCCCCGGCCAGCCGCCAGGCGCCAGCCGAAAGCGTTGCCATGAACGAGCTGCCCGCGCTGGCGAACGATCCGGCCGTGCGCATCGCGACGCGCGGAACGCCGGCCTCGCTGCCGCCGGTCACCGCGCAGATCTTCCGCATCGGAGGACGCCTCGAGGCGCAGCCGATGTTCCAGTTCTCGATCGGCGACCCGTTCTTCCGCAGCGTCCTCCTGGGGCTGCGTTTCGAGCAGCACCTCGACGAGCGCTGGTCGCTGGCCGCTCACGCTCTCGGGGGAGCGTCCCTCCTGTCGGCGCCGATCGACGTCTGCACGGACTCGTCGTGCAGCAGCCCCGAGGCGGGACGGCTGCGGTCGACCCCCGGGGACATCCGCATGATGAGCGGGGTGGAGGTGGGCTGGGCCCCCATCTACGGCAAGCTGTCCCTGGCGGGCGAGAAGACGATCCACTTCGACGCCTATGTCTCGGCAGGGCCGGAGATCCTGCTCGAGCGCATCGCGCCCGACGCGGTCTCCGGCACCGCCTCGCGCTGGGCGCTGGGCGGCCGCGTTGGCATCGGTGAGCGCATCTTCTTCTCCAACAATTTCTTGCTGCGGCTCGGCGCGAGCCAGGTGCTGTACAGCACGCGCGTCCGCGGGCACGCCGAGTGGGAGCGCAAGCTGTCCTTGGAGATGGGCGTGGCATGGCTGTTCGGCGGGCGGTGAGGCGATGAGGACCTGGGTGGCGGTGGCGGTGGCGGCCTTCGGGGCGTTCGCCGCCCGCGGCTCGCCCGAGCCCGAAGAAGAGGCGGCGCGGGCTTTCGCCGCGCTGCAAGGAGGCAAGCTCGACGCCGGCGGCGCCGAGGCGCAGGTCCGCGCGCTCGTCTCGACCCTGGATCGGGCCGGCCTTTCCGAGACGGCGACCGTCGCGCTGTCCGTCCTCGGCGCGCGAGACGACGAGGCTGCGCGCGCGGCCTCGGGAGAGCTGCAGCGGAGGGCGGCGCAGGGCGGCCTTGCGCTCTTCCTGGCGATGCGGCTGCCTCCCGAGCGGCTCGAGGCGGCGCTCGCGGCGCGGATCGCCAGGGCACATCTCGAGCAGGCGCTGGTGCTGGCTCCGCTCGACGAGGGCTCGGCGTTCGCCGGCATGGCGGCCGGCGCCGGAGTGGCGCTGATGCCGGCGGCGGCGGGAGCGCCGGTGCGCGCGGCGCTGCCCGAGGAGCCGGCGCAGCCGCGCGTGACCGCGGTGCAGCGTCTCGCCCGCGCGGAGCTGGAACGCGCGCGGGAGATCGCGGGACAGGTCCAGGCCGGCGACGCGGCCGAGCCCGAGGCGCGCGAGGTGGCCGCGCTGGCGGCGCTCGCCGCCGGGGACACCGCCGCGGCCGAGCAGGACTTCGAGGCGGTCGCGCGCATCGCGCCGCGGGGGGCGGCGGCCGTGGAGCGGCGCGAGGACGCCCTGCTGCAGCTGGCGCGGCTGGCGTACGCCCGCGGCGACGACGCGCGCGCGCAGACCCTGTACGCGCGGGTCTCGAGGGGCGCGCCGCAGTGGCTCGACGCTCTCTTCGAGTCGAGCTGGTCGCACTTCCGGCGCGGCGAGGACGAGAAGGCGCTCGGGAACCTCCTCACGTTGCACGCCCCGTTCTTCCAGGGCCGCTATTTCCCCGAGTCGCACGTGCTCAAGGCGCTGGTGCTCTACGAGAACTGCCGCTACGCCGACGCCCGCCGCGCGCTGCAGGAGCTCGAGGCGCGCTACCGGCCCGTGCACGACGGGCTCGCGCAGGCGCTGCAGCTCATGCCCACCGCGCAGGCGGCCGTGGAGGCGCTCGCCTCCGGCGCGCGGGCGCTGCTCGCCCGGCTGCCCGAGCTGGCCCGGCCCGAGATCGCGCGGCTCCTCTCCGCTCCGGAGCTTTCGCTGTCGCTCAAGCAGGTGAGGGCGATGGGAGCGGAGCTGGACTCGATGGATCGGCTCGGCCCCGCGTTCCGCGGCTCGGCGCTCGCCTCGGCGGCGGTGCCGCAGGTGCGCAGCGCGCGCCTAGACCTGCTGCAGCGTACCGGCGAACGCGCGCGGAGCGCGCTGGCGAGCGAGCGGGGCGAATTGCGCGAGCTGCTCGGCCAATCGCTGCGCCTCGATTTCGAGATCGCCGGCCGCGAGAAGGAGCTGGCCGCGGCGCCGTCCCCCGCGCCGTCGGTCTCGCAGCGCCGGCCGCCGGCGCAGATCGACGACGACGAGGAGCTGTGGCCGTTCCAGGGCGAGTACTGGCGCGACGAGCTGGGCAGCTACCGGTTCCACCTCGGCGACCGCTGCGTGCGTCCCGCCACGCCCGCTCCGGTGCAGCAGGCGCAGGTCCCCGCGCCTCCGCCTGCCGCCGCCTCCGCCGAGCCTTCGCCCGCCGCTCGCTGACGCGAATTGCCTCAGCGCCGCCCGATCGGCGGCGGCTGGGCACCGCGATTCTCAAGGAAGCGAATTTCCCCGTGCGCGCGGTCACATCCGTTCATCCGGCCGCCGCGCCGCGACCCGACCACGGTGGGGATCGGCGCGCGCGTCAGGCCCGAAGGTTGCACCGTGCGCGCACCGGGAGAGGAGCCGTGCGCCCGCCGGACGCCGGCTTCGGGAGAGGACCCCCATGATCGTCTTCGCCATCGCCCTCGCCGCCGCCGTCGCCGCCGTCTCGTCCGCGTCCAGGCAGGGCGCGCAGGCGCTCGCTCAGCCGGGGCGTGATTCCGCTCTCCTCCACCGCGGCGCGGATCAGGCCGTGCAGGCCAAGGAGCAGGAGCAGGAGCGTGCGCTGCGCAGCCTGCTTGCCCTGGGCGGAAGCGAGGCGGAGCAGGCGGAAGTGACCGCGCGGCTCGCGAATCTGCTGCGCGCGCGCGGGCTGGCGCTGACCATCCACGCCGCGGCGGAAGCCGACCAGGATCCGGCCGCGGCGGAGCGCGACGAGGCGGCGGCGCAGGCGGCCCGGTCCGAGGCGGTCGCGCTGTACCGCGAGCTCCTCCGCAGGTTCCCGCGCGCGCCCAAGCTGGACGAGGCGCTCTTCTTCCTCGCCGACGCCCTGCAGGATTCCGGGAAGGACGAGGAGGCGGTCCGCGCCGCGCGCGAGATGACCCGTCGGTTTCCCAGGTCCGCCTGGGCGCCCGCCGCGCACGTGTTCGTCGGGGAGCACCTCTTCGACCAGGCGAACCTCGCAGAGGCGCTCGCGGAGTACCGCGCGGCGGCCGAGGTCGAGACCGACGAGGTGTACCCGTACGCGCTCTACAAGGCGGCCTGGTGCCGCTTCAACCAGAACGCGTTCGCCGACGCGATGAAGCTCCTGCACAAGGTGGTGGCGGTCAGCCTCGGCGGCGACGCCGCGCGCCCCTCCGGAAACGAGGCGAACAAGGTGCAGCTCGCGCGCGAGGCGCGCCGGGACTACGTGCTGGTCTACGCGCGGGCCTCTGCGCCTTCGAGCGCGCGCGAGGAGTTCCGGGAGAAGTTCGGCGCGCAGGCCGGCCAGAAGATGCTCGAGCAATACGGCAAGCTGCTCTTCGACCAGGGCCGCGACCCCGAGGCGCAGCTGATCCACCGCCAGCTGCTGGAGATCCACGGCGCGAGCCCGGGCGCGGCGCTCGATCAGACGCGCCTGCTCATGATCGCCGCGCGCGGCGGGAAGCGGAAGGACCTGCTGCGCGAGGCGCAGGCGCTGGTGGAGAGGTTCCAGCGGGTGAAGAAGGCCTCTGGCTCGGACGCCGACGGCCGCGAGGCCCTCGAGGAAGCGGAGCAGCACGCGGAGGAGACGCTGCGCAACCTGGCCGTCCAGCTCCACAACGAGGCGAGGAAGACGCGACTCGAGGACACGTACGCGGCCACCCAGGCGCTGTACGCCGATTACCTGGCGCTGTTCCCGGACGCGCCCGCCGCCTACGAGCTGCGCTTCTTCGACGCGGAGCTGCTCTACGGGCTCGGGGAGAAGGCGCGGGCCGCGTCGCTGTACGAACAGGTCGTGCGCCAGGACCTCGCCGCGCACGGGGCCGGAAGGAAGCCGGGGCGCTGGCTGCAGCGGGCGGCCTGGGGCGCGGTGGTGGCGAGGGCGGAAGTCGCCGGCGACGAGAAGCCGAAGGACGCGCACAATGCGCAGCATCCGCTCAGCGCCGACGAGGAGCTGCTGGCGAGCTCCTGCCGGCTGTTCCTGGAAGCGCTGCCCGACGGCCAGCGGGCGGTGGAGGTGGCCTTCAAGCTGGGGCGCCTGGAGTACGTCTCGGGCAAGCTCGACGAGGCGCAGAAGCACCTCTCGTGGATCGCGCTCGGCAATCCCGAGCACGAGCTGGCCGAGTACGCGGCGAACCTGGTGCTCGACATCGCCAACCTGCGCAAGGACTACCCGGCGGTGCACGACTGGGCGCTTCGCTTCCTCGCCGACGAGCGCCTCGTCGCCCGCGGGACCCTCCACGCCGACTTGCAGCGCGTGGAGGAGCAGAGCGCCTACGCGATGGCGGACGGGGTCCAGGGGGACGCGCTGAAGGCGCGCGCGCTGCTGGCGTTCGTCGAGGAGCACCCGCGGGGAGCGCTGGCGGACAAGGCGATCTTCGGCGCGGCCGCGGCGCTGTCGCGCGCCAGCCAGGTGGATGCCGCGCTCGCCGCTCGCGCCCGGCTGTGGAAGGAGCTGGCCGGCTCGGCGCTGGTGCCCCGCGCGCTGCTCGCCTCGGCCGCGGACCACGCGGCGGTAGGCGATCTCGCCGATGCGGCGGTCCTGCTCGAGCGCTATTTCGCCGGCTACAGGCGCCAGCAGGAGACGCGCAACTGGCGCCGGGCACATCCTTCCAAGTCGCACCGGCCGGAGCCGGAGCCGCTCTATGACGAGGCCAAAGCACAGACCGCGCTGCACGATGCGGCGGTGCTGCGCGAGGCGCGCGGGGAGCTTGCCAAGGCGCTCCAGGATCGCAAGGACGCGCTCCAGCAGTGGCCCAGGGCGGCGGACCGCGACGAGCAGGTGTTCGCGCTCAACCTGCTCCGCGCCAAGGTTGGCGATCCGGCCCGCGCCGCACGGGAGCTGGCCGACCTGGCCCGATCGGCGCGCGGCAACCCGGCGCTGCAGATCTCCAGCTGGCGCGAGTCGGCGCGGCTGTTCGCCGCCGCGCGGGAGGCGGGGAACGCGAGCTGGGCGTGGCGCCAGCTGGAGGCGGTCTGGCGGGGTCTCCCGGCGAAGGGGCGCGCGGGACTGCCGCCCGAGGCGAGCGCCGCCGCGGCCGAGGCGCACTTCGCGCTGGGGCTTCCGACCTTCGAGGACTTCAAGAAGCAGCAGATCCAGCCGCCGCTGGCGCGCGCGCTGAACCGCAAGGTCGCCCTGCTCCAGCAGGTGAAGAAGCGGGCGGAGGAGACGGTCGCGATGCGCCAGGCCGAGCCGGCCGTGTGCGCGCTGGCGCAGCTGGGCGAAGCGCAGATGCTGCTCGCGCATGCGATCGCGACCAGCCCGGCTCCGGGCGGGCTGAACGCGGACGAGCGGAAGCTCTACCGCGACGCCCTTCAAGAAAAGGCCGGACCCCTGCTCGACGAAGCGCGGGAGACGTTGGCCGGCGCCGACGCCAAGGCGCGCGAGCTGGGCGTGACCGGCGCCTGCGTGGCGCGGGCCGGGTCGCTCCTGGAGAAGCTGGGCAAGAAGCCCCAGCCGCGCGCGGAGCTGGCGGTCGCGCGGATGCCGGTCCGCGACGTTCCGGACCTGGTGACGGCCGACGGACGGACGGACGGGCCCGAGCGCGGCGGCTCGCCCGCCGGGATTGCGCCCGGGTCGAAGTCCGACGGGACGACAAAGGCGGCCTCGCCTGCACAGGTTGTTGGCGGGACGCTGCCAAGGAGGGATCCATGAGGGGCCTGACGGTCGGGGCGGCGCTGCTCGCCGGCTGGGCGCAAGTCGCCCGAGCTCAGGCCCCCGCGCAGCAGCCGCCGCGGGCAGACGGTGAGCATGCCCGCCGGCTGCTCGACGACGCCCTCCTCGCCTCCGCGAGCGCGCGCGAGCTCGACTTCGCCCAGGACCTGGTGGCGCGCTTCAAGCGGGCCGCCGACGCGGCCCCGCGCTCCGCGCCCGCGCTGCTCGACCATGCCATCGCGCTCGATCGCGCGGCGAGCCTCGTGCAGGCGGAGGCGGCCTACCTGGCGGCTGCCGCCGCGCCGGACTTCCCGAAGCTGCGCTTCACCGCGGCCGCGCGGGCCGCGTCTCTCGCTCTCGATCGAGGCGACGCGGAGGCCGCGCGCGCGGCGGTCGCCCTGGCCCGCGCCGCTCTCCCGGACGACGCGGCCCCGCTCGTCCTGCAAGCGCAGGTGGCGCTGCGGCTGCGGGATCCAGCGGCCGCGCAGGCCGCCGCGCGATCGGCGCTGGTGCGCGACCCGGATGATGCGGGCGCGCTCTGCGTGCTCGCGCGCGCGCACCTCGCGCAAGGCAACGCGGGGGTCGCGAAGCTGCTCGCCGCGCGCGCCGCCAAGGCCGATCCGGACGACGCGGAGCCGCTCTTGCTGCAGGCCGAGATCGCGCGCGGCGCCGGCGATCCCGCCGCCGAGCTGGCCGCGGCGCGAGCAGCCGTCGGCGCCGACGAGGAGTCCGCCCGCGCCGCCCTCGCCCTGGGACGGGCGCTGGTCGAGCGCGGGCTGGCGGCCGAGGCGACCGAGCAGCTCTGGCGCGCGGCCGAGCTGGACCCGCACGCGCCCGCGATCCGGCTCGCGCTCGGAACGGTGCTGGCCGCGCAAGGGCAGAAGGCGCAAGCCGAGGAGCAGCTGCTCCTGGCGGCGAAGCGGGCGCCGGGCTGGCCGGAGCCGCACCTGGAGCTGGCGCGCGTCAAAGAGCTCGAAGGCGATGCAAAGACGGCGCTCGCCGAGGCAAAGGTTTTCCTACGCCTGTCCGTCAAGGCGCCGCCCGCGGGGCATCCGATCCACGCCCTGGTGCAGCGCTGCGAGGAAATGCTGCGGACGCGGGCTCAGGCATCGGTCGTGCAGTAGGGGGAAGCGAGGGCGGGGAGGGTGGCGATGCCACGGAAGCTCTGGGGAGTCGTGCTCGCGGCCGCGGTGTCCTCCGCCGCGGCGGCGGGCGAGGCGGTGAAGGCCGCGCCCGCGCAGCAAAGGACCGACCAGCCGGCCGCCCGCCCGCGCCGCACCATCATCCATTTCGGAGAGGACGACATCCGCGGCGACATCACCCGGCCCGACGGCGAGCTGGTGCAGGCGCCGCGCCGGGTCCCCGAGGGAAGCCTGCTGCGCATGCGGCGCAGCTTCATCGATCGCGCGCTGTCGGGGGCGGCTCGCGGCGAGTAGCGGACGACTCCTCGGAGCGACTTGGGGACCATGGCCATCTCGATCCACCTGAAGGTCTACGAGGGCGGCAAGCTGAGGCTGTCCCGGCTCTTCCGCTCGGAGCAGATCCGTATCGGCAGCGGGTCTTGCGACCTGGTCCTGGAGGGCAGCGGGATCCTGCCCAGCCACGCCGTCATCGATACCGGCGCCGCGGGGGCCGTGCTTCGCGCGGTGGGACCGGCCCCGGTGTACCTGAACGGACAGCCGATCATCGCCGCCCCCCTCCGGCACGGCGATCTGATCTCGGTCGGCGACCTGCGCGTGATGGTCGAGCTGCGCGCCTCCGCTTCCGGGCCGGTTCCCGAGAAGCGCCCGCGGCTGCAGCTCATCGAGGGCGAAGCGGATCGGGAGCCGGAAAGCTCGCACGCCCATCCGCCCGCCCTCGCGGTGGTGCGCGACGAGCCGTTGCCGCGCGGCACCGAGGCCCGCAGCGATCGCGGCATCCACGCCGCCATCCCGGAGCTGCCGGCGCCGGAGCTGGACCTCCCCGAGCCCGCGCCGGAGCTGGACCTCCCCGAGCCCGCGGCACAGCCCGCCGCGGTGCAGCCGCTGGTGGCCGTTCCGCCTCCGGAGCCGGCGCCCGCGCCGGCGCTTCCCTTGCGCGGGCTGCCGCCGCTCGCGGAGCACGCCGTGCAGGGCGGCGAGTGCGTGGAAGCCGAGCTGTTCTGGGGCCGGACTCGTCTGTCCGTCTGGCAGCTCGCCCCGGGCGAGCAGCTCGTGGCCGGCACCGCGCCCGGATGTGACGCCCTGCTGGAAGGTATCCTTCGATCGCCGGTGGTGCGTTGCGACGCGAGCGGCTGGACGGTGTGCGCGCCGCGGCCGCTCTCGCTCACGCTGATCGAGGGAGGCCGCTCCCTGGGAGGGCCCGAGCTGCTCGTACGCGGCCTCAGCCAGGCCGACACGCACGGGCTCATCCTGCCGCTTCCGCAGAAAGGCGTGGCGGTGCTCGGCTCCGGCAGCCTGTCGCTGCGCGTCCGCCGCGTGCAGACCGCCGCGCGCGTCGCGGCCGAGCCGACCGACTGGCGCGGCATCCTGGGCGCCTCGGTCGCCGCGCTGCTGCTGATCGCCGGGATGAAGGTGCTGGCGGGAAGCGTGCCCGCCTCGAAGGTCAGCGGCGATCCGGAGGTGATCCGGCCCCGGCCTCTGGTGGTGCGCGCCTCGCCAAAGAAGCCGGATCCGATGGCGCTCTCCCAGCAGACCTCCAAGGCGCAGGGGCGCACGGATCCGGGCAAGGCGGTCGCGCGGCACGGCGGGCAGGAGGGCGAGGTGGGCAGCAAGAGCGCGCCGCGCCGCGAGGCCCGCGCCGAGCGCGCCCGCGACGACCGCGCCATCATCGCCAACACCGGCTTGCTGAAGGCGCTCGGCATGGGCAAGGGCGCGAGCGACGTGTTCGGCGTCGCCCTGGAGAAGGGCACGCGCGACGCCATGGGCCACCTCACCGGGCCGAAGGCCGGCGAGGCGCACGGCGGCGGCGGAATGGGCCTCAAGTCGCTGGGCGGCACCGGCGGCGGCGGCGACGGCTCCGGCCTGGGCCTCGCCCGCATCGGGACCAACGGCATCGGCGGCGGTCTGGCGAGCTACGGCGACGGCAAGGGCGGGCTGCGCGGCAAGTCCGACGCGGACATCGGCCTGGGCCCCGGCCGGCCGCAGGTGACCGGGTCCATCGATCCCGAGCTGATCCGCAAAGTCGTGCACGAGCACCGGGCGCAGATCCGCACCTGCTACGAGACGCAGCTGAACGCCAAGCCGAGTCTCGCCGGGAAGCTGGTGAGCGCCTGGACCATCGACCAGAGCGGCGCGGTCACCGAGGCGCACACCCAGGAGAGCACCATGCGGGACCACACCGTCGAGCAGTGCGTGGCGTCGAGGATCAAGACGTGGCGGTTCCCCATCCCCAAGGGCGGCGGCGAGGTCTTCGTCACCTACCCGTTCATCTTCACGCCGGGAGGGTAGGAGCATGATCGCGCTCATCGCCGCCTTGCTGGCCGCGCCGCCGTTGCCCGTCTCGCAGCGCGGCCCGTGGGTCGAGATGCAAGCCGGGCCGCAGGTGCTCTTCCGCGGCCGGGGCGCGGGCGTGGGCCCGGAGGTGCGGCTCGACGCGGGCGTCGGCCTGACCGAGCGCCTCGCGGCCGAGGCATGGCTGTCCGGAGCGCTGGAAGAGGCGCCGCTGCGCTCCCCCGGCGACCAGTCGCGGGTGGCCGCGGGCCTGGCGGCTCGCGCGCGCCTGTTCCAGCTCGATGCGGACGGCAAGCTGATGCTGTGGGGCCGCGTCGGCGCGGGCTGGGCAGCCGGGACCCCGAGCGGCTCCGGGCCGGCGGGGTTCGCGGGCGCGCAGCTCCTCTTCCAGCCGTTCGTGAAGCGGTTCGCGCTCGGCCTGGAGGTCGACGCGGTCGCGGTGCGCTCCGGTATGGGGCTCGCCGTGCTCCCATCCCTGCGCTGCGCACTCTGACGCACCGCGCCCTTGGATGCGTTGTAATCTGCGCGGCGGTGATCGTGCGTCCGCCGCTGCCCGTCCCCGAGTCCTGGTCGCTGGGCGACCTGGAACGGATGCGAGTCATCCTCCGCGGCGGCTCGGTCATCGACTGGCGCAGGCTCCACTTCCAGAGCAAGGAGGAGGTGGACCACTACCTGCGGCTGTGCCTGTTCGAGCCGGACGATCCCTTCGACCGCGCGCGCCTGCAGCGCCTCCTCGACGAGGCGGTCGACTACCTGCGCACCAGCTTCCGCTACCGCGTGGCCGAGGAGGTGGCGCGGCCGCGCGAGGTGCAGGACCTGTTCCTCCTCGCCTCCGGGGTGCGCGAGCCGCAGCGCCTGCGCCGCATCGCCTGCCTCGTGCTCAAGGTGATGCACGTGGTGCACCACGTCGAGGCGCGCGGCCTGCTGCACCGGGCGCGGGTCAGCGAGGACGAGCTGGCGCAGCTGGTCACCGCGCGCGTGGATCACGCGATCGCGCAGCTGCGGCGCGCGGGCATGCCGATCCTGTCGGCGGCCGGCAGCGTGAAGACGCGCCACAGCCTGATCACCAAGCTCCTCGCGAAGAAGGAGACGCTGGCCGCCCAGATCTACGATCGCGTGCGCTACCGCGTGGTCGCCGCGCACCGGGACGACGTGCTGCCGGTCCTGGTGCGGCTGTGCGACGTGCTGGTGCCCTTCAACTTCGTGGTGCCCGGGCAGACGCAGAACACGCTGTTCAGCTTCCGGCGTCTGGTGCGCGAGACGCCCAGCCTGCGCAAGCTCGCCCCCGAGCTGCAGGCGGGCCTGCACCTCGAGGAGCTCGACCGGCGCGAGGGCAACGCGCCGCCGGCGAACGAGTTCAGCGGCGACAACTACCAGGTGCTGAACTTCGTGGTCGACCTGCCGGTCCGGCTCCCGGAGCGCGCCGTGGACACCGCGGACAGCCGCATCGCGTTCTGCATGGTGGAGCTGCAGCTGGTGGACGGCGACACCGCGCGCGCGAACGAGAGCGGCGTCAACGCGCACCCCCGCTACAAGAAGCGCCAGCTGCGCCGCGTCCTGCGCCGGCTCTCGCGGGGGCTGGTGGTGCCGAAGCGCAAGCCGCCGGCGCCGCACAGCTGACGGCCCGCGGCGACGATCATGCGCATCCGCGCCGCCGCTGCGATTGCCGGACTGCTGTTCGCCGGCTGCCCATTTCCGACGAAGAACTGGGGTCGCCTGCGCAGGCCGGAGATGGTCGAGCAGCGCTCCGGGGTCGCCGCGGACCTGCGCGCCGTGATGGCGCTCCGTCGGCCCGGGCATGAACGCGCTGTCCAAGTGGTCGTACTCCGGGTGCGCGGTGGGCGCGACGGGCCGGATCGCGCGTTTCCACGCCAACCAGCGGGGACCTTGACGCCAGTCGGGGTCCGCGATACCTGCGGGTTCCGCCAGGCACGGCACCGTCGCCAAGTTGGTAAGGCACGGGACTGCAAATCCCGCATTCGCCGGTTCGAATCCGGCCGGTGCCTCCAAATAAACCACGAAATGCGAAGCTGTGACGTCACGAACGTGACGCCGTAACACGGTGATCGTCGCGAGCGCGCCGCATTCGACCTGCGATTTCGTGCGCGCCGTACTGGCATGACGGCTGCTCCGCGATGAGAGCGAGCGCCAATTCGGGCGCTCGCATCCGGAGCCTTCTCCGGAGGGGGAGCACAGTGATGACCATCGTTCCACGGACAATCAGGACGGCTGCGCGGGTCGCGGTGGCGTTCTCGGCGGTATCCATGGCGGCAACCGCGCAGGAGGGAAGCGCGGCGCGCCGCATCGGATCGGGCGTGGCGGCCGCAAACCCGCGCACCGGCGCGCCCGAGACGCGCATCGCGGCCGGGTACGAGTTGCGTCCGGTCGCGCAGGGCGGCGATCTGCTCGAGAATCCCTCCGGCCCGGCGAGGCTGTTCGGCTATCTCGACGACGGTCCCGACCCGTCGGTCGGGTGCTCGGTCCGATCCAAGACCGAGCCGGACGAGCACACCTACCTGATCCTCGACCACAACCCCGGCGGTCCGGCTCCCGGCTACGACTACGGCCGGCACTTTCTCTACCAGGGTCATGAGCGCAGCGGCTTCCGCTCCTTCGTGACGCGCATCAACCTCGACGTGACGGATCCCGCCCACCGCATCACGCTGCTGACGCCGTTCGGAGCCGATGGGACGACGGGTCTGGACCAGATGGACGGCTCCACCTGGAACCCGTTCAGCCGCACGCTCCTGTTCACGATGGAAGCCGATGCGAACGGTGGCGTGCTGGAGGTCACCGCGGGTTGGCCGGCGATCGCGCGCACGCTGTATGGCAGCATCGGTCGCGGCGGTTACGAGGGGATCCATCCCGACGACCGGGGCACCCTGCTGCTCGCCGAGGATCACTCCGGGACCAAGGTCAACGTCGTGCGCGGCGACCCCGGCTCGCCCCGGCAGGCGCGCCAGCCCGCCGGCTTCATGTATCGATTCGTGCCGGCGGACTCGTCGGACCTTGGCGCGGGCGGCAGACTGCAGGCGCTCCAGGTGTGGGTCGACGGAGAACCGGTCGTCTTCCACGCCGCCGACCCGGTCGGGGATGTCTTCTCCGACGCTCAGCTTGCACTGCACACGCCAGGCACGAGCTGGCCCGCGCGGTGGATCACGGTCCACGATACCGCGGTCGAGGGAGACGCGCCGTTCGACGCGAACCTGGCGGCCCGCACCGAAGGGGCGACGCCATTCAAGCGGCCGGAGAATGCGCAATATCTGCCCGGGTCGGGGTTCAACACTTTCTTCTTCGCGCCCACCGGCGACACGAATCTCGACGCCGGCTCGCGGCCCGAGCTGGCGGCGCGCGGGGCCTGGGGAGCGATCTTCCGCGTAGACCTGCCGGCGCACGCGAAGGAAGACGGCGTATTCGGCTCGATCTCCATCGTCGTGCTCGGCGATCGCGAGCACAACTCGTTCGACAACCTGGCCTTCGCCGATGCTACGACGCTGCTGGTCGCCGAGGACCGGGGCGACACGCTGCACCGCCAGCTCAACGTGCTCGACTCCGTGTGGGCGTATGACGTGCGCCGCCCCGGCGACCCGCCCGGACGCTTCATCGCGCTCGGCCGCGATCCCGACTCCGCCCTCAATGCGGCCTGCGTCGACGCGGGCGTCGCCGGATTCCCGAACGACGGCGACAACGAGCCCACCGGTCTGCACGTGTCCGAAGGCGACGACTCCGTCCAGGGCATGCAAGGAAAGCCGCCCAATCCGGAGAAGGCGCGCTGGTTCGTCACGCAGCAGCACGGACTCAACGTCGTGTACGAGATCGCGCGCGTGAAGTGAGCAGCGTCAGGAATGGGCGGTCCAGCCGTGGCTCCGCAAGCCTCGAGTCCTACCGGGGCTGCCGATGGACCGCCCACCTCATCGCAGTTCGCCAGGCCGTGGCCGGTGCCTCCATCCACTCCACTCCGGGTGTAGGCTGCGCGCGTGTACGTCATCGTCTGGGAGTTCGTCGCCCGTCCGGGGCGGGAGGCCGAGTTCGAGCGTGCCTACGGGCCGCGCGGCCCTTGGGCAGCGTTCTTCGCCGGAGCGGACGGGTACCTGGGCACCGAGCTGTGGCGCGGCGAGGGGCGCTGGATGACGGTCGATCGCTGGGACGGCGAGGACGCGTACGCGCGGTTCCGCGCCCAGCACCTTTCCCGGTACGAGGCGCTCGATCGGGAGATGGAAGAGCTCACCGCGAGAGAGACGCCCCTGGGCGCGTTCACGGCGATCTGACCCGGGAGAGGCGCGCTAGAGTGCGCCGCCGTGTTCCGCTCCTGGTATGCGACCTGTCCGCGCGGCGCTGAGCCGGTGCTCCAGCGCGAGCTGGCGGACTTGGGGGCCAAAGGCATCCGCCCCGGCCAGGGCGGAGTGCGCTTCACGGGGGAGAGGGAGACGGCGCTGCGCGGCTGTCTCGACCTGCGCACCGCGCTCCGGGTGCTCGAGCCGATCGGGGAGTTCCCCGCGTCCGACGCGGAGGAGCTGTACGAAGGCGCCGCGAAGCTGGACTGGCGGGAGCTGATCGCACCGGGGCAGACGTTCGCGGTGGCCGCGAGCGGGCGCGCGCCGGGGCTCACTCACACCCATTTCGTCGAGCTGAAGGTGAAGGACGCCGTCGTCGACGCGCTGCGCGCCCGGACGGGCGCCCGGCCCGACGTGGACCCGCGCCACCCCGACGTGCTGGTGGTGGCGCACCTCGCCAACGGAACGTGCAGCCTCTCGCTGGACCTCGCCGGGGACCTGCTCTCGAACCGCGGCTACCGCGTGCGCACTGTCGAGGCGCCGCTGCGCGAGTCGCTGGCGGCCGCGGTGGTGTTGCTCTCCGGCTGGGAAGGGCGCACGCCGCTGCACGATCCCGTGTGTGGGTCGGGCACGCTGGCCATCGAGGCGGCGCTGTTCGCGTCGGCCCGCGCACCTGGTGAGCGCCGAACGCTCGCCTCCGAGAAATGGCCGCGCACCGCGGCCGACGACGCGCGGGCGCTGCGCCGCATTCGTGCCGACCTGCGCGAGCGCGCCTCCCGGCGTGCCGCCGAGGGCTTGCCGCCGATCCTCGGTTCCGACCGCGATCCCGAGGCGGTCGCCGCGGCGCGCGAAAACGCGCGCGCCGCCGGGGTCGAGGTGCGCGTCTCCGAGGCCGACGCCCGCGCCATCCGGACGTGCTGGTGGTGGCGCATCTCGC
>DASWGQ010000285.1:0-2170 GCA_036393595.1 Myxococcales bacterium | reverse complement strand
CCGAGATGCTGCCAAAACGATCGCACCACGGAGGACACGGAGGTCACGGAGGTTCTAACGGCCTCGGGCCGCAGACTTGCGCGCGATCGGAGACCCGATCTGGTCTCCGTGCTCTCCGTGAGCTCCGTGGTGCAATCGTTTCTGTGCAGATTCAGGCTAGATGGTGGGCTTCGACGGCGAAGGGGAGGGCGACGGAGTCGACCAGGCGTTCGGCGACGGTGCGGGCCTGCGAGCGGAGCTCGGGGATGGCCCGGTGGTGAGCACGGTCCGATCCTGGACGAGACCTGCGGGCGCGCCGGTCACGCTTGCGGCGCGAGTGGCTCGATGCCGGCCGCGGCGAGCAGGGCCATGTCCTGCTCGAATTCCGGGTTGCCGGTGGTGAGCAGCTTCTCGCCGAAGAAGATCGAGTTGGCGCCGGCCATCATGCACAGCAGCTGGGCCTCCTCGTTCATCTGAAGCCTGCCCGCGGACAGGCGCACCATCGCGCCGGGCATGAGCAGGCGGGCAGTCGCGATCATGCGCACCATCTCCAGCGTGGAGACCGGCGGCTGCCCGGCGAGCGGCGTGCCGGCGACCCGGACCAGCATGTTGATGGGGACCGACTCGGGATGCGGGTCCTGCTCGGAGAGCGTGCGCAGCATCTCGCACCGGTCGTCCACGGACTCGCCCATCCCGATGATCCCGCCCGAGCAGACCGTGATGCCCGCCTCGCGGACGTGCCGGAGCGTGCGGAGCCGGTCGTCGTATTCGCGGGTGGTGATGATGCTCGAGTAGGCGGCGCGGCTGGTGTCCAGGTTGTGGTTGTAGGCGGTGCAGCCGGCCTCCTTGAGCCGTCGCGCTTGCTCGGGGGTGAGCATGCCGAGGGTGCAGCAGGCCTCCAGCCCCAGCGCGCGCACGCCGCGCACCATCTCCAGCACGCGGTCGAACTGCGGGCCGTCCTTCACCTCGCGCCAGGCGGCGCCCATGCAGAATCGCGTCGCGCCCGCGTCGCGGGCCTTGCGGGCCGAGCCGAGGACGTCGGTCGTCTCCATCAGCGGCTCGGCCTCGACCCCGGTGTGGTAGCGCGCCGCCTGCGGGCAATACGCGCAGTCTTCCGGGCAGCCGCCCGTCTTGATCGACAGCAGGGAGCAGAGCTGCACCTTGTTGTCGCGGAACACCTCGCGGTGGGCCGCCTGCGCGCGGTGGACCAGCTCGAGCAGCGGGAGGTCGTGCAGGGCCCGCACCTCGGGCAGCGTCCAGTCGTGGCGGATGTGCATGGCGGGTTGCGTACCACATGTCGAGAGTAGTGGCGCATCTACTGAGTAGCGACACGTGCGCGCGCGGCCGCGAGCGCCTCGTCCAGACGTGCCGGGTCGCCGCTGCCCTGCGCGAAGTCGGGGTTCCCCCCGCCCTTTCCGCCCAGCACTTCGAGCGAGCCCTTGAGCAGCTCGTTCATGCCCGGACCCGCCGCGCCGCGCGGCCGCGCGAAGCAGAGGTGGGCGCGGCCGTCCTCCACCGCGGCGATGAGCGCGATCGCGCCGCGCTCCGCGACCGCTCCGGCGATGGCGCGCGCGAGGGAGGCGCGCTCGACCCGGGCGACCACGGGCGAGCCTTTCGCCGCGAGGTCGGCCGCCTGCAGGCGCGCCAGATCCTTCTCGAGCGCCTCGGCCGTCTTGCGCCGCGCGATCCCCTCGTCGGCGGTGCGGCGCGCCGCTTCGGGCAGGTCGCGCACCGCGCACTTGAGCGCCTCGGCGGCGCCCGCGAGCCAGCGGCCCTGCTCCGCGAGCAACTTCACCACGCGGCCTCCGCAGGCGAACTCCACCCGGGCCTTGCCCGAGCCCCACTTCTGCGCTCCCAGGACCGCGATGGCGCCCACCTCCCCCGTGCGCGACGGGTGCGTGCCGCCGCAGGGGGAGGCGTCCACGCCTTCGACCAGCACCACGCGGTCTCCCTTGACCGGCTCCTTGCGCAGGGGGAGGCGCGAGCGCTCCTCCGGGCCGAAGTCGCGCGCGACCACCGGCAGGTCGCGCCAGACCGTCTCGTCAGCGGCGGCTTCGACCGAGCGCAGCGCCGGCTCGTCGAGGCGCGAGATGGAGCAGTCCAGATCGATGGTGCAGGTGCGCTCGCCGAGGTGGAAGGAGGTGGTCGGCGCCTCCAGCACGCGCTCGAAGGCGGCGGAGAGCAGGTGCTG
>DASWGQ010000284.1:0-3013 GCA_036393595.1 Myxococcales bacterium | reverse complement strand
ACGGTGGCGTGCCGCTCCAGAAGCAGCAGCGACATCGGCTTCCCCACGATCAGCGACCGCCCGACGACCAGAGCCCGCGCTCCCTCCAGCTTCGTCTCCGCCTCCTCGAGCAGCCGGATGCACCCCGCCGGCGTGCACGGCCGCAGGCCCGGGCGGCCCATGGTGAGCGCCGCGACGTTCCGTGGACCAAAGCCGTCCACGTCCTTCTCCGGCGCGACCAGGTCGATCACCCGATCGGCGTCGATGTGCCTGGGCAGCGGGAGCTGCACCAGGATGCCGTGCACCCGCCGGTCGGCGTTCAGGCGCGACACCAGCCCGAGCAGGTCCTCCTGCGAAGTGCGCTCCGGCAGCACGTGCTCGAACGACTCGAGCCCGGCCTCCTTGCACGCCTTGATCTTGTTGCGCACGTAGATCACCGACGCGGGATCCTCGCCCACGCGGACGGCGGCCAGCCCCGGCGGCATGCCGGCGCGCGCCACCACCTCCTTCACGCCCTCCGCGACCTCGGCGCGCACCCGCGCCGCGATCGCCTTCCCGTCGATGATCCTCGCCGACATCCTCACTCCGCCTCGTGGCAGACGACCTCGACGTTGTACCCGTCCGGCTCGAGCACGAACTCTTCGTGCGGGCGCGCACTGTAGTAGAAGGCCGGGCATGACACCACGCTCCGTGTTCATCACCGGCGCCTCGAGCGGCCTCGGCCGCGGCCTGGCGCTGCACTACGCGCGGGCGGGCGCCACCGTGCACGCCGTCGCCCGGCGCAAGCCCGAGCTGCACGCGCTCGCGGCCGAGGCGCCCAAAGGATCCGTGGCGCCCGTGGTCCTCGACGTGACGGATACGGAGAGGTTGGTGGAGGCGATCCATGCCGCGGAAGCCACCTCCGGCGGGGCGCTCGACCTCGTCATCGCCAACGCCGGAGTCGGCATTCCCTCCAGCGCGCGCAAGATGGACTGGAAGTCGGTCCGGACGACCTTCGAGGTCAACACGACCGCCGCTTCCGTGACCATCGCCGCCGCGCTTCCTGCCATGGTCGCCCGCGGCGCGGGACAGGTCGTGGCCGTCTCCAGCCTCGCCGCTTTCCGCGGGATGCCGGGCAACGCGGCGTACTGCGCCTCCAAGGCGGCCCTGCACGTCTTCATGGAGAGCGTGCGGGTCGATCTGCGGGGCACGGGCGTGCGCGCGACCACCATCTATCCCGGGTTCGTGAAGACCGAGATGACGGCGAAGAACAAGTTCCCCATGCCGTTCCTGATGGAGCTGGAGGATGCGGTGCGCGCAACGGCGCGAGGGATCGAGCGCGGCAAGGCGATCGTCGCCTATCCGCTTCCGATGGCCGCCCTGGTGCGAACGCTCGCGGCGGTGCCGCGCTCCGTGTACGAGCCGGTCGCTGCCCGCGGCCGGATGTTCTAGCCTGCACCGGGCAGGCGGCCGGACGGTGCGGACACGGCCCGGCTTGCGCCCGGGCGTCCAGGGGAGCAAGTTCTCCGCGGCGCGACCGGCGTCTTGGAGGCCGTATGCGGTTCGCACGGGTCATTGCAGCGCTGCTGTGCCTGGCTGCGGGCACGGCGTGGGCAGATGCGCAAGAGGCGCAGCCACGGACCGGTCCACAGGCGCAGTCGCAGCCCGACCCCGCGGCGAAGAACGAGGCCGCCGTGGAGAAGCGGGAGACGCGCACGCTGCAGCTCGGCGGCGGCAGCTACATCCGCTACGAGGTGATGCCCGGCGACGACGAGCAGCCCGCGGGCGAGCTGGTGGTCATGCACATGGAGCCGCCGCCGGCGGCGCCGCAGCAGGCGCAGGCCGCCGCGGACGACCAGCCGGAGTCTCGCGCGCGCGCCGCGCTGCGGTCGGCCCAGCGCCGCCGGGCCGCCTGCGAGGACCTGCGCATGCAGCTCGCCGCGCGGCTCCTGGAGCTGCGGGGCGTGCAGGTCGACCCCGACGTGGCGCTGTGGGTGACGCGGAACCTCTACTTCACCGGCGACGGCGTGCCCGCGTTGCAGGTGTTCGCGGACCCGCTGTTCTTCTCGTCGATGCAGAGCGACTCCACGGCGCGGGGACTGGCCGTCGAGCTGGCGCATTGCGAAGAGGCAGTCAGTCGCCGCCCCTAGAGCGGCGCTGCCTTCTTGAGCGCGGACGTTCCGGCATCGTTCGGGCTATTTGAACGACTCGAGGACCTGCTCGCGCAGGCGCGGCGCCGCGCGCGACGGGTCCGCGCCCGCTTGCTCCTGGCGGGCGGTCCGCAGCAGCTCGTCCAGGGCGCGCTCGAATCCGTCGGGCGCCGCACCCGGCTGCTCCGCGAGCGGCAGCTCCGGCGCTCCGCGCAGGCGCTGGAGCGCCAGCGCGCGGATTGCGTCGCTGGCCCTGAGCGCGGTGGGCGCGATCCCGGCGGCCTCGGCGCGCGGCCCCAGCTCCGCGGGCGACAGCCCCAGCGCGCGCAGCAACGCGACGACGCTCTCGGCCTCGTCCAGCAGCCGGTCCGCCTCGCTCACCTCGGCGGAGCTGGCCAGGGCGCGGCGGTAGCGGGGCGCCGACGGATCCGGCCACCCCGGCCTCTTGCGCTGCAGCGACTCCACCACGTCCGAGAGGGGCGGGTCGAGCAGGGTGACGTTCTGCGCCTGCGGCAGGCGCGCCGACTGGGCCAGGCGGCGCGCCCGCGACTGCAGCCGGTACGGCTCGGCCAGGCCCGCCTGGAAGATCTCCCGGACCGGCCGCTCGGCGAGGGCGGCGGCCGCGCGCCCCGGGTCGCCGCCGGAGAGCGTCTCCAGGCCGAGCGAAAGCGTGGCGCGCGCGTCGCCCAGTGCGGCGCGCACCTCTTCCGGCTCGTCCATCGACACCCCCGAGGCGACCAGGGCAGCGTTGAGGGCGTAGACGAGGCCCTCCTCGGCGCGGTCGCGGGCGTCGCCGTCGAGGCGAGACACGGCCGACTCCAGGAGCGTTGCGGCTTGGGGCTCGAGTCTCGCGGTGAGCGAGGTTGGGGTCGGGGTCGAGGTCGAGGTCGGGGTCGAGGTCGGGG
>DASWGQ010000283.1:0-6809 GCA_036393595.1 Myxococcales bacterium | reverse complement strand
GACCCCGCTAGGAGCTTGTGAATCGTGTCTCTCGCCTCCCGCAAGTGCGCCTGTTGTCCCGGCACCGTCGAGTGCCGGGTGTGCGGGCGCGCCTGAGGCGAACAGTCTCCTGACAGCCTAGGCCAGAAGCCCTCCTCCCGGATCCGCGGATTCGTGCGTCCGCCCTTCCAGTCCCGAGGAGCAGAAGGTCATGGCCGTCCCGTTCGTCGCTCTCCCCGCCGCAGCATCCCTCTTCGGTGCCGAGGCCGCGCTGGTCGGCGCCGCCGTGGGCCTTCTGGTCGGCCTGACCTCGATCGGAGCGGGCGTGCTGCTCACGCCGGCCCTGATCCTGCTCCTGGGAGTGCCTCCGCGGATCGCCGTCGGATCGGGCGTCCTGATCGCCGGCATCGTCAAGCTCTTCGGCGGCGGCGCGTATGCCGTGCGGAGGGCCGTGCATTGGCCGACGGTGGCGCGGCTGCTGGCGGGCTCGGTGCCGGGCGCGCTGGCCGGCCTCGGGCTGCTGCGCCTCGTCCCCGAGGCGACGCTCGACGCGGCCATCGTGCGGCTGCTCGGCCTCGCGATGCTCGCCAGCGCCGCGGTCTCGCTGGTCCGCTGGCTGCGAGGCACCGCCGAGGAGACCGCCGCGCCGCCCGGGTGGGCCGGCACCGCCGCGATCGGATTCGCCACCGGCCTGCTGGTGAGCGTCACCACGGTCGGCAGCGGCTCGATCCTCCTCTTCCTGCTCGCGCGTTTCTCCCCCCTGCGGGCCCGGCAGCTGGTCGGGACCGATCTGGCCCACGCGTTCCTCCTCTCCGCCGTGGCCGCAGTCGGCCATGGATTCGCCGGCCGGCTCGAACCGGCGCTGGTTCTCGCCGTACTCGCCGGCGCGATCCCCGGCGTGATCGCCGGCGCGCTGCTCTCGGGCAAGGTCCCGGAGCGGTCGCTGCGCACGGCGCTGGCGACGATCGTCTTCACGGTGGGAGTGCGCTTCACGGCCCTCCCCGGCGCCACTCGCCACGACGCCGCCGTCGCCCTCCGCGGGGTGCCCCGATGAGCCCGGCAGAGATCGTCCACGCCGTGACCGAGCTGGAAGGCGCCCCCGCGGAGACGGCGCTTCGCTGGGCGGCGCAGCGCTTCCCGGGGCGGATCGGTTTCGCGACCGCCTTCGGCCCCGAGGGGTGCGTGCTGCTGGAGGCGATCGCGCGCGAGAAGCTCGCGATCGACGTCTTCACGCTCGACACCGGCCTGCTCTTCCCCGAGACGCTCGAGCTGTGGCGCGAGTTGGAGCGCCGGTACGGCGTCCGCGTGCGCGGCGTGAAGCCCGCCCTCACCGTCGCCGAGCAGGAGCTTTCGCACGGGCCGGCCCTGTGGCAGCACGCCCCGGATCTGTGCTGCGACCTGCGCAAGGTCCAGCCGCTGCGGATCGAGATGCTGCAGTTCGATGCCTGGATCACCGCCATCCGGCGCGACCAGACGCCGGAGCGCGCCGGCGCCGGCGTGGTCGAGCTCGACCCGAAGTTCGGACTGGTCAAGATCAACCCGCTCGCTGCGTGGACGAACGCCGACGTGTGGGCGCGCGTGAGCGAGCGCGACATCCCCACCAATCCGCTCCACCAGCGCGGCTACCCGAGCATCGGGTGCGCGCCCTGCACGACGGCGGTCGGCGCGGGCGAGGACCCGCGCGCCGGGCGCTGGCGCACCTTCGCCAAGACCGAGTGCGGCCTGCACGGCCGGTTCACTTCCAAGCCCCCAAAGGAGTCCTGAGATGCCTTCGCTCGTCCAACCGCACGGCGGCACGTTGATCGATCGAGTCGTTCCTCCCGCCGAGGCCGATGCATTCCGCGCTGCCGCCCGGTCCCTGCCGTCGCTGACGCTGGACGCGCGCGAGCTGGCCGACCTGGAACTGATCGCCACGGGCGCGGCCAGCCCCCTCACCGGCTTCCTCGGCTCCGAGGACTACGAGAGCGTGCTCGCGCGCCTGCGGCTCGCCGACGGCACCGTGTGGCCGCTCCCGCTCACGCTCGCCGTTTCCGACCAGGACGCGGCCACGCTCGAGCGCGGCTCCGCGGTCGCCCTGCTGGACCCTTCCGGCCACCTCGCCGGCACGCTCGTCGCGCCCGAGGTGCACCGGCGCAACCCGCTCGCGGAGGCCCGGGCCGTGTACCGCACGGAGGAGCGCGCCCACCCCGGCGTCGCGTACCTCCTCTCGCGGCCGGCAAATCTCGTGTCCGGCGAAGTGCGGGCGCTGCTCGCGGAGGACCCGCCGTTCGCACGGCACCGGTTGAGCCCGCGCGAGCTGCGCGCCCGCATCGCGGAGCGGGGCTGGACGCGGGTGGCCGGGTTCCAGACGCGCAACCCGATCCACCGGGCCCACGAGCACCTGACCAAGCTGGCGCTGGAGTTCACCGACGGCATCGTCATCCACCCGCTGGTGGGCGAGACCAAGGGCGACGACGTGCCCGCCGAGGTGCGCTTCCGCGCGTACGAGGCGCTGCTCGAGCGGTACTACCCGCGCGACCGCACGCTGCTCGCCGCGTTCCCGGCGGCGATGCGCTACGCGGGACCCCGCGAGGCGCTCTTCCACGCGCTGGTCCGCAAGAACTACGGCATCACGCATTTCATCGTCGGCCGCGACCACGCCGGAGTCGGGCGCTACTACGGGCCGCTCGAGGCGCAGGAGATCTTCGAGCAGTTCACCCCGGGAGAGCTGGGCATCACGCCGCTGCGCTTCGAGGCGACCTTCTTCTGCCACGCGTGCGACATGCTCGCCTCGCCCCGCACCTGCCCGCATCCCGCCTCGGACCGGCTCGACCTCTCGGGCAGCCGCGTGCGCGAGATCCTGCGGGCCGGCGGACACCTGCCCAGCGCGTTCACCCGGCCCGAGGTGGCCGAGATCCTGCGCACGCACCTGGGCGCCGCTCCCAAGGGACGCGTCCTCCGGCGGCCGGGCGGCTTCATCCTCTGGTTCACCGGGCTGTCGGGCGCCGGCAAGAGCACGCTCGCCGAGCGGGTGCGCAACGTGCTCTCGGCCGAGCGGGCCGTGGAGATCCTCGACGGCGACGAGGTGCGCACCCACCTCTCCAAGGGCCTGGGCTTCTCCCGCGAGGACCGCGACACCAACATCCGCCGCATCGGCTTCGTCGCGCGGCTGCTCGCCCGCAACGGCGTGGTGGCGATCACGGCGGCCATCTCTCCGTACGCGGAGACGCGCGCGGAGATGCGCGAGCTGGCGGAGGCGGAGGGGATTCCTTTCGTCGAGGTGTACGCGGACGCCACGCTGGAGTCGCTCATCCGGCGCGACGTGAAGGGTCTGTACCGGAAGGCGCTCGCCGGCGAGATCGCCCATTTCACGGGCGTGAGCGATCCGTATCAGCCCCCGGCGGCGCCCGAGGTCGTGGCGCACACCGACCGCGAGGAACCCGAGGCGAGCCTTTCGGTCATCCTCGGCTTCCTCGCCGAGCGCGGGCTGGCGGCCGCGCAGCGGAGGGCCGCATGAGCGCGCAGGTGTACCCGGTGTTCCTGCGCCTGGAGGGAAGGCGCGTGGCGCTGATCGGAGGCGGCCGCGTCGCCGCCGGCAAGCTGCCGGGGCTGCTCGACGCCGGCGCGCGCGTCACCGTGGTCGCTCCCGCCATCCTCGGCGAGCTGGAGCGGCCCGGGGTCGCGCTCGTTCGCCGGCCGTTCGCGCCGGAGGACCTCGACGGGGCGTCCTTCGTCGTGGCGGCCGCTCCGCCCGAGGTGAACCGCGCGGTGGCGGCGGCCGCCGAAGAGCGCGGCCTGTTCGTCAACGCGGTGGACGACGCCGCGAGCGCCTCCGCGCTGCTGGGAGGCGTGGTGCGCAGGGGCGGCGTCACGGTCGCCGTGAGCACCGGCGGGCGCGCTCCGGCGCTGGCAGGCCTCTTGCGCGAGGCGCTCGAGTCGGTGCTGCCAGAGGACCTCGGCGCCTGGGTCGAGCTGGGCGAGCGGGTGCGCGCGGGATGGAAGGAGCGGGGTCTCCCGATGGGGGAGCGGCGCCCGCTCTTGCTGCGCGCCCTGCAGGACCTCTACGCCGCGAAGGAGGCTTAGATGAGCCGCGGATTCGTCTCGCTGGTCGGCGCCGGGCCCGGCGATCCGGAGCTCTTGACGCTCCGGGCCGCCGCGCGCCTGCGCGAGGCCGACCTGGTGCTCTACGACGCGCTCGCCGGGCGGGAAGCGCTCAGCCTGGCCCCGCGGGCGCGGTGGTTCTACGTGGGCAAGCGGGCCCGTCGCCGCTCGATCGCGCAGGAGAGCATCGAGCGCCTGATGATCCGCGCCGCGCGGCGCGGCGAGCGCGTGGTGCGCCTCAAGTGCGGCGACCCCTTCGTGCTCGGCCGCGGCGGCGAGGAGGCCCTGGCGCTGGCGCGCGCGGGCATCGCGTACGAGGTGGTGCCGGGCGTCACCTCGGCGGTCGCCGCGCCGGCGCTGGCGGGAATTCCCGTCACGCACCGGGGCCTCTCCGCCGGGTTCGTGGTCGTCTCCGGCCACGCGGAGGAAGCGTACGCGCCGCTCTTGTCCACGCTGGGACCCGGCACGGCCACGGTGGTCGTGCTGATGGGGCTCGCCAATCGCGCGCAGGTGGCCGCGCTGCTGCTCGCGCGCGGCTGGCCGGCGAGGACGCCCGCCGCGGTGGTGCTCGACGCGTCGCACGAGTCGGCCGCGAGCTGGACGGGGACGCTCGCGTCCTTAAGCGTGTGCGCGCTGCCGGACGAGCGCCCGGAGTCCGCGGGCGTGCTCGTGATCGGCGAGGTGGTGTCGCTGGCCGCGGCGATCGCGGCCGTCCCGCAGGAGCGCCGCAGCGCTCCCGCGGCCTGAGGAGGATCGGCCATGTCCGAGATGAACCACCCGCAGGCGCTCGGCTCCACCCGGCTGGGATTCGCCGACGAGGGCGAGCTGGACCGGTTCGTCGCCAAGCTCGAGGAGTTCGAGCGCGGCGAGCTCGCGCCCGACGCGTGGCGCGCCTTCCGCCTGGTGCACGGCGTCTACGGCCAGCGGCAGGACGGTCCGATGATGGTGCGGTGCAAGATCCCGCAGGGCGTGCTCACGCCCGAGCAGCTGCTCGCGCTGGCCGAAGTGTCGGAGCGCTGGTCGAACGGCAAGGGACACATCACCACGCGGCAGAACGTGCAGTTCCATTTCGTGAAGATGGAGGACGTCGAGGCGGTGGTGCGCCGCCTGGGAGCGGCGGGGCTCACCACCCGGGAGGCGTGCGGCAACTCGGTGCGCAACATCACCGGGTGTCCGTATGCCGGCGTCTCCGAGCAGGAGCCGTTCGACGTGACTCCCTACGCGGAGGCGATGACGCGGCACCTCCTGCGCGGCCCGCTCTCCTCGACCTTGCCGCGCAAGTTCAAGATCGCCTTCGGCGGCTGCTGCGGCGGCGACTGCGTCGGCGGCGGCTTCCACGACATCGGCTTCCTGGCCCGCGAGCGCGACGGCAAGCGCGGATTCCGCGTCACCATCGGCGGCGGCCTGTCGACCCTCCGGCGCGCGGGCTTCCTCGCGCACGAGTTCCTGCCCGTCGAGCAGATCTTCGAGGTGGGCGAGGCCGTGCTGCGCGTCTTCGACCGGACGGGCGATCGGAAGAACAAGGCCAAGGCGCGGCTCAAGTTCGTGATCGATCGGCTCGGCGTGGAAGCGTTCCTGGCCGAGTACCGCAAGGAGCGCGAGGCCATCGCCGCCCAGGGCGGGCGTCCCCTGGGCGAGCTGCCGCCCGTGGCGGTTCCGCGGCTGAAGCGCGCCTTCCTGCAGCCCGGCGGGCCCGGGTTCGACGGATTCGTGGACAAGAACGTGCGCGCGCAGAAGCAGCGCGGGCAGGCGGCGGTGACCGTCCGCGTTCCGCTCGGGGACCTCTCGACCGCGCAGCTGCGCGGCCTGGCGCAGATCGCGAAGGAGATGAGCGCCGAGGAGCAGCTGCGCACCACGGCGGAGCAGAACCTCGTCATCCGATTCATCGCCCGGGAGGCATTGCCCGCCCTGCATGCGCGCCTGCAGTCGCTCGGGCTCGCGCTGCCGGGGCCGCGCACCATCGGCGACGTGACGAGCTGCCCGGGCGCCATGTCGTGCAAGCTCGCGGTCACGCAGTCGCGCGGGCTCGCCGACCTGCTCTCGCGCCACCTCGAGGAGCACCCGGGGGTGGCCGCGCTGGCGGAGACGCTCTCGATCAAGGTGTCCGGCTGCCCCAACGGCTGCGGGCAGCACTACGTCGCCGGCCTCGGATTCCAGGGCTCGGTGCGCAAGATCGCGGGACGGCCGGTGCCGCAATACCACGTCTTCCTCGGCGGCAAGTTCGACGGCACCTCCTTCGGCCGGCTGGCGGTGAAGCTCCCCGCGCGGCGCGCTCCGCAGGCGCTCACCCGGCTCATCGAGCTGTACGCCGCGGAGAAACAGTCCGACGAATCGCCGGAGGACTACTTCGCCCGGGTCCCACTGCCCCAGGTCCAGGCCCTGCTGGCCGACCTCACCGACATGACCGAATCCGAAGCGACCCCGGACGACTTCATCGACCTCGGCGAGAAACAATCCTTCGAGGTGGTCCTCCAGGAAGGCGAGTGCGCCGCCTAGCCTTGCCGCGCGGGTCCCAAACCGATTGCACCACGGAGCACACGGAGGACACGGAGAATTCAATTTGAAATCATCAACTCCGTGTGCTCCGTGCACTCCGTGGTGCAATTGTTTTGATCATTCCTGCGTAGCGGGGGCGCCTTCCTCGAGGGGGAGGTGGCACTTCTTGTACTTCTTGCCGCTGCCACAGGGGCAGGGATCGTTGCGGCCGACGCGGGGGCCGGCGCGGGTGACGGTGCCCTGCGGGGCGGCCG
>DASWGQ010000282.1:0-13108 GCA_036393595.1 Myxococcales bacterium | reverse complement strand
CTCGGCCGGGACGGGCGGGCAGCTCAGCGCCTCGGAGAAGACCTGCACGGGCAGCGGCGAGGGGCGGATGAGCGGGCGGAAGAGCGAGGGGTTCTCGTTGCAGGCCGAGGGCGACCATCCCACGCCGAACATGAAGCGGGCGCGCGGCGCTCCCACGCCGTCCGTCAGCGCGCCGCCCCCGGCCAGGTCGACCGCCAGGCCGCGGACCGGGCAGATCGTGGTGCCCACGCGCCATTCGGCGGGCGAGGTCCCCGCGGCGAACCCCGCGCGCAGGAACGTGCTCGCTTCCAGCTCGGCGTAGACGCGCCGGGGGATCCACGCACGCGAGCGAGGAGGCAGGTACCCGAGCCCGGCGCGCAGCCCGGCCTCGTTGCCGGTCTTCACGTCGAGCAGCTCGTGCGGGGGGCGCAACCGCAGGAACGCGTTGCCGAGCAGGTCGAGGCTGCCGCGCCCGCTCTCGACCAGGCGGCGGCCGATGGCGAGGAGGCCCTCGGCGCGGACGCGGCCGTCGTCGGTGAGCGTCCGTGCCCGGGCGGTGGGGAGCTCCAGCGAGACCTGCGTGGCCAGGTCGATGCCGGCCCACTCCTGGCGGAGCAGGGCGAGGCGCGGCGTCAGGCGCAGGTCGCCCAGTCCGCCCAAGAGCGAAGACGGTCCGCGCGAGGAGGGCGGCAGCCGGGAGAGGTCCCCCTGCTGCGAGTACGTCACGGGAAGCTGGGCGGACACCGACAGCGGCCCGAGCAGGTGGGCCTGCAGCGCGAGCCAGCCGCCGGTCCGGCTGTCCACCAGCACGTTCTCGGACCCGGACTGGGATCGGAAGACCAGCGGGTGCAGCGCGTAGTCGGTCCAGGTGCGCACTTCGAAGCGCTGTTCCCCCGGAAGCGGCGGGCGCGCTCCTTCGACGGACACGAAGCCGTCTCCGCCCGATGCGGGTCGGAAGAGCGACACGTCCAGGCTCGTCGCTTGCGCCCGGGCAGCGACGGGGAGGGCGGCGGCCGCCAGGAGCGCCAGCGCGCAAGCGCGGCGCCTCGGCAGCACCGCGAGGAAGGCGGCCACAGCGAGAAGCGGCCACGGGGTCCCGCCGCTCGAGCAGCCGCCCCGCGCCACGCCGGACTCCACCGTGCTGAAGGTGCTCTGCGCGGGGTCGCTCATGTTCTGGTCGGCGTCGATCGCCGCGGCCGAGACGTGGTGCGAGCCGAAGGGCAGCGCCGCGGAGGGGAGCAGGCTCCACTTCCCGTCCGGAGCGACTTGCGCCGCGTAGATCGCGCCGTCGAGCGTCACCTGGACGGTAGTGCCGGCCGCCGTGCGCCCGACCACCATCGGCCGCGAATCCTCCACCTCCGAGCCGTCCGCAGGCGAATCGATGGTGGGCGGCGGAGGGACCACGTCGGAGATGGTCAGGCCGACCGGAGCGGCGGGAAGCGAGACGTTCCCGGCGGCGTCGGTCGCCGTGGCGCTGAACTGGTGGATCCCGGCCGACAGCTCGCGCTCGGGCTTGCACCTGAACGCTCCGTCGCCGTTCGCGCTCGCCTCGCACAGCGCCGCGCCCGTTCCCGCGTCCGTGACGGTGACCGCGCTCGCGGCCTCGGCGGTGCCGCTCAGCACCGGGCGGTGCTTGCGGCTCGGGGAGGCGAGCTGGTCCAGGACGGGCGGGTTGGGCGGGGTGGTGTCGATCACCAGCAGGCGCGCCATGCTCGGGTCCGAGAAGTGCCCTTTGCCGTCGGTGAGTCGCGCGACGAGCAGATAGGAGCCGTCTGGAAACGCGTCCTGCGCAAGGCAGCTCCAGTGACGGGTCGAGTCCACCGATCCGGAGCAGACGGGCTTCTCACCATTCATCACGGCGACCGATAGGGCAGGGACTGGGGCGCTGCCCGAAGTGAGGCTGCTCGACGTTTGCAACGGGAGCGTCCCGGTGAAGAGCGGCTTCGGGTCGCGCGTGGGCGACTTCGGCGCGTCGAACATCGGAGCGCTCAGCGTGCGCACGCTGAGCATCTGCGGAGCCGACGGGCCGCTGCGGTTCCCCACCGGCGTCACCTGGAAGGCAGTCAGCAGGTAGTCGCCGTCTTCGAGCGGGTCCGCCGGGCTGCAGCTCCAATTGCCCGTATTGTCCACAGGGCCGGAGCAGAGCGTCTGGCGAATGGCGTCCGCCACGAAGACCTGGTCTCCCGCCTCGCCGGTGCCTTTGAACGTCACGCGGGGGTCCGTGGTCGGCGACTGCGGCACCTCCAGGGTGGGCGCGCCGGGGAGGTGCGTATCGATGACGAAGGTCACGGTCACGGCTGCGCTGACGTTCCCCGCCGCGTCCTGCTGGGTCACCGACGCGGTGTGGGTCCCGTCGGGGAGGGTCGCCGAGGTGCAGGTCCAGGCGCCGGCGGCGGAGACCGTGGCCTGGCACACGAGCGCGCCCGACTCCTTCACGGACACCGCGGCGGCCGGCTCCCCCCGGCCCGAGAACACCGGCCGCGCCACGTTGGAAGGCGTCGGCACCGGGTCGACGGTCGGGGCCGCGATCGAGGTCTTCACCACGAAGAGATCGGGATTCGACGGCGGCGAGGTCGAGTCGCCGCGCTGCACGGTCGCGACCAGGACATGGGACCCCTCGGCGAGCTTGCTCGACACCTTGCACGACCATTGCCGGTCCGAGACGTTCGCGATGGTGCAGAGCGCCTTGCCGTTCTCGCTCACGGTCAGCGACACGATCGCAACGTCATCGTCGCCGTCGCGGTCGTCATCGTCGTCGTCATCGTCGTCGCAGTCACCGTGACCGTGGTGATGGCCGTTCTTCTCCCAACCCTTGTGCTTGCCCCGGTCGTGGTGCTTGTCCTTGCAGCTTCCCGTGAACACTGACGTCGTCCCCGTCAGGATGGGAGACGAGTCCCTGGTCGGCGACGGAGTCTGGTCGATAGTGGGCGCCGCGAGCCCCTTGGTCCGCACGACGAAATCGATCCCCGCGGAGGTGAACGACTCGGCGGCGATCCGCGCCGTCCAGGTGTAACCGCCGTCGGCGAGCTGCTGGTTGCAGGACCAGGTCTGATCGCTGCGCACCGTCGCCGGGCACGTGTGGACCACGAGGCGACCATCCGTGGCGGCCGCCGAGACCGCGCTGCCGGAAGCGGCGCTGCTGCGGCCCGAGAAGACGACGTTGCTCGACGAGACGACCTGCCCCTGGGCAGGAGAGCTCGGCGTGAGCGTGGAGAGCGCTTCCGAGACGCGTGCCGCGAGGTCCGAGCTTCCGGAACCGCAGCCGCCGAGCAGGACCGCGAACGAGAAGATGGACCCTGCGGCGGAAAACAGCTTCAGCATACCGAGCTCCTACGCGCGGCGAGCAAATTCCAGATCTATTGAAAGGCGTCGGCTGCACGCACCCCGCGAACATTCTCGCGCGGTGCGACAAGTACGCACAAGAGGGCAGGTTGTCGGATTTTAATTCCCCCGTGCTGACGGGCAGTTGCGTACCCACTGCCTGCGTTCATGGAGGGAACGCGCGGCCGCCCTCGCATTCTTCCCGGCGCGCGGTCCGGCGCGCGGGACGTTCCGCCGATTTGACACCGGCACGCTCCAGGGCGCGGGATCGCGGGCGAGGGACCCCGACCATGCCGACCATCCGCCGGACGACGCTCGCCGTGTATCTCGCGTTGGGCAGCTTCGCTCCCGTTGCTCACGCGCGTGGCGACCTGCACCGCGTCAAGCACGTGATCATCGTGATGCAGGAGAACCACTCGTTCGACAACTACTTCGGCGCGCTGCCCTACGTCGGCGGCAGCCCGTACCGCGCGGGGCCGTGCGACAAGCACGACCACGCCTGCGTGGACGGGCTCACCTGCTCGCGCAGCGGAGGCGAGCTGACCTGCCGCAACTCGAACCTCGACGACGACGGCAGCACGGTGGTCTCGTTCCACTCGCGCAACTACTGCCCCGCGCCGGACCTGCAGCACGAGTGGCCAGGCAGCCACGCGGAAGCGAACTTCATGAACCCCGCGCTGACCCGGCTGTCGAGCCCGAACGACGGCTTCGTGCGCGTGAACGACGCGACCGAGCAGCTCGACAACGGAGTGGAGACGCCGACCGACGACGACACGATGGGTTTCTACGACCAGGGCGACCTGCCCTTCTACTACGCGCTCGCGCAGACCTTCGCGATCAGCGATCGGTATTTCTCCTCGGTGATCGGCCCCACCTTCCCGAACCGCTCGTACGCTCTGGCGGCGACCTCGTTCGGGCACCTGACCACCGCCGAGATCTTCCCGCCGCCCGGTGGCTACAAGCCGATCACCGGGACGATCATGGACCTCCTCGACCGGCGCCACGTCTCGTGGATCAACTTCTTCTCGGACCTCCCGACCACGGCGATCTTCCGGCCGCCGGACATCCCCAACACCATGCAGCCCGTGACCCAGTTCTTCGCCAAGGCGCCGCCGAAGCCGGCTGCTTGCGGGCTGCCCTCCATTTCATTCGTCGATCCGGGCTTCGGGGTCGCGGGCGTCGAGACCGACGAGCATCCCCCGGCGGACATCCGCCTCGGCCAGGCGTTCGTCTCGCGGATCGTGGGCGCGCTGAGGGCGAGCAGCTGCTGGGACGATTCGGTCCTCTTCCTCACCTACGACGAGCACGGCGGGTTCTACGACCACGTCGCGCCCCCCAGGGCCAGTCAGGGAGGGACGCGCAATCCGGACGGGATCGATCCGGGCCAGTGCGCCGACGCCTCGAGCCCGCCGGCGAGCGAGCAACCCGGAGGCGGACAGGAGTGCGACGTGAGCCGCTTCGAGGCGGCGGCCATCTGCCCGGGCTTCACCCCGACCGGGCCGTACCCGGCGTTCTGCGCGAACTTCGATCAGCTCGGGTTCCGCGTGCCGTTCATCGCGATCTCGCCGTTCTCGCGGCCGCGCTACGTCTCGCACCAGGTGTCCGACCACACCTCGATGCTGGCGTTCATCGAGAAGCGGTTCCTGAGCAGTGACGACGGCGAGGACGGCGAGGGCGAGCGGTTGCACCTCACCCGGCGCGACCAGCATGCCTCCACCCTCGAGGACCTGTTCGACTTCGAGCGGGCCCCCTCCGCCAAGGCGCCGGTGCCGGCCCCGACGGCGCCGGAGGCGACCTGCAAGCCGTCGCCCTAGCGAAACCTAGCCGGGCCGGGTGTGCAGCTGCTCGAGCGCCGCGCGCGCGGCTCGCTTGCTGCTGCAGCGGAACGGACCACGGCGCTCGTCGGCGAACTTCCCTTGGGCGAGCTTGCGCAGCGCGGGCAGGGCGCGCTCGTCGCCCAGGTTGCCGAGCGCACGGGCCGCGCTCGCGCGCGCCTCGCACGACTTGCTCTCGGTCATGCGCACCAGTTGCTGCAGGCCGCGGCGCTCGCCGCCCTTCGCCGCCTTGGCATAGCCGTCCGCCGCCGGGCCGAAGGAGCCGCGCGCTTCCTGGATGCGCGCGTCGGCGAAGACGCGCTCCTGGCCGTCCTTGATCTGCTTGAGCTCCTGGCGGGCGGCGCGGAAGTCGTGCTGGGCGAGGGCGCGCTCGATGGGGTCGGTGCGCCGGGTGGCGAGGAGCACGGCCGCGGCCAGCAGGACGACGAGCCCGCCCGCGATCGCCACCTGGGCCTTGCGGGGGACGCGCGCGATCCGCGCCGCGGCCGCCGAGGGCAATGCGCGCACTCCTGGAGGGAGCCGGCGGTACTGGCGGCCCGCCCAGGCCGAGCCGGAGCCGAGGAGATCGAGGACGCGAGGAGCGACGTCGCCGAGGGCGCCGCGGACGGGCGCGACGGCGCGGGCCACGGCAGCGCGCACCGGCGCGATGGCGCGGGCCACGGCCGAGTCGCCGCCCTGGAGCAGACCGTCCGGGCCGATGCCCGGGAGTCGCCCCGCCCTGGCGAGGCCGACGCCGCCGAACGGCAGGTCGGAACCGCGGGCGCGAGCGAGCCGGTAGAGCCGCACTTCGGCGGGCACTCCGTCGGCGTCGCCCAGCTCCTCGGCGGTGAGGCGGGACTTGTCCATGGCGGCGAACACGTCGCCGGAGAGCACCACGTCGCCGCGGCCGGCCGCGCCGCGGACGCGGGCGGCGAGATCGACCAGATCGCCGATGACGCCGTTGCGGTCGACCCGCATCTGGCCGCTCACCACGCAGGCGCGCATGTCGGGCCTCTCTCCGCTGCCGCGCGCGTGCTGAGCGGCGCGGTCCTGCACCGCCGCCGCGGCCAGCACCGCGTGGGTCGGGCGCCGGAAGACGATCTGGAACGAGTCGCCCACCGCAGAGGCGAGGCGTCCGCCGAAGGCATCGCAGGGCGGGAGCAGGATTCCGCGGAACACGCGCATCATCCGCGCGCCCTCCGCGTACGGCCGGGCGGAGACCCGGCTGCCCAGCCCGGGGACGTCGATCCACAAGAGCGTACCGCGCCTCGTCGACATGGCCCGGCATTGTAGCGATGGGCGCTGTAGGGAAGTCAGGGCCGTGTTCCCTACCCGGGCTCCCTGGCGATCGTGGCTCGGGGCGGACTACAACGACGTTTCATGGCCCGTCATCAAAAGCACAGCGCCGCCGAATACGGCGGCGACTGAGGAGGAGCATGCGCCTCCGGATCGCTCTCGCCGCTTTCGCCGTGCTCTCGCTCGCGCCGCTCGCCGCCTCCGCGCAGGTCAGGCTCGGCGTCGGCGGCGACTACATCTTCAACGAGCAGGGCGTCTTCGAGCTGACCCTCGCCGTCGAGGGCAGGCTCGCCCGCCACATCGCCGCCTTCGGGCGCTTCGGCGGGCTGGTGACGACCTCGTCGGCCGGCGCCGGCGTCCCGCTCGACTTCGGTCTGCGCGTGACCCCGGGCGGGCGCACCTACTTCGAGGCGCTGATCGGCCCCTGGTTCTTCTTCAACGGCGGCGACGCGGTCCGCGGCCACGCCGCGTTCGGCTTCGGCCTCGAGCAGCGCCACTTCTCCTTCGGCCTGGAAGTCGGGGGGCTGACCGGGTCGAACGCGATGCTCGGCGCCCGCCTGGCCTGGCGCATCTGAAGCTGCCGGTCCCGAACCTGGGACTCGACAGCGATTAGCTGCCTCCTTCGCGGCTGTGCACGTTCGCGAAAAACAGGTCCTTCCAGCTTGTCGGGCGGTGCTTCACCCGCCCGATTCGGTGCATGAACTCGGCGGTGCGGAGCACGCGATGGGGCGTGAGGGTGAACACGATGCGCGGGTCATCGAGCATCGCGAGGATCTCCTCGATACTTTCGGAGGCGTTCCCGAGGCGCTTGTACACATCGGCGGCCGCCCGCTTGTCGCGCCGGATCAGCTCGATCGCCTCCTCGAGCGCCTCGACGAAGGCTCGGTACGCCTTCGGGTTCTCGTCGAGGAACTGCATCCGCGTCCAGACGACGTTCAGCGTCGCGGCGCCGCCCAGGACGTCATACGTCGAGAGGATGGAGCGCAGCTGTGCTTTCGCCAGCTCGCGTTCCATGAACGGCGGCGAGGAGAAGTGGCCGGTGATGCCGCCGCTGCCCGACAGCAGCGCCGCGGTAGCGTCCGGATGTGCCATGCCGACGGTGAGGGAGTCGAGCTTCTCGTACTCCCGATCCCCGAATTCCTTCGCGGCGGCCATTTCCAGGGCGAGCGCCTGGTTCGAGATTTTCACGGCCGTGACCGCGATCTTGTCCTGCGGTCCGAGGTCGCGAATCGACTTCACCTCCGGCCTGCTCACCAGCAGCTCGTTGGGCATGTCTCCGAGCGCGCCGATTCCGCGCACCTCCCCCACCGTTCCTCGCGTCTTGGACCAAAGGGTCACGAGCGAGGGCACGCCGCCCGCCGCGAAGTCGAGGTTCCCCGCGAGGAGCGCGTCGTTGATGGCGTTGACGGCGCCGAGCTTGATCCACGTCACTTGGAAAGCGGCCATCCCGAGGCGCCGCGCGTGGGCCTCGACCAGGCCGCGGTCCCGCATGATCATCAGTGGTAGGAAGCTGAGCCCGTACTGCTCGGCCACGCGGATTTCGCTGCGCTCGGCCGGCGCCGCGCCCCCCACCACGAGGATCGCGCCCAGCAGCTTGACTCGCCGTGACAGTGTCATCGCGCATTTTGCTGTCGCCACGCGATCCCCCGATCCCAGGTAGTGCGCGAGACCTATCACGGACGGTCGCGGCGCAGCGGGCACCTGGTCAAGTGACGGTGCAGCCTTCGTTCGACATCACGGCGGTGATTCAGTGCCGACGCGTGGTCGCACGGCCTCCACAGATTTCTAGCCGCGCAATAAGTTGGCCCACCGCTTTGCGGACGCATATGGCGGCGGCAACGAATCGCCATCCTGGAACGGATTGCCGCGGGATCTCTGTTTCGAGGTCCTCATCGTGCCCGCGGGGCGTCCTCGAGGAGCTGGAGCGCGAGCCCTCCGCTCCGCCTTGCTTGGTGCTGACCACCTTCGACGACGCGGACGCCTTGCTGGCCGCCGCCCGCGCCGGAGCGAAGGGATACCTGCTCAAGGACGTGACCGCGGAGGAGCTGGGCAAGGCGATCCGCTGCCTGGCCGGCGGCGGGACCTGGTTCAAGCCGTCGCTGACCGAGGGCGTCCTGCGCGGCCTCGGCTCGGTGCGCGACGGGGGACGGGCGCGCGAGCACGCCGACGAGCCGCTCACCCAGCGCGAGCGCGAGGTGGTGCGCATGATGGCCGGCGGCTATTCGAATCGCGAGATCGGCAGCGCCCTGGGCGTCGCGGAGCGCACCGTGAAGAACCACGTCTCCAGCATCCTCGCCAAGCTGGGCGTGCGCGACCGGACGCGGGCGGTGCTGAAGGCGCTGGAGAAGCGCCTCTTCTGACAGGCCCGGGTCAGAAGAAGCTGCCGAAGGTGATGTAGAAGCTCGCGGAGCGCTCCGACGAGGTGCCGATATCGAGCCGCAGCACGAACTCGCGGTGGTACGCGCGCAGGCCGCCGCCGGCGCCGGTGTGCAAGTCGAAGAACCCCCCGTCGTTCCCCTGCAGCTGCCAGACGCGGCCGGTGTCGATGAACGCGACCGTCCCGAACGTCACGCGGCGGTCCAGCAGTCGCGCGTCGGCCAGCCGGACGCGCATTTCGGCTGTCCCCAGCGCCTTCACCCGGCCGATGAAGCGGGCTTTCGGGATGCCGCGCACGCTGCGCTCTCCTCCCACGCCTTCGAACGGGTCGACGCCGCCGAAGCGCGCCAGCTCGAAGAGCGGAGTGCCGGGCGTGAGCGCGTCGCCCACGATGCGGGCGGCGAGCACGATGCGGCTCCCGATGGGGACGAATCCCAACGCCCGCGCGGTGCCACCCAGATAGGTGTGCTCCGAGGCCATGCCCCGCTGCGCGCCGCGCAGCGCCGCCTCCAGCAGGTATCCCTCGGTGGGCATCGCCTCGCCCTTGCGGCGGTCGAGCAGGACGCCGAAGCCGAACGACAGCTCCTCGCCGCCCTCGCTGCCGGGGGGCTGCTCCAGCGCGAGCAGCGATCCGTCGTACGCCTCGACGTGCAGGCGGAGGTACCGGGCGAAAGCGGAGAGGCGCACCCCCGAAGTGCTGAAGGGGAGGGTGAAGGCGATGCTTGCTTGCGGGTACCGCCGCAGGTAGTTGAACGGGTGCTCGCCGAAGAGGCCGGGGTGATCGGCGAGGTTGCTCGAACTGCCGTTTCCCAGGCCGTAGTAGGGAGCGTTCAGCTCGCGGTGGTACTCGGCGCCCACCCAGAGGCGCAGCGGCGTGCCGAAGAGGCGGGGGACGTCCAGGCGCAGGTAATGGCTCTGTACCCCCGCGGTGCTGAAGAGCACCTGCGCCCCGAGGGAGGCCTTGTAGGGCGCCACGCGGCCGAGCCACTGAGCCTGCACGACCATTCCGCCCGCCAGCCCGTCGTCGGAGTTGTAGCTGGCGATGGGAAGAGCGAGCCAGTCGACCGGGGCTGCCACGGCGGCGGCGAGCGCGAAGGCAGCGAGCATGGGCCGCCGAGGAGACTACAACGCATCCAATGACGTCCGCGACAAAAGCGCAGCGCCGCGCTATCCGGCGGCGGCCAGCTTCCACGCGCCCAATACGAGCAGCAGGACGCCCGCGATCACGCCGACCCGAGCGGCGCGCGGGACCTCTCTTTCGACCACCAGCAGGATGGTCAGAGCTGCCATCCAGGAGATGCTCATCACGCCCGTGGCGAAAGGGACCAGCATCAGCAGCCCGCAGCAGACGATCGAGGACACGCTCGCGCGGAACCCGCCTGAAAGGCCGCCCGTGCCGGCGGCGGTCAGGGACGCCGCGCGGCAGCGCGAAAGGCACGCCTCGCGGAGCGGCGAGAGCTGCGCGAGCCCGGCCGCGACGAGCAGCGCTGCCGCGAGCCACCGGCTGCTCGTCGCCATGCCCGCGTCCATCCAGCCGGCGGCGTGCAGGCTTTGCTGAAGACCCGCCGCACCCAAGCTGAACGCCAGCCAGGGCAGGAGATACCCCGAAAGGAACGCCCCGGTCTCGCGGAGGCCGCGCGCGAGCCGCAAGAGCGAGGCCGCCTCGACGGGCACCATCATGGCCACGGCCATCGCCGCCCACATGGCGAACAGAGCTGCGAACCCGGCGCGGTGCGCGGCGTGACCCTCCATGGCCGCGCCCAGGCGGAGCGTTCCCGCCCAGCCGGCCGCCACCACCCCGGCGAGCGCGAGCGGGACCGCGACGCGCCCGCGCCGCGGTCGCAGCGCCTGGAGGGCGGGTGCGCTCAATCGGCTACTCCGCAGCGCCCTTCTCCTTCAGGATCTTCCACACCTTCTCGGGCGTGATGGGGATGTCCACGTGCCTGACGCCGAGGTGCGCGAGCGCGTCGACGACCGCGTTGGCGATGGCCGGCGGCGCTCCCACGGTGGCGGACTCGCCGACGCCCTTGGCGCCGAGCGGGTGGTGCGGCGAGGGCGTCACCGTCTTGTCCAGCTCCCACGCCGGCGTCTCCATCGCGGTGGGCACCAGGTAGTCCATGAAGCTCCCGCCCTGCACGTTCCCGTCCTCGTCGTAGCTGATCTCCTCCAGGAGCGCCGGGGCCATGCCCATGGCGAGCCCGCCGTGGATCTGGCCGTCCACGATCATCGGGTTGATGATGTTCCCGCAGTCGTCCACGGCCACGAAGCGGCGGATCTTCACCATCCCCGTGCCGCGGTCGATGTCCACCACGCAGATGTAGCTGCCGAAGGGGAAGGTGAGGTTCGGCGGGTCGTAGTACGAGACGGCCTCGAGGCCGGCCTCCATCCCCTGCGGGTGGTTGGTGTAAGCGGCCAGCGCGATGTCCTGGATGGTCTTCGACCGCTGCGGCGAGCCCTTCACCGAGAACTTGCCCGTCTCCCAGACCAGGTCGTCCTCGGCGCACTCGAGCAGGTGCGCGGCGATCTTCTTCGCCTTCTCCCGGATCTTCCGGGCCGCCATCGCGCCCGCCGCGCCCGCGGTTGGCGTGGAGCGGCTGGCGTACGTGCCGAGCCCGTAGGGCGCGGTGTCGGTGTCACCTTCCTCGACTTGCACGTGCGCCGCCGGGATGCCCAGCTCCTCGGCGACGATCTGCGCGTACGTCGTCTCGTGCCCCTGGCCCTGCGACTTGGTGCCGAAGCGCGCGATGACCTTGCCGGTCGGGTGCACGCGGATTTCGGCGGAATCGAACATCTTGATGCCCAGGATGTCGAACTGCTTGCTCGGGCCCGCGCCGACGATCTCGGTGAAGCTGGAGATGCCGATGCCCATCAGCTCGCCGCGTGCCCGCTTCTCCGCCTGCTCCTTGCGCAGCTCGGCATAGCCGATCTTGTCCATTGCCTTCTGCAGCGCCGCCGCGTAGTCGCCGCTGTCGTACTCCCAGCCCAGCGCCGACTTGTAGGGGAACTTTTCCTTGGGGATGAAGTTCTTCATGCGCAGCTCGGCCGGATCCATCTTCAATTCCTGCGCGAGCACGTCGGTGATGCGCTCGATGCAGTGCGCCGCCTCGGTGACGCGGAACGAGCAGCGGTAGGCGATGCCGCCAGGCGGCTTGTTGGTGTAGACGCCGTCCACCTCGGCGAAGGCGCGCTTCAGGTCGTAGGACCCGGTGCAGATCGAGAACAGGCCGGCGGGGAACTTGGACGGATTGGCTGCGGCGTCCGTGTAGCCGTGGTCGGCCAGGGTCTTGATCTTCAGCGCCGTCATCGTGCCGTCCTTCTTCGCCGCCAGCTCCGCGTGGATGTGGTAGTCGCGGGCGAAGGAGTCGGCTTGGAGGTTCTCCATCCGGTCCTCGACCCACTTCACCGGCTTGCCGATGACGACCGAAGCGGCCACCGCGATGACGTACCCGGGATAGACGGGCACCTTGCCGCCGAACCCACCGCCGATGTCCGGCGACACGATGCGGATCTTCTCCTCGGAAAGGCCGACGTGGCCGGCCACGAGCGCGAACACGGTGCGGATTGCGTGCGGCGCCTGGGTGGTCATGTAGACCGTGAGCTTCCCGGTCACGCGGTCGAAGTCGGCCACGCAGCCGCAGGTCTCGATCGAGGCGACGTGGATGCGCGGGATGTACATGTCCTGCTTCACCACCACGTCGGCCTGCGCGAAGGCCTGGTCGGTCGCAGCGCGGTCGCCCGCCTCCCAGTGGAAGATGCGGTTGTCCTTCTTGTCCTTCTTGTCGGTGCGCAGGACCGGCGCTCCCGGCTGCAGCGCCTGGAAGGGATCGACCACCACCGGCAGCGGATCGTAGTCGACCTCCACCGCCTCCACGCCGTCCGCCGCCGCGTACCGGTCGGTGGCGATCACCGCCGCCACCTCCTGCGCCTGGTACATCACCTTCTCGGTGGGCAGCACCATCTGGGTGTCCGACATCAGGGTCGGCATCCAGTGCAGGTTGTACTTGGCCAGGGTCTCGCCGGTGATCACCGCCAGCACACCCGGGACCTTCAACGCCTTCTCGGAATTGATGGACTTGATCTTCGCGTGCGCGTACGGGCTGCGCACGATGTCCATGTGCAGCATGCCCGGCAGCTGGATGTCGTCCACGTAGTTGCCGCGGCCGCGGATGAAGCGCGGGTCCTCCTTGCGCTTCATCGAGTGACCCATGCCGGAAATTTCGGGGCTCGTCCTGGGCGTGGTCATGGATCCCTCACTGCTTCTGCAGCCGCTCGGCTGCGGACTGGATGGCTTTGACGATGTTCAAGTAACCGGTGCAGCGGCA
>DASWGQ010000281.1:0-3255 GCA_036393595.1 Myxococcales bacterium | reverse complement strand
GCGAGGACGACCAGCAGGACCACCGCCCGGACCAGGCGGTCGCCGCCGCGGACGGCGAGGTGGGCGCCCAGCCAGCCGCCAGCGAACTGGGCCGCGGCCATGGGCAGCGCGACTTCCCACAGCACGGCCCCGCGCGCGGAGAAGAGCGCGAGCGCGGCGAGGTTGCTGGCGAAGTTCACCGGCTTCGCATCGGCCGAGGCGCGCTGCAGCGGCAGGTCGAAGAGGAAGGCGAAGGCGAGGATGAGGAAGGTGCCGGCGCCGGGCCCGAAGAACCCGTCATAGGCGCCGAGGACGAGGGCCACGGCCGCGGCGGCGAGCCGCGGTGCGCGGCGTGCCCACGTGGAGGGAGAGTTCGGGGTCGGGGTCGAGTTCGGGGTCGCGGTCGGGGTCCGGTTCCGGGGAGCCGGCCGCAGCGCGAGCGCCACCGCCACGCCGACGAGCAGCACCAGCACCACGGGCCGCAGCGTGGACGGCGGGACCAGCAGCACGAGCGCCGCGCCGCACAGCGATCCCGCCAGCCCGGCGGGGAACGTCACCCGTGCCCGCCTCGGGTCGAGCAGGCCGGCGCGCGCGTACCGCAGCGTCGATGCGCAGGTGCCGAACACGCCTTGCGCCTTGTTGGTCCCCAGAGCGAGGTGCGGCGGCAGCCCGGCGGCGAGCAGCGCCGGCACCGCGATGACGCCGCTTCCCCCGGCGACCGCGTCCACCATGCCGGCCGCCAGCGCGGCGAGCACCAGACCCGCCGTCGCCCATGCCGAGAGGTGCATGGGCCGCGCACCCTACACCATCGCGCGACTTGCATCCCGGAGCGGCGCGCGCGATATGGGCGCGCATGCTCCCCATCGACCTCTCGGGCAAGCGGGCGCTCGTCGCGGGCGTCGCCGACGACGGCGGGTTCGGGTTCGCCATCGCCAAGGCGATGGCCCAGGCAGGGGCCTCCATCTGCGTGGGCACCTGGCCGCCCGCGCTGAACATCTTCGAGAACCTCCTCCGGCGCGGGAAGATGGACGAGTCCCGCAGGCTCGGAGGCGGCAAGATGCTCGAGTTCGAGCGCATCTATCCGCTCGACGCCGCGTACGATCGGTTCGAGGACGCTCCCGAGGACGTCCGCGCCAACAAGCGCTACGTGGAGCGCGGCGACTTCTCCATCGCCGGGCTCGCGACGCAGCTGGTGAAGGACTTCGGGGAGAAGCCGATCGACATCCTCGTCCACTCGCTCGCCAACGGGCCGGAGGTGAAAAAGCCGCTCCTGGAGACGAGCCGCGCCGGGTACCTGGCCGCGGTGAGCGTGTCCGCCTACTCACTGGTGGGCCTGCTCGCGCGGCTGGGCCCGCTGCTGCGGCCGGACGGAGCGGTGGTCTCGCTCACGTACATGGCCAGCGAGCGCGTGGTGCCGGGGTACGGCGGCGGCATGTCCTCCGCCAAGGCCGCGCTGGAGAGCGACACCCGGACGCTCGCGTTCGAGGCAGGGCGCAAGTACGGCGTGCGGGTGAACACCATCAGCGCGGGCCCCTACGCCTCGCGCGCGGCGAGCGCGATCGGCTTCATCGACGAGATGGTGAAGTACTACGCGCAGAACGCGCCGCTGCCGCAGGAGCTCTCCGCCGCGGAGGTGGGGAACGCGGCCGCCTTCCTCTGCAGCCCGCTGGCGAGCGGGATCACCGGGACCACCGTCTACGTGGACAAGGGCTACCACGCCATGGGCCGCACGGTGGCCTGAGGGATCAGCCGCCGCCGCGGGCGGCCGCGGGGGCGGCGAGGGCGCGGTCGAGCGCGCCGCGCAGTTCCCGCTCGCCCGCGCCGGTCAGCGCGCCGACGTGGTTCCAGACCACGTGCGCGTCCCGGTCCAGCACCAGCATGGTGGGGAGGACGGCGACGGAGAACGCGCTCGACGCCGTGCCGTCGTCGAGGACCACCGGGAAGGTCAGGCGGTTGCGCAGCAGGAACTCCTTCACCTGCGCCTCGCGGTCCGCCCCGGGATCGTCGGTGTCCACCGAGTAGAGATCGACCCCCCGCGGGCCGTACTCCCGCCAGACCTCCTGGATGCGGGGCATCGACACGCGGCAGGGCGCGCACCAGGTGGCCCAGAAGTCGACCACCGTCACCCGCCCCTTCGCGATCGAGGCCTGGCCCTTCCCGTCGAGGAGCGGCAGCGAGATGCTCGGCGCCGCGGCGGCGGCTGGCCGGGGAGCCTCGCGAGCCCGGCCGCGCGCGATGGCCACCACCACCACGGCGCCGGCGGCGATGGCCAAGAGCCCCCACAGGAGGCGGTCCGCCGAGCGGGAGGGGCCGGAACCCATGGGACCGGTACCATGCGGGCCGACCCCCGCTGCGTCAAGCAGTCCGGAAACTGGCTGCCGGGCCTTCTGCATGGCAGCGTCCGCCGCATGCGCAAGGCGCTCCTGCTGCTGGTCGCCGCAGCCGCGGTCGCCGTCTGCCTGGTGCCCTTCCGCGGGAGGACGCTGTGGGAGCGGGCGCAGCGGCACGGGCTCCCGGCCGCCGCTTCCGAGGCGATGCGCGGCGCCCGCGGCTGGTTCGACGCGGGGTCCCGCAAACGCTCGCCCACGCCCGCGGCGCCCGCCGCGGCCGCCGGCCGGCGGGCACCGGAGGCGGGCGCGGACCGCATCCTCAAGGGGCCTCCCAAGGAACGGCTGTCGCCGGACGATCGCGCCTCGCTCGACCGGCTCGTCGACGCGCGCTCGCGCTGAGCGACTTCGTACCGGGCGGGACGCAGCGCATTAGAAGACCGCGGTGCACCGAGCTCTCGGGCTCCAGCCGCGCGCGAGGTGAAACTTTTCTTTGATTCAGAGGAGGGCTTTAGTTAGTGCTTTTTCAAATACAGGATCCCGCACCTGTCTGAGACTATAGGATTCTCCCTTCGTCACTTCTTTGCTTCCTGCAAACAAGCTCCTCGGTCAAGCGGCCTGGGCGAAGAGCTTGGGGAAAGCGACCTCGCGGAGCTTGATGGCGCTGGCCATCAGCCTGCGTCCACCGAGGGACACACGCCAGCGGCGCGAGCGAGGGACCTTGGCGATCAGCCCGTGGGCGTGCAAGCGGCGCAGCAGGCGGGTGACCTGGCCGGGCTGCTTTTCTCGCCCTTTGGCGAGAGGGAACGGAGTCCGTCCGAGCTTTGATCGGAGGTCGCGATTGGTGAAGCCGTGCAGGGCGTACTCACCGGCGAGCAGGACCTCGAAGAGCGTGCGGTCTTCGCGGGAGAGCGGATTGAAGGGCCGCGCCGTCCTGCCGTTTGGAGTG
>DASWGQ010000280.1:0-1635 GCA_036393595.1 Myxococcales bacterium | reverse complement strand
CCAGCGCATCCCCAGCACCTCGACGTCGCCCGAGGTGGGCTCCAGGAGGCCTTCGAGGACCTCGACGGTGGTCGTCTTTCCCGCGCCATTGGGCCCCAAGAGGCCGAAGCACTCGCCGCGCCGCACGGTGAGGTCGAGGCCATCCACGGCAGTCACCCGATCGTACTTCTTGACCAGCCCGCCGCAGCGGATGGCGAGTTCCATCACCGCTTCTTCGGGCGGGCGATCTCGACCGTGAGCGGCCGATCCCGCAGCGGCTTCCCGTTCGCCGCCACGAAGGCCGCCTCGCTTCCGGGCTGGACCAGCACGTACGCGTAGCGGGGCTTCAGGTCCACCGCCAGGACCGTATCGCGGGGCTGCGCGGCGGCCTCCGCCAGCGCGGCGGCGATGCCGTCCTTGTCCCATCCCTGCTCTGCGCCCAGGGAGACGTATAGCTTGACCCGGTCCGGCGGAGCAGCCGGCTCGGCCGAGGGCGCGGCGCGGCCGCCAGGCGGCTCGGCCGCGCGCTCCATTCGCGGCTTCCGCCGCTCGCGATCGTGCCCTCCGCGGGCGCGCTTCTGCTCCTTGTGCACTTGCTCGACCTGGTGGCTCTGCAGGAGCTTCTCTCCCGCCGCGCGCACCTGCGCCTTCTCCATCCGGTGGTGGGTGAAGAAGTAGCGCAGCGCATACGCGAGCAGTTGTTTCCCGTCCTCGCGGGCGGCCATGTCCTGCGCGAGCGGCAGGTACGCCTCGAACGCGGCGCCCGCGGTCATCGCGTCGCGCAGCTCCTTCATCCGCAGCTCGGTCCACAGGCTCTTCGCCTCGTCCGGAGTGGGCAGCCGGCGCTGCTCGAACTGGATGCCGAAGTTGCGCTCCAGCGCCGTCAGCGTGACCAGCTCGGCGCCCGAGACCAGGCTGATGGCGGTGCCCTTCTTCCCGATCCGGCCGGTGCGCCCCACCCGGTGCAGGTAGACCGAGGGGTCCTCGGGCAGCGAGTAGTTGATGACGTGCGAGAGATCGGAGATGTCGATCCCGCGCGCGGCGATGTCGGTCGCCACCATGAACTTGAGCTCGCCGCGCTTCACCTTGCCCATGACACGTTCGCGCTCCTTCTGCGGCAAATCTCCGTTGAGCATCTCCGCGTCGAGGCCGTTGCGGTTCAGCACGTTGGCGATCAGCTCGGTGTCGGTGCGCAGGTTGCAGAAGATGATGGCGCTGTCGGGGTCCTCCCGCTCGAGCAGGTAGAGCAGGTTGCGCGGCTTGGGGTACTGGTCGACCACGTAATAGATGACGTTCTTGATGTGCTCGACCGTGTAGACGTCTTCGGAGAGGAGGATCGTCTCCGGGTTGCGCAGGTACTTCGCGGCGAGCTGCTCGATGTCCGGCGCCACGGTCGCGGAGAAGAGCAGCGTCTGCCGGTCGGGCGGGAGGTGATCGAGGATCCGCGTCACCTCCTCGAAGAACCCCGCCGAGAGCATCTCGTCCGCTTCGTCCAGGACGGCGATGCGCGTGTCCTCGAGCTTGAGCGTGCCCCGCCGGATGTGGTCGTACACGCGCCCGGGCGTGCCCACGATCACCTCGGCGCCCGCTTGCAGCGCCTGGGTCTGGACGCCCATCGGCGCTCCGCCGTACACGGCGATCACCGAGATGTTCTTG
>DASWGQ010000279.1:0-2157 GCA_036393595.1 Myxococcales bacterium | reverse complement strand
TGATCGGCTGCTCGGCGGCGGACTTGAGCCTCCGCTCGCCGCCGGGAGTCGCCACCCTGGGGCGGCGCTGCGCCGTTGAACAGCCGGTCAGGCGGCGGTGCGCTTTTCACGGCGCGGCCGCACTGCGCAATCTAGTACTATGTACGTGAAGGTAGTCGTCGCGTTCAGCTCCACCGTGTCGAAGACCTGCGCATACCTCTCCAGCCACCTCGACGGCGGCACCCCCTCGTAGAGCAGGTCCCGCCAGTGCTTGTAGGCATACCCACTGGTCCCAACCCTGATCCTCCCCATGCGCCAGATCTAGCCACGGCCGTGAACGAAGACGTTTCAGGGGAGGGCGGGAGATTCGGGAGCGCGGGAGGAAGGGCTTTGGGCTCGCAAGCGACGCTTCTCCGCCCAATTCGAAACTCCCGCCCTCCCGTTGCTTCCGCGCTCCCTTGAAACGTTTGGAGGCTAGATCGCGGCGAGGTGTTTGGCGAAGGTGGGCGCGTCGATGTTGGCGCCGCAGACGATCACGGCCACGCGTTTGCCGGAGAGGGTTTCGCGGAGGGGGCCGCAGAGGGCGGCGGTGGCGGCGGCGCCGGCCGGTTCGACCGCGAGCTTCGCGGAACGGAAGAGGAGGCCCATCGCCGAGCGGAGCGCCGCGTCGTCCACCTTGACGAGGCGGTCCACGTACCTGCGGCAGAGCGCGAAGCTGTACGGCGCGGCGTGCGGCGCCCCCAGGCTGTCCGCGATGGTCCGGACCGCGTCGATCGATTCGGGCTTGCCGCTCGCGAAGCTGCGGTGCATCGAGTCCGCGCCCTCCGGCTCGACTCCGTACACGGCGCAGCGGGGCAGGATCTGCTTCACCGCGGAGGCGACGCCGGCGCACAGCCCGCCCCCGCCGATGGGCACGATGACTGCGTCCAGCTCGCGCGCCTGCTCGCAGATCTCCAGGCCCATCGTCGCGGTGCCGAGCGCGATGAGCGGCCCCTCGAAGGGGTGGATGAAGGCCCGTCCTTCCTGTTCCTCGATCTCGCGGACCCGGGTGAACGCGCGGTGCACGTCCTCCACCAGCTCCACCTCGGCTCCGTAGTCCCTGCAGCCCTGCACCCGCGCGGGACTGGCGGTGCGGGGCATCACCACCTTCGCGCTGGTTCCGAGCGCGCGCGCGGCGTAGCCGACCGCCATCGCGTGATTGCCGGCGCTCACCGCGGTCACACCGCGGCGTAACGCATCCGGCGCGAGATCCATCATCGCGCACAGGGCGCCGCGCGGCTTGAAGCTGCCCGCGTGCTGGAAGAGCTCCAGCTTGAGCAGCACCTGGGTCCCCGGCCCCGCCGCCTGCTCGACCGCGTCGCCCCGCCACCGCCACAGCGGCGTCTCCGCGATCAGCTCCCGCAGCCGTTCCCGGGCGGCGCGGATCTGCTCGACCGTGGGCGCCGCCGCCTGCATGACCGCATCCTACGACGTGCATAGGTTTGACGTCATGGGACGCGCCCTCGAGCTGCCGGCCGCGGCTCCGCTGATCCCGCCGCACCCCACCCTCCCGCTGCTCCGCAAGCTGGCCGCGTGCTGCCACGCCTGCGATCTCTACCAGCGCGCCACCCAGACCGTGTTCGGCGAAGGCGGCAAGTCGGCGCGCGCCATGATGGTGGGCGAGCAGCCGGGCGACGTCGAGGATCGGGTCGGACGGCCGTTCGTCGGGCCCGCCGGGAAGATGCTGGACCGCGCGCTGGCGGAAGCCGGGATCGACCGCGAGCTGGTCTACGTCACCAACGTGGTGAAGCACTTCAAGTGGAAGCCGCGCGGCAAGCGGCGCATCCACGAGAAGCCGAACGCGCGCGAGATCGCCGCCTGCCGGCCCTGGCTGGACGCGGAGCTCGCGGTGGTCAAGCCGCGCGTCCTGGTCTGCCTGGGCGCGACCGCGGCGCAGGCGCTCCTGGGGAAGAAGTTCAAGGTCACCGAACACCGCGGCGAGCTGCTGCGCTCCGAGCTGGCGCCTTATGTGATGGCGACGGTCCACCCCAGCTCGCTTCTGCGCGCCCCGGACGACGAGACGCGGCGGCGCGAGACCCAGAGGTTCGTCCAGGACCTCTCCCGCATCGCGCCGCTCCTGTAGACCGTCAGTCCTGCGCTTCCGCCGCCTTGCGCACCGCGTTCGCGGTCGGATGGCCA
>DASWGQ010000278.1:0-9272 GCA_036393595.1 Myxococcales bacterium | reverse complement strand
TCGGCCAGCCGCACGCGGCCCATGGGGCCCTCCCGCGGATGCGTCATTCTGGCATGTTACCGTTGCGATCTGGTTACCAGGCCCGAGATCCTGCTGCGCAGACGGGTTCGCGGCTGTAGCCTGCGCCCAGGATCGAAATACCGGACGGGGCCGGCTGTTCTAGGGAACCGGCCGCCCGCTCGCCCGCTTTGGAGGCACTTTCATGCAACGCTCTCGCATCACGTTGCTCTGCGCATTCGCCCTGGGGTCGCTCGCCACCGTGGTGGCGCTGCCCATCGCGCTCTCGGGCCGCGACCACCAGAAGGACCTCGCGCCCGACGCGCGGGCGGCCCCGTCCCCCGCTCCCGCCGACGCCACGCCGCCCCCCGTGCAGCCCGGGCAGGGACAGCTGACGCCGCTCCCCTCGCTCGCGCCGCTGGTGAAGCAGCTGCGGCCGGTGGTGGTGAACATCAACTCGCGCTTCAAGCCGCGCCGCGCGACCGCGCGCCGGGGGATGCCGCAGGCGCGTCCCCGCACCCCGTTCGACCAGGGTCCGGGCGACGACAGCGAGGACGGCGGAGAGCAGGACCCGATGGAGCGCTTCTTCCGCTTCTTCGGCGGGCAGCCCACGCCCGACGACCAGGAGAGGCACGGGCTCGGCTCCGGGTTGCTGATCGGCAACGGCATGGTCCTCACCAACAACCACGTGGTCGAGATCCAGGACCCGGGCTCCAACAAGTTCCGCGCCATGGACGACATCAAGGTCGTCACCGACGAGACCTCGCCGGTCGGCGCGCGCGAGTACGTGGGCAAGGTGATCGGCAACGATCCGAAGTCGGACATCGCGCTCCTCAAGCTCGAGGGCGAGCACGTGAACGAGCTCAAGGGCGCCGTGCTGGGCGACAGCGACGCTTTGCAGGTGGGCGACTACGTGATCGCCATCGGCGAGCCGTTCGGCCTGCAGGCGACGGTGACCGCGGGGATCATCAGCGCGAAGGAGCGCGCGCTCGGTCCCGGCTCGGTGTACAGCGATTTCCTGCAGACGGACGCGTCGATCAACCCGGGCAACTCCGGCGGACCGCTGTTCAACTTGCGCGGCGAGGTGATCGGCATCAACGCGGCCATCATCGGCGGCGCGAACACCATCGGCTTCGCCATCCCCATCGCCGTGGTGAAGCAGATCCTTCCTCAGCTGGAGAAGACCGGGCGCGTGGTGCGCGGCTTCCTCGGCGTGCAGCCGCAGCCCATCACCCAGGACATGGTGGATTCGCTGGGCCTCAAGTCGACGCAAGGGGCGCTCATCGCCGACGTGGTGAAGGGCGGACCGGCGGACAAGGCCAGCATCAAGCCGGGCGACGTGGTCGTTTCCCTGAACGGGAAGCCGGTCACCGACGCGAACCAGCTCACGCGCGACGTCGGGGCCATCCCGCCCGGCCAGACGGTGAAGCTGGAGATCGTTCGCGACGGCAAGCCGCGGCAGGTCGAGGTCAAGCTCGGCGAGCGGCCCGACGAGAAGGAGACCACCGCGCGCGCGGGCGGGCAGGGCGGCGACGCCGACAAATCGACCGGCGACCTCCTCGGCGTGCGCGTCCAAGACCTGACGCCGGAGATGGCCCAGCGGGCGCGCGTGGAGCCGGGCACCAAGGGCGTGGTGGTCACCGACGTGGCCCCGGACTCGCCCGCCTCGCAGGCGGGCCTGGATCCGGGCGACGTGATCCTCGAGATCAACCGGCAGCCGGTGACCTCGGTCGCCGACTACAAGAAGGTCGTCTCCAGGCTGAAGAAGGGCGACACGGTGCTGCTGCGCGTGCGCAGCGGGCAGGCCGTCCAGTACGTGCCGCTCAAGATCCGGTGAGGTCCATCAGTGGATGGTGCCCCTGGAGGCGCCCTGGACCCCCTTCGGGGTGACGAACTTGAGCCCGATCCCGCGCATCCCGGCACGGACCGCGTCGGCGCGGGTGAAGTTGATGAAGCACTGGTAGCGGACCTCGCCCTCCAGGACCATCTCCGCGCCACCGGAGGGCGAGGTGAAGGTCACCCGGACGCGGCTGCCCAGCGGGAACGGCTCCCGGGTCTCCACGAACATCCCGGAATCGCTGATGTTCCGGCCAATTCCTGCAGCCACCCCGCGGTCTCCCTCCAGGAAGACCGGGAAGGCCTTGTCGAGCCTGCCCGCAGGTGGCCGGCGCTCGGGCTCATGCTGCGGGACCTTGGGGGGATCGACGCGGCTGGACATGCGTGGACGGCCTTTCGGGAGACGTGGGCCCCACCGTAGGAGCCGGCCGCTCGGCCGTCAAGGAAAGGACTCCGGGCGCAGGGGGTATCGCGCTCAGGCGGCGAACGTCCTAAATTGCATGTGGGGAAGCGTCGCAGAAGCCCCGGGATGGTGTGTATGAAGGGTCGCACCGTGGGTGGGCTGCTCACATCGGGGCTCGTCGCGCTCGCGTTCGCCCTCGCGCTCCTGCAGGCAGCCGTGCTGGCGCAGACGCCGCAGCCCGCGCCGGTGACCTCCAACGCAAACACGCCTGCTGCGCCGAGCAACCGTTACTCGGCTCCGGGCGGCAGGGCGGGCATCCCGTGGACGCCGACGCCGCCGGGCCGGAAGGCGGCGCCCGCCGAGCGCGAGGGGCGCACTCCCGATCAGAAGCCTCCTCGCGAGGAGCACCGCACTCCGCTGCGCAACCCGAACTTCATCCCGCACCTCGGTCCCCGCCCCGCCCGCCGCGCCCTGGCCTAGTCCCACCGCTTTCACGACCGGGACGCGGTACTGGACTACAAGCGTTTCACGCGGAGGGCGCGGAGGAAACGGAGCGCGCCGAGGAAGTCGTTTTTCAAGAACACAACTCCGCGCGCTCCGCTAGCTCGGCGCGCTCCCCGTGAAACGCTGGTGGTCCTTACTTCGCGTAGAGGGTCCAGGGGCCGGAGCGGGCGGCGATGTGCCAGGTGGGGCCGGGGCCGGGGCGCGTGAACGGATCGGTGAAGCCGCGGACGAGGATGTAGTCGTAGTAGAGGCCGTCGACGTCGTTGCGGAACCTCCACGGCTCCCACTCCCAGTGCGGCGGCTTGCGCGGAGGCGCGATCTCCGGCCGGTAGCGCAGCGGAGACTGCGGCAGCTCGGCGAAGGAGAACGAGGCGACCCCTCCCTTGCGCGCGCGGTAGTAGCTGCCGAAGTGGAGGTAGGGGCTGAACTTCGCCCACGCCGAATCGTGCTCGTACACGAGCGCGAGCAGCCGCCGGCCGGGCGCCGCGGCGTCGAGCACGCGATCGAAGCCGTCCACCTCGTGCGTGAAGCCCCGCATCTGCCGGGCCGCGACGCCGGCCGAGAAGAGCGATGCAGCGGCGACCAGCAGCAGGGGCAGCGCTCCGCGCACTCCGCGAGCCGGCCGCAGCAGCAGCGCGGCGAGGAGCGCGAAGGCGATCGCGTAGCGCTCGTTGAGCTGCCACAGCCAGCCGATGGCGACCGGGAAGGCGAGGTAGAGCAGCGCCGCCAGCGCGCACCACGCGGCCGCGACGCCGCGCAGGCGCGGGCTTACCTCCGGGTCGCGCGCCTGCGGCCAGGCCAGCAGCGCCGCCGCCGCGAGGAGCGCGAGCAGCACGATCTCGTCGTAGGGCCCGGGCCAGATGTCGAGCAGCGCGCCCGGCAGGTCGCGAAGGGCGTTGCCGAGGGGCTCGAAAAGGACGCGCACCGGCTGCGTCCAGCCGACCGTCGCCGGGTGCACCACGGGGCTCGTGGCGAGGAAGGCGAGCCCCAGGGCCGCGACGGGGGCCATCCAGAGGACGGCGCGCGGCCGGCGCCCGAGCGCGAGCCAGGCGACCAGCGCCGCCGGAGCGAAGAGCAGGAACGCGGACAGGTGCAGGTAGAAGAGCGCGACGGCCACCGCGGCGAGCAGCACGGTGCGGCGCGGGCGCGGATCCCGGGCGTCCCGCACCGCCAGCGAGAGTCCCCACAGGAGCAGCGGCAGCGCCGCCAGGTAGTTGAAGAACCCGATCAGGAGCGACTGCGACCAGAAGAGCGGAGCCGCGAAGAGCGCCAGCCGCTCGTCGGACCGCAGGGCGCGCAGGAGCGAGCGCAGGGCATACGGAAAGGCCAGCGCGGTCGCGGAGAGGAGCACCAGGTTCGCGCGCTCCGCGGTGCCCAGCGGGAACGCGAGCAGCGCGCCGGCCAGGTAGTAGAGCAGGTACTGAGACCGTCCCAGCGCGAGCGTGAAGTACTCCTGGCCCTTCCACTGCGGATCGGTCCAGTGCCGCAAGGTGGCGATGGCGGCGGCGTGCTGGGGCAGGTCCGTGAAGGGCAGATAGGGCGCCGACCAGAGCGCCGTCACGTTGGCCACCGCGCAGGCGAAGAGGAGGAACGGCCAGAGAGGATGCGCGGCGTCCGTCCACGAGACCGCGGTCGAGGGCTGAGTCGAGGTCGAGGTCGAGGTCGGGGTCGGGGTCGGGGTCGGGGTCGGGGTCGAGGTCGTGTTCGAGGATTCGATGAGTCGCGCGCGCACGGCGTACACGCCGACCGCCGGCAGCAACTCCGCCTCGGTGCGGATGTTCGCCGTCGGCCAGCCCAGCTTGCGCCCGCGCCCCGCGCCGCGCACCACGTCGCCTTCCAGGTCGAAGGGACGCCCGAGGAGCTGGGCGGCGGCCTCGACGCGGCCCTCCAGCGTGAACTCCCGGATCTTGGTGGACGACACCACCAGGCCGTGCACCCTGATCGGCGCGACCACGTGCAGACGCAGCCCGCGCCCGGCGAGGCTGGCGCGGAGCGTGTCCACGGTGCCGGCCCGCTCGCGCCCGTAGGTGAAGTCGTGCCCCACGACCACCTCGCAGGCTCCAGTCGCGGCCAGCAGGTCGACGAAGCGCTCCGGCTCGGTGCCGGCGAAGGCGCGGTCGAAGGGCTGCACCACCAGCTCCTCCACTCCGGCCTCGGCGAGGAGCTCCCGCTTGCGCGCGGGCGAGCTGATCAGGGGGGGCGCGTACTCGGGCGCGAGCAGGCGCGCTGGGTGCGGCTCGAAGGTGAGCACGGACGATGGTCCGCCCAGTTTGCGGGCCGACGCCTTCGCCGCGTCGAACAACCCGCGATGTCCGAGGTGCACGCCGTCGAAGTTCCCGATCGCCAGCGCTCCGCGCGTCAACCTGCCTGCGGACCCGGCGATCCCGCTGTGGATGCGCATCGGCGCGCCTGATATGGGAGGGCGTCCGAAGTGTCAATCGGAGGGACTTTGAAATACCCGGTGTCGCTGCTCCTCCTGCTCGGCGCGCTCCCGGCCGCAGCGGCCGACATCCGGGTCGACGGGTCGTACCGGCTGCGCTTCGCAGGCGAGTCGGACTACCTGCTCGACGGCTCCGGCACGCGCCTCGGCCAGGAGCGCTGGATCGAGCACCGGCTCCGTCTCACGCCGAAGATCGTCGAGCAGGACCAGATCGAGGTGCAGGGCTCGTTCGACGTGCTGCGGGGGCTGGTCGCCGGCGACCTGGCTCCCAGCTTCCAGGACCTGGGCTGGCAGGGGCGCTCCAACCGCGACGGGGCGCACGCCAGCGGGTTCGACTTCCGCCACCTGTTCGTCAAGTTCCGCCTCCCCTTCGGGGTCTTCGAGTTCGGCCAGATGCCCAGCGACTGGGGCATGGGCATGCTGGTGAACGGAGGCAACCAGGAGGAGGGGCCGGACTTCGGGGACGTCCGGTTCGGCGACATCGTCGACCGCGTGCTGTTCGCCACCCGCCCGTTCGGGTTCCTCGGGCCGCGCAGCGAGATCGCCCAGCACGTCGCGGTGGCGCTGGCCGCGGACCTGGTCTACCGCGACCGGTACGCGCAACTGATCAACGCCAACGCGACCAACGGGCTGCGCTGGGGCGACGTCGCCTCGCAGCTGGTGGCCGCGGTGGTATGGGACCCGGGTCCGGACTCGCGCGCCGGCCTTTACATCGCGCGCCGCTGGCAGCAGTACGCGGCGGGAGGCGGCTCGCTGCACACCTTGCTGGTCGACCTGCACGCGCGCACCCTGTTTCCGGTGGAGTGGCTGGGCGGGACCGTGTCGCTCGAGGCGGAGGCCGCCGAGGTCTACGGCAACACCACGCATGCGCCGAACCTGAGCGCGCTGTTCCGCACCCAGGTGGCGCAGCAGGGCGTGGCGGCCCGGGCCCTGCTCTCGCGCGGGACCCTGGAGGCGGAGATCGAGGCCGGGTACGCCAGCGGCGATTCGAACCCGTTCGACGACGCCTCGACCCAGTTCCAGTTCAACCGCGACTTCAAGGTGGGCCTGGTGCTGTTCGACGAGGTGCTCCTCTTCCAGACGCAGAACGCGGCGCGCAGGCTCGCGGACCCCAACTTGTCGGCGCGCCCGCCGCCCGGGATCGACCTGCTCCCCACCGAGGGCGCGGTGGCGAACGCGCTGTACCTGAAGCCCACGCTGCGCTGGCGCCCGTCCCTGTTCGGCGGCCGGCTGCGGCTGGTGGGCAGCGTCCTGTTCGCCCGCGCGCCGCAGCCGTACGTCGACCCCTACAGCACGTTCGTCGCCTCGGCGCCGCTCAATCCGTTCGGCGCGGAGCCTGGGAAGAACTACGGGACCGAGATCGACGGCGCCGTCTCCTGGCGCGCACGCTTGCGCGGGAACTTCGGATACGAGCTCGGCGCGCAAGCCGGACGGCTGTTCCCGGGCAACGCGTTCCAGATGGCGGACGGCTCGCGGCTTCCGCCGGTCAACGCGGTCCGGTTCCGTGCCACGCTGGTGTTCTGAGCCGATGACGCGGCGACTTCTGCTCCTCTCCCTGTGCGCGCTCGCCGGCTGCCGTTCCGCGCAGCCGATCGAAGGCCTCGCTCCCGCGCGCGACACCGGCGGGCCGCGCATCGTCTTCGACCTGGCGCGGAAACCGCTCCCCGAGATCCCCTTCCCCAGCGACCTCGCCACGCGCCCCGATCCCGACAGCCCGACGGGGTTGCGCCTGAGCTCCAGCCTGGCGGCGCCGTCGCAGCTCGAGCAGCGCACGCGCGCGCTGCTCGACCAGCTCGACGGGTTCGGCACGTTCGCGCCGATCACCGTCTCGTTCGACGCCGACCTCGACGTGCTCGACCTCTTCGCCCGGCAGAACGACGCCGACCCGGCCAACGACGCCGTGTACCTGGTGCGGATCGACGACGGCTCGGTGTCGGCGCTGGACGTGGGCGCCGGGCGCTTCCCCTCCGTGCTCGCGGACCCGGGACAGTACTTCGTGAACGACCCCTTCGCGCAGCACCGGAACCTCCTCTTCCCGGGCTGCGGGGACGGCGCCAACGTCTTCGTGCCGCCCGGGCCGGCCTGCGACGATCCCGATCCGCGCCACCAGGCCGACCAGCTGCTTCCGTTCTACGAGCGCTCGACGCGGACCTTGATCCTCCGCCCGGTGCTGCCGCTCCGCCAGGAGACGCGCTACGCGGTCATCCTCACCAACCGGCTGCAAGACGCCGGGGGCCGCGCCGTTGTCCCGCCCGGCCCCGGCATCAACCATCCTGCGCAGAACGGCGAGCTATCTCCGGTTCTCGGCAAGCTGCCGGCAGGAGTGCGGCTCGAGAACGTCGCGTACGCGTGGGCGTTCACCACCCAGAGCACGACGCGGGACCTCGAGGCAATCCAGCGCGGCCTCCGGCGGCTCGGACCTCTCGCCGCCATCGGCCGCCAATATCCCCCTTCGCTGCCGCCCAGCACGTCCTCGGGGAAGGGCCTCACGCTGCTCACCGTCCTGGCGGAGCGCGACGGGTTCGCGCTCACCGATCGGCAGGCGTACATCCTCCCCGCGAGCACCCTGGGCCCGGTCCTCTCCGATCCGGCCATCGCGCCGCTGCTGGGCAATCCCGACGCGGCGACGCTGAACGCGCTGCTCGAGACGTTCCGGTACATCGACTACTTCGTCTCGGCGAGCTTCGTCTCTCCAAGCCTCATCGGCGTCCCCGCGGGGGACCCCCAGGACGGGACCTTCCAGGTGAACCTCGCCTCGGGGCAGGCGCACACGCAGCCGGAGACGGTCACGTTCCTGCTCGCGGTGCCCAAGCCGAACGGCGGGCAGTTCGCGCCGTTCCCCACCGTGCTCGCCGGCCACGGATACGGCGGGACCCGATCGTTCGAGCTGCTCGCGTTCGCCGGCACCTTCGCGAAGTACGGCCTGGCCACCATCTCCATCGACGCCTTCGGGCACGGCCTTGACCCGACGCTGCTCGCGCCGGCCGCGCAGGCGTTCGCGAGCCAGGGGCTGGGGAGCTTCGCCACCGCCCTGCTCACCACGCGGGCGCGCGATCTCGACAACGACGGATTCCTCGACCCCGGGGGAGATTTCTTCTCCGCCGACCCGTTCCACACGCGAGGTGCCGTGCGCCAGTCGGTGGTGGACTGGATGATGCTGGTGCGCATCCTGCGGACGTTCGACGGGACGAACCAGATCGTCCAGGCCGCGGGGCCGACCACCGCCGTGGCGTTCCCCGTGGCGGGTGACTTCAACGGAGACGGCAGGCCCGACGTCGCGGGACCGGTGGTGTGGCCCGTGGACGTGCCGAACCCCGGGGGCGGCACGTTCTTCAAGGCCGGCGACCCCAACCCAGGCAGCGACCTCTTCGCGTTTGGCGTGTCGCTGGGAGGGATCGTGGCCGGCGTGCTCCCCGCGGTCGAGCCGGCGGTGAAGGCGGCCGCGGCGGTAAGCGGCGGCGGCGGCCTCACCGACGTCGCGCTGCGGACGCAGCTCGCGCCTGTGGTGAGCTCGGTCATGCCGGGCAGCCTGGGGCCGTTCTTTGCCAACTGCGACTTCGACTTCGCCCTGAAGCGCTGCGCACCCGGGCAGCCGGGCACCAGCCCCACGCTGGTGCTGGTGGTGCAGGACCTGAACCGCGAGCTCGAGCTGCCCATCGCGCTGCTCGCGCTGGCGCCCGGCGACCGCGTGACGATCACCAATCTCGACCACGCCTCCGCGACCTGCCAGAGGGACCACGCCTGCGCCACCGCGACCGCCGACGCGAACGGGAAGATGCGCGTGGCGGTGACGGCGGACTCGCCGATCCTCTCGGTGCAGCGCACGCCGGTCGTGAACGGGCCCGATCAGGTGGCCGTCACCGTCTTCCAGTCCGGAGACCGTCTTCAGATTTCCGTGCTGCGCGGCACCGGCAACGAGCCGCAGAACATCGACAGGTTCGGGTTCGACGTGTCGTTCTTCGGCGTGACGTACCCCGCGGGCGACCCGCTGACCGCGCCGGCGCGGGGCTGGGGTTACGAGCGGAACACGCCTGACTTCCGGCGGCTGGTCGCCCTCTCGCAGGCGATCCTGGAACCGGGCGATCCCATCAA
>DASWGQ010000277.1:0-9786 GCA_036393595.1 Myxococcales bacterium | reverse complement strand
CGACCCGGTGCGCTGCCTGCGCGAGATGGCACGGGTCGTGCGCCCTGGTGGCCGCGTGGTGGTGCTGGAGTTCGGCCAGCCGCGCGGCCCCTTCGGCGCGCTCTTCCGCGTCTACAGCCGGCAGGTGATGCCCGCCCTCGGAGGGCTCCTCACCGGCAACCGCGCCGCCTACGAGTACCTCCCGCGCACGGCCGCGGCGTTCCCGGCGGGTGACCAGTTCCTGGCGCTGATGGACCAGGCCGGCGCCTTCGCGCAGCGAAGCGCAACCCCGCTGCTGGCGGGCACTGCCTACGTGTACGTCGGGGCCGTCGCGTGACTATCCGCAATCGTCCGAACACCAACTGGACCTAGGTTGCTTTTGAGGCGCTGCGGCGGTGAAACGCGATCCCGGACCGACGTCGTGTGCCGCTTTAACGCAGCGCGTCCCGCGCCGGGGCGGATAAACCTCCACTCACCCTGACGGAGTCCCCGGAGCGGCTGCAAGCCGGTCGCCCGATGCGCGCGCTCGTTCCATGAACTCGCGACCGTACATCTGCTCAGCAGCGTGTTGGTTGTGCGCACGGCAGAGCAGGCGGATCCGGTCCGCTCGGTGGAGATGCGTTCGCGCGAACCCGTCGCGGTGATCGAATTCCAGGGCGCCAGTCTCGGCGCACCTGCGGCCCTGCTCGTCGGAAAACGTGCAGCGGCCGCCGTCGCGCTCGAAGACCTCGCGCTTGATGGCGTCCGGGATGTGACGCGAAGACGATTCATGCGCGTCTTCGGCCGGAGCCGGTCGTGCCTTCCGACCGGTGGCGAATCGCTCCTTCTTCACCTGCTCGATGAGCAACTCGAGCGCTTTCTCCACGATCGTCGCCAGGTCTCCGTCCGGGATGCGGTGGCGGAGCAGATCCTGCGCCTGGCGGAATTTCTCATGACACGCGCGACTCGCGGTGAACTGGAACTTGAAGGTCTCCTCGCAGAGCGGAGTTACGGGCCGGCATTCATCGCGTCGCGGTGGCGGGGCGGGAGGTGTTCCGATCGCGAGAGCAGGCGACGACGCGGGCGGCGCCACTGTGGCGGCGATGCCGAACGAGAATGCAGGTGACGCTTCGGGCGGCAAGTCGGGGCGACCCGGGAGCTTGCGCACGAGGGTCGGAGCTGCCGGCTGCGGCGAAAGACGCGCGACCAGCTCTTCGATTTCGCGCTTCGACTTCCCCGCTGCCTCCGTCAATACCCTCTCCTGGTTCTCAGGGGTCAGGTGCGGGGCAAGTAAACGCAACCCGGCCAGGTGCACCCGCCCGGCTCGAAGCGCATCCACGATAACCGGCATGTGCCGTGCGGCACGGGCAACGAAGATCCGGTTGTAGGCTACGCCCTCCGAGAAGCCCAGCTCGCCCATGCAGAAGGCGAACATCGAGGAGAATGCAAAATCCAGGTAGAGCTTTCTCTCGTCGATCTCGCCGAGGTGCACGATCAGCTCCGCCTCCACGTCGCACGATTTCTGAGCGAGCTCTCGCGTGGCGGAGAGAAGGTCGGAGGAGCTCAACGATTCGACAGCGCACAGTGAGTTCATCATCTGGCCATCGTAGCACGAGGGTCCGACAGTGCAGCGCCGAGCGGGTGAGCGATTTGGACTTGTCCCGGGACAAGTAGTCCGTGCGGGGACTAGACCGAGCCGGTCTGCAGCTCGCCGCCCTCGGCGCGGACGCGGGCGATCTCCTCCGCCAGCACCTCGATGGTCTCGCGGATCTGCTGCTCGGTGTGCGTCGAGGTGACGAAGAAGCGCAGGCGCGCGGCCGTCTCCTCGACCGCCGGATAGAGGATGGGCTGCACGTTGATGCCGCGCTGCCGCAGCGCCTCGCTGACCTGGAGGCTGTGCAGCGAGTTGCCCAGGATGGCGGGGACCACCGCGCTCCCGCCGGCGAACCCGGTGTCGATGCCCCGCTCGCGCGCCACCTTGAGGAACAGCGCGCTCCGCTCGTGCAGCCGCTGCACCTTCTCCGGGTGCGCCTGGATCTGGCGCAGCGCCTCGAGCGCGGCCGCCGCGTTGGCCGGCGACATGCCCACGCTGTAGACGAACCCGGGCACCGTGTACTTGAGGAAGTTCACCAGCGTCTTCGAGCCGGCCACGTACCCGCCGCAGGAGGCGAGCGACTTGGACATGGTGCCCATCCATAAGTCGACGTCCGTCCGCTCGATCCGGTGGTGCTCGCCCACGCCGCGCCCCGTCTCGCCCACCACTCCGATCGAGTGCGCCTCGTCGACCAGCAGCAGCGTCTTGTACTTCTTCTTCAGCTCGACGAAGCGGGGCAGCGGCGTGACGTCCCCGTCCATGCTGTAGACGCCCTCGACCGCGATCAGCACGCGCCGGTAGTGCGGCCGCAGTTGGGCCAGCTGCTTCTCCAGCGCCTCGAAGTCGTTGTGCGGGAACGGGCGCCGCTTCGCCCCGGAGAGCTTGGAGCCGCCCAGGATGCAGTCGTGCGCCAGCGAGTCGTGGAGGATGAGGTCCTGCGGACCCATCAGGTGCCCGATGACGGTCACGAACACCCCGTGCCCGGACACGGTCACGATGGAGTCCTCGCAGCCCAGGAAGCGCGCCAGCTCCTGCTCCAGCTCGCGGTGAAGCGGCTTCTCGCCGCTCGCGACGCGGCTGGCGGACACGCTGGTCCCGTACCGCTCCACCGCCTCCTGCGCCGCGCGGCTTACCTGGGGGTCGCCGGAGAGGCCAAGGTAGTTGTAGCTGGACCAGTTGATCATCGTGCGGCCGCCGATCACCGAGGTGTCGTTGGTGACCCGCTCGTGCACGTTGAAGTACGGATTCTTCAGGCCGAAGGCCGCCACCAGGCCCAGCCGCTGCTCCAGCTCCTGCACCTCCGGGAACTGCTCGATGCGATAGCTCGCCTCGTCGACTGCGCGGGCTGCCGCGGGTGGCTCGCGGCTCGCGGCCCGCGCCGCTGGGACCGCCGCGATCGAGGTCGGGATCGGGGTCGAAGTCGCGGTGGAGGTCGTGGCCGAGGTCGAGGTCGAGGTGGAGGTCGCGACGTAGGCCGGCTTGCCGCCCGGTCCGCGGGCGCGCAGGAACCTCGGGTCGCGGTGCCGGAACTCGCCTTCCACGCCGCGGGCCACGGCCAGCACGCGGCCGTCGCGCGACTGGAGCACGATGCTGCCGCGCACCTCTTCGCCCGCGGACTGCTCCAGGGTGAGCGTCGCCCGGAGAGGTCCTTCGGGGAGCGGCCCGACCTGGACGTACTCCTGGATCCCGATCGGGAAGCCGGCCCGCTGCAGCTGCGTCCAGGCCCAGTAAGCGGCGAGCTGGAACGCGCCGTCGAGCGCCAGCGGATCGACCGCCCACGCCGTCCGGCGCGGCTCGCGGATCCAGTCGGCGGGGCGGCTGGTCTTCACCCATCCGACGATGCCACCCGCCGTGACCTGCTCGATCTCCACGATCGCGCGTAGCCGCGGGCCGTGGAAGGTGTACCCGTCGTAGAACTCGTCGAGCGCGAGCGGCAGCTGCGCGCGAACGGGGGGCGTCGCAGCCGGCGCCGCCGAGGCGAGCGCGGGAGCCACGTCGGCGCCGACGGTGGCGAACCCGACGTAGCTGGGGACGCGCGCAGGCTTGCCGTCGATCCCTGCGGCGAGGCTCACCGCCAGCTCCGCCTGCGGCCGCGCATCGCCGCGCACGGTCACCGCGAGCTGCGCGGCGTTCGCGATCCGCACCGGCTGCTTGAGCTGGAAATCGCGGACCAGGATGGGGGACCCGGCACCGCCGGTCGCTTCCAGCGCTGCGGCCGCGACCGCGTCCAGCGCGGAGGCGAGAGGCAGGACGGGCTGGCCGGCGAGCTGGTGGTCGTCGAGGTAGACGTGGTCGCTCCGCGTGACCGCCATGCGCACGCGGTGCGCGGTGCGGCGCTCCGGCTGGGCGGTCGCGAGGAGCACGGGGCCGGAGGCGCCCGCCTGCAGCGCGGAGAGCAGCGCCTGCTCTCCGGTGCGATCGTCGATGAACGGGACGCCCTGCTCGGCGAGCGCTGCCCGGGCGAACCCCGGGATGCGCGCGACCATCGCGGTGCCGGACCAGGGCGGGTACTCCAGCGCCAGCGCGCGCAAGCCGGGCCGCAGCGAAGGGAGGAGCTGAGCGGCGCGCGAGAGCGCCGCGTTGGCCGCGGAGTAGTCCACCTGCCCGGCGTTCCCGAATCGGCCCGCCCACGAGGAGACCAGCACGGCCGTGCGCAACGGATCCCGCGCGGTCGCCGCGAGCGCATGGGAGAGGCCCGTCAGCTTGGGTCCGAGCACTCGCAGGACGGCGGCATCGTCCTTCGCGGCGGCGGGCCCGTCCTCGGCCACGCCGGCCGCGTGCACCAGCGCGGTGAAAGCGCCCAGCTCGGCGCGCGCCGCATCGAGCGCCGCGCCGGCGGGAGCGGTCACGTCCCACCGCACGTAGACGGCGCGGCCGCCGGCCGCGCGCACGGACGAGAGGGTCGCCTCGACCTCCGCGTCGGGCGTCCTGCGCCCGACCAGCGCGAACGCGCATCCCGAGCCGGCCAGCGCGATCGCGAGCCTGGCGCCCACCCCGCGAGCGCCCCCGGTCACGAGGACGACGTCGTCCGAGCTAAAAGAAAGCGGCTCTCCCGGCTGCGCGGGCGCGAAGTCCGGTTCGTACCGGCGGCCGCCGCGCAGACCCACTTCCGGCGTTGCGTTGCCGGATCGCAGCTCGGCGGCGAGGGCCTCGGCCATCGCTTCGGCCCCGTCGGCGGGATCGAGATCCACGGCCTTGATCAGCTCGTCGGTCCGCTCGCGCGCAAGCGCCTTGGCGTACCCCGCCAGCGCGGCGCCGAGCAGAGTGCCGGTCGCGGTGCCGAGCTTCCCGTCCTGCGCCGTCGCCACCACGAAAGCGCCCGGATAGGTGCGCGCCAGCCGCTGGGCCCAGAGGAGCGCCTCCCACGAGCCCGCTCCGTCCAGCGATGGGCCGGGCACGAGGCCCGCGAGGTGGATGACCGCGCCGACTCCGGCGACGGGCGCCGCGGCCGGTGCGGCGAGGTCAGCGATGACGACCGAGTGCCCCAGGTGAGTCAGGCGGCGGGACAGGGCGTCCGCCACGCCCAGCTGGTCGCGGGTGATCAGCACGCGGTCGGGGAGCGGGTCCTCCGCGGGCGCGGCGCTGGCGAGCGGGACCTCCGCGGCGAGGGGCGCGAAGCGCAGCAGCTCCGGTCCCGCGTCGGCCAGTGCGCCCAGCGCGGCGGACAGCATCGGTTCGGCGGGAGCGGACCGGGGGCCGGCGACCGCGGAGGCGACGTGGTCGATCAGGCGCTGCACCGTCGTCTCCGGCCCGAGCAGCGTGCGCGGCAAGCCGCCGATGCCGGGCCACGCTTTCTGGATGTCCCCGTCCAGCTCGACCGTCATGAGGGAGTCGAAGCCCAGCTCGCCGGCGAGCGTCTGCGAGGTCTTGAGCGCCTCGACGGGGAAGGCGCTGATGCGGGAGACGAAGCCGAGGATCCGGCGGGCGATGTCGGAGGTGTCGGTCTGCGGGTCGCGGTCGAAGGAAGGCGTCGGGGTCGGCGTCGCAGCCGCGTTCGGGGTCGAGGTCCCGTTCGGGGTCGAGGTCCCGTTCGGGGTCGAGGTCACGTTCGGGGTCGAGGTCCCGTTCGGGATCGCGATCGGAGTCGAGGTCGCCGCGATGGCGCTCCGCACTTCCGCGGGAACCGCCACCCCTCGCTGCGCCAGGGCTTCGGCTTGCTGCTGCAGCACCTTGGCCTGCGTCTGCAGCAGCGCGATCTGCTCGCGGAACAGCGCGACCAGCGGGTCCATGTCGGCTCCATTCTGCAGCGGGACGGGCGCCGCCAGGGCCAGCGGCTCGGAGGAGGAGGGTTGCCGCTCGACTGCCCAGTATGGCTGGGTCTCGATCGGCGTCGGCGGCAGGGTGACGAGCCGCGCACCGCGGCCCTCGAACAGCGCCAGCGGCTCGAGAGGGATGCCGAGCGTCCAGAGCAGGCCGACGGCCTGCGCGAATCCGGCGAGGCCGTCGTCGTCGCGTCCAGCCAGGCCGAGCTGCGCGATGCGCTGCTCGGGCGGGAGACTGGCCTTGGCGAAGGCGGAGAGCGTCGTCCCGGAGCCGACGTTCAGCCACACGCGCCCGCCTTCGGCGGCCGCGCGCCGGAGCGCCTCGACGAAGTCGACCGGGGCGGTGGCGTGCTCGACCCAGATGCGCCGGATCTCCTCGGGGCCCTTCGGGTAGGGCGTGGCCGTGATGCCGCTGATCACCGGGATTTCGGGCGCGCGCACCGGGACCTCGGCCACCAGCTCGCGCACCGGATCGGCCACGTCCGCCAGGAGCGGCGAGTGGAACGCGTGCGACACCTCGAGCGGCGTGACCTTCACGCCCCGCGCCTCCAGGGCCGCCGACGCGCGGCGGACCGCCTCGGTGGACCCGGAGACGACCGTCTGTCCGGGATGATTCAGGTTGGCGACCACCGCGCCGTCGATCCCGCGGAGCGCCTCGCGGACCGTGCCCGGATCGGCGGCTGCGCTGGCCATGACGCCCGGATCGTCGAGCCGCAGGCCGACCATCGCCAGGCCGCGGCGCGCGACCAGGCGCAGGCAGTCCTCGTCGGACAGGACCCCGGCGGCGGCCGCCGCAGCGAACTCGCCCAGGCTGTGCCCGAGCACCACGTCCGGCGCCACACCCATCCCGCGGAGGACCGCGTGCAAAGCGAGCCCCACGGCGGCCATGGCGGGCTGGCAGACCTGCGTCTGCGTGAGCCTGCGCTCGGCCTCGGCGCCGCCGCTCGCCGGATACAGGTACGAACGGAGCGTGCCGCCCAGCGCAGCGTGCAATTCCGCGCCGAGCGCCTCGTCGAGGCGATCCAAGGCCTCGCGGAAAGTGGGGACCTGCTCGTACATCTCGCGCAGCAGCCCGACCTTCTGGGCGCCCTGCCCGGGGAAGAGCAGGGCCAGCCCGCGCTGGGCGAACGGCCCCTGGGCGAAGGCGATGCCGGGCGCGATGTGCACGGGCCCGTATGCCTCGGGCTCGGCGTCGGGCGAGGGCGGGGGCATCTCCGCCTCGCGCGCTTCGAGCGCGGGAGCGGCCGCCTCGAGACGCTCACGAAGCTGCGAGAAGGACTCCGCCGTGACGGCCAGGCGCGCGGCGCCGTGGGCGCGCGCGGCGAGCGTGCGCGCGACGTCCGCGGCGGTCGCGCCTTCCTGCTCCAGCTGCGCGAGCGTGCCTGCCAGCTCGCGCGCATGTCGCGCGACCAGCCCCGGGCGCGACGCCGCGACGAGGAACAGCTCGGCGCGGCGCTGCGCCGGCCGCGGGCGCCGGGCGAGCACCTGCTCCGGGCGCGGGGCCTCCTCCAGCACCACGTGCGCGTTGGTCCCGCCGAATCCGAACGAGCTGACCGCCGCGCGGCGGGGATGGCCGTCGCGCGCCTCCCAGGGGGTCGCGGAGCGCGGCAGGAAGAACGGACCGTCGCCCAGCCCCAGCTTCGGGTTCTGCTCGGTCACCGAGGGCTGCGGCGGAAGCGTGCGGTGGTGCAGGGCCAGCGAGGCCTTGATCAGCCCGGCCATCCCGGCGGCGGACATGGTGTGGCCGATGTTCGCCTTCACCGAGCCGAGCGCGGTGCGCGCGCCGTCACCGGGCGTCCAGCCCTGCTCGCGGAACAGCTCCGCCAGCGCGCCCACCTCGACGACGTCGCCCACGGTGGTGGCCGTCCCGTGCGCCTCGACGTAGCCGACCGACTGCGGCGGGACGCCGGCGTCCTGGTAGGCCAGGCGGAGCGCCTCCAGCTGGCCGCCCTGCCGAGGCGTCATCGGGCCTTCGCTGCGGCCGTCGTTGTTGCACGCCGATCCCCGGATCAGCGCGTAGATGCGGTCGCCGTCGCGCTCTGCGTCCTCGCGTCGCTTGAGGATGACCGCGCCGACTCCTTCGCCCATCACGAACCCGTCCGCCTTGGCGTCGAACGGCCGGCACTCGCCCGTGCGGGAGATGGCGCCGATGCGAGAGAAGCTGACCAGGTTGTCGGGAAGCAGGTTGAGGTAGACGCCGCCGGCGACCGCCACGTCGATCTGGCCGGCCCGCAGGTTCAGCAGCGCCTGGTGCGTCGCGACCAGCGCGGACGAGCACGCCGCGTCCACCGAGAGCGCCGGGCCGCCCAGGTCGAACTGCTGCGCCACGGTCGCCGCCGTCATGTTGAGCAGGTTGCCCGGCATGCTGAACGCGCGGAGCGGGGTGACGTCCTGCACCAGCGCCTCGAGAGCGCGCGCGGCGGCCGGATCGGGCTTGCGCCCGAACTGCCCGTCGAGCATCTGCAGCGCGCGCAGGCGGCTGAGGTGCATCTCCTTGTATTCACTGACCGACGCGCCGACGAACACGCCCGCGCGGCGGCGCGGGAACGGCTTGCGCTCCCAACCGGCGTCCTGCAGCGCGCAGCGCACCACGTCGAGCAGGAGCCGGTGCTGCGGGTCGGTCACCTGCACGCGGCGCGGCGCCAGGCCGAAGTGCAGCGCGCCGAACTCGCGGATCTCGGCGTCCTCCAGGTAGGCGCCGCGGCCGATGTAGGCTTTGTCGGGCGTCCGCAGGGAGTCGTCGAGGAAGACGCGGGCGTGGTTCCAGCGGGAGGAGGGGATGTCGCGGAACGCGACGGCCCCGCTCCGGATCAGATCCCAGTAGGACAGGGGGTCGCGCGCCTGCGGGAACCTGCAACCCAGTCCGACGATCGCGATGTCCAAAAAGCACTGCCTCCGGTCTGGACCGCCGCGTGCTTAGCGGCTTTTGCCGCTTCACGTCAAGATCGCGGAATACCTGGATCTGGACCCGCGAAGTGTGCTCGAGGCCACATCCTCAGATGCGCCAGCGCGGCCCCGGCTTCTCGGGTACAGTCCGCGCCCCATGCGGGTGCTCCTGACGGGCGGTTCGGGGTTCGTCGGCTCGTACGTGGCGGAGCAGCTGGCGGCGCTCGGCCACACGGTCCGCGCCCTGGTGCGCCCGCGCTCTGATTCCAAGCTACTGAAAACGTTGAGGAATGTTGAATTCGCGCCGGGGGCCATCGAGGATCGCCCGTCCCTGGACTCCGCGGTCCGGGGGGTCGACGCGGTGGTGCACGTGGCCGGGCTGGTCAAGGCGCGGCGGCCGGAGGAGTTCTTCCAGGTCAACGCCGAGGGAACCAAGAACCTGCTCGCGGCGGCCGAAGCGCACGCGCAAGGGCTCCGGCGGTTCGTGTACGTCTCGTCCCTGGCCGCGGTGGGACCCAGCCCCGACGGCCAGCCGGTGGCCGACGACGCCTCCCCGCGCCCGGTGACGCAGTACGGCCGCAGCAAGCTGGCGGCCGAGCAAGCGGTCCTGGGGGCGAAGGATCGGCTGCCGGTCACGGTCATCCGGCCCCCTCTCATCTACGGCCCGCGCGACCGCGAGACGCTGGCCTTCTTCACCTCGGTGAAGAACGGGGTCCTGCCGGTGCTCGGGGACGGCCGGAATACATTGAGTGTCATCTACGGAGAAGATTGCGCCGCGGCCATCGTCCGCGCCACGCTGTCGGATGGGCCGAGCGGGCGCGCCTACTTCGTCGACGACGGCTCGGTCCACGTCTGGCGCGACGCGCTCGCCGACGTGGAGAAGGCGGTGGGCAAGCGGGCGTTCTTCCGGCTCGGGCTCCCGATGCCGGTGGTGCAGGTGGCGGCGGCCGCCACGCAGCTGTACGGCAAGGTGACCCGCACCGCCCAGATGCTGACGCTCGACAAGGTCAACGAGCTCAAGCAGCGGCACTGGGTGTGCGAGGGCTCCGGCGCCCGCCGCGACCTCGGCTGGCACCCCCGCACTTC
>DASWGQ010000276.1:0-1868 GCA_036393595.1 Myxococcales bacterium | reverse complement strand
CGCCTACCTGCTCTGGTACTGGGCGCTGGCGCACCTGCCGGCGGCGCGCGTGGCGGTCTTCACCAACCTGCAGCCGCTGGCGACGGCGGTACTCGCCCATTTCTTCCTGGGCGAGCACGTCACACCGCAGTTCGTCGGCGGTGCCCTGGTGGTGATCTTCGGGGTGGTCCTCGCGCAGCTGCGCGCTCCGCGCACGGCCGCCGAGGTCCCTCCGGAACCTGCGTGACGGTCAAACCATGAAATCGTGCTTGCGGACGGTCTTGCGGCCGTTCGCCTTGGCGCGCTTCGCCGCCTGCTCCAGCAGCCAGTAGAGATACCCGTTCAGCGCCTGGAACGCGTCGCCCGCCGTGTTGCAACCCGCCTTCTTGAGGACGCCCTTGGCCTTGCTCGCGATCACGAGCGCCTCTTGCGACTTCTTCGCCATTCTGGATCTCCGTGGTCGGACGGTGTGCTCGCCCTCTGTGGAGCGATCGATCGCTTCTACCCCGGAGCCTGCGATTCCACCATTTTTTGCAATGGCCGCCGCTGCATCGCGGCGAGGTAGAAGCCGTCCGTCCCGTGCCGGTGCGGAAGGAGCTGCAAGTCTTCCGCGCGCGCGCCCAGCGCCGCCGCGCGCTCCGCGCCGAGGAGCTCGGACGCCGGCACCGGAGCGAAGTCCGGATGCTCCGCCAGGAAGGACGCGCGCACCTCCTCGTTTTCGCGCCGGTTGATCGAGCAGGTCGCGTACACCAGCCGTCCCCCCGGCCGGACCAGCGCCGCGTACCGCCGGAGGATGTCCCGCTGCCGCGGCGGGAACGAGTCGACCTCGGCCTCGTCCATCCGCCAGCGCGCGTCCGGGTTGCGCCGCAGGGCCCCCAGGCCGCTGCACGGGGCGTCCACCAGCACCACGTCCGCCTTCCCCCGCAGATCGTCGAGGCGCGCCTCGCCGGCGGGTCCCTCGGGGACGGCGCGCGCCTCCCAGTTGTGCACGCCGTCGCGCCGGGCGCGCTGCCGCAGCTCATCCAGCCGGCGCCCGTCGCGGTCGCAGGCCACCAGCTTGCCGCGGCTGCGCATCTCGGCGGCGAGCGCCAGCGCCTTCCCTCCCGCGCCCGCGCAAGCGTCCACCACCACCTGCCCGGGCCGCGCGCCGCACGCCTCGGCGATCAGCTGGCTCCCCTCGTCCTGCACCTCGAACAGCCCCGCCTTGAACGCCTTGAGCGCGAACACGTTGGTGCGTCCGGTGAAGGTGAGCGCGTGCGGAGACCAGCGGGTGCGCTCGACCCGCGCGCCCTCCGCCTCGAGGGCCGCGCGCAGCTCGTCGCGTGTGGCCTTCAAGAGGTTGGCGCGCACGGTGAGCGGGGCGCGCTGGTTGAGCGCCGCGGCGAGCGAGCGCGTCTCCCCGGCGCCGAGCTGCTCGGCCCAGAGCGCCGCGAGCCACCGGGGGAGGCTCGTCTCCGCGGCCAGGGCGTCGATCGGATCCGCCGGCGCGGCGAGCTCCTGCGGGCGGGCCACCAGCTGCAGCGCCCACGCGTACGGCGCCACCTCGGGTCCGGCCAGGTTCGCCGCCGACTCGGACCCCTGCCCTTCCCCGACGATGAGGTATGCCGCGTAGCGCAAGAGGTGCTGCGTGGGGGTCGCCAGCCCGGACATGCGCAGCTTGCGCGTCGCGAGCGCGCGCTCCAGCAGGTGATCGACGCGCCCCTGCAGGCGGAGCAGCCCGTAGACGGCATCCGCGACCGCGCGGCGCTCGACGCTGCGGAGCGCCTTCTCGCGCCGGAGCACCCGCTGCATGGCCTGGTCCGCGCGCGCCGCTTCACGGCGCACCTGCTCGTAGATCTCCAGCACCGCGGTGCGGATCAGCTGCGTCCTCATCGCGGCTGCGATTCGGG
>DASWGQ010000275.1:0-4743 GCA_036393595.1 Myxococcales bacterium | reverse complement strand
GCGTTTCCGAGCGAGATCTGCCCGGTGAAACCGGTGAGGATGTTGAGGCCGGTGGCGGCGATGACCGCGATCCCGGCGCGGTTCAGCACGTCGAGCCAGTACGACGAGCCGACGAGCGGCACCACGAACAACACCACCAGGAACACGGCGAGCACGTGGCGCGCGCGGGCGGTGTCGAAGATGGCCATGTCCGCGCGGTAGCTGGTGTGGAACTCGCCGCTGCGCACGTCAGACCCGCTCGATCCGGACCTTGCCGAACAGGCCGTAGGGCCGGACCATGAGGATGAGCACCAGCGCCACGAACGGGGCGACCTCCTTCACCCCGCCCCCGAACACCGGGTCGAGGTAGCCGCCGGAGAGGTTCTCGAGGACGCCGATGAGCAGGCCGCCGAGGATGGCGCCGCCGATGCTGTCCAGGCCGCCTACGATCACGGCCGGCAGCACCTTGAGCCCGAGGATGGCGAGCGACCCGTCGACGCCGCCGCGCATCGTGGCGAGCAGGATCCCTCCGACCGCCGACACCACCGCGGCGATGCTCCACGACAGAGCGAAGATCCGGCGGACCGAGATGCCCATCGAGAGCGCCACCTGCTGCGAGTCGGCGGTGGCGCGCATCGCGATGCCCGGGCGCGCGTACTTGAAGAACAGCGTCAGCACCACCAACAGCACCGCCACGCAGCCCGCGCTGTACAGGTAGCCGCGCGCGATCGGCAGCGGCCCGAGCTGGATCGGATCGAGCGAGAAGACGGAGGGCAGCGGCCGCGTGTCGGTTCCCCAGATGCCCTGCACGATGGCCCGCAGCACGCTGGAGAGGCCGAGGGTCACCATGATCACCGAGATGATCGGCTCGCCGATGAGCGGGCGCAGCACCAGGCGCTCGAGCACGATGCCCAGGACGGCGGAGAAGGCGAAGGTGAGCAGCAGCGCGGCGCCGATCGGCGCGTGCGCGCTGGAGATCGCGAGGAAGACGTACGCTCCGAGCAGCAGGAACTCGCCCTGCGCGAAGTTCAGGATGCCGCTCGACTTGAAGATGATGACGAAGCCGAGCGCGACCAGCGAATAGATGCTACCCACCACCAGGCCGTTGAGGAGGACCTGGAGGAAGAACTCCATCACGCTCCTCCCGCTTCGAGCCGGCGCACCGAGAGGTTGGCCTGGATGCGCGCGGTCTTCCCGTCCTGGAAGCGGATGGTGGTATCGATCGCGATGCGCTCCTCGTCTCCGTAGAGCGCCGAGATGATCCCCCGGTAGCGCTCCTCCACGAACCCGCGCCGCACCTTGCGCGTGCGCGTCAGCTCCTCGTCGTCGGCGTCCAGCTCCTTGTAGAGCAGCACGAACTTGCGGATGCGCGCCGCGGCGGGGAGCGTCTCGTTGACCCGGTCGATCTCCCTCTGCAGCAGGTCGTAGACCTGCGGCTTGGCCGAGAGGTCCGTGTACGTTGTGTACGAGATCTTCTGCTTCTCGGCCCACTTCCCCACCACCGCCGAGTCGATGCAGAGGAGCGCGGTGAGATACGGGCGATCCTGGCCCATCACCACGGCTTCCTTGACGTAGGGCGAGAACTTGAGCCGGTTCTCGATGTACTGGGGCGAGAACTGCGTCCCGTCGGCGAGCCGGAGCACGTCCTTGAGCCGGTCGATCACGACCAGCTGGCCGTCCTCCTCCAGGTAGCCGGCGTCGCCGGAGTGCAGCCAGCCGTCCGAGAGCGCCTCGCGGGTCGCCTGGTCGTTCTTGTAGTAGCCGAGAAACACCGACGGGCTGCGCGAGAGGATCTCGCCTCGTTCGCTGATGCGCACCTCGGTGCCGGGGATGGGCTTGCCCACCGTGTGGAACTTGATCGCGTCGTCGGGGTGGATGCAGGAGATCCCGCTGATCTCCGTCTGCCCGTAGATCTGCTTGAGCCGCACGCCCATCGCGTGGAAGAAGCGGAACACGTCCGGGCCGAGCGCGGCGCCGCCGGTGGTGCCGCTGCGCAGGTGGAGCAGCCCCAGCCGGTCCTTGAGCGCGCGGAAGAGGAGCAGGTCCGCGAAGAGGTACAGCGCGCGCCACAGCAGCGGCACCCGGCCGTGCTTCAGCCGCAGGTCGGCGGTCTTGTGCCCCACCGGCATCAGGCGCTCGTAGAGGAAGCGCTTGAGCGGCGTGGTGTCCATGATCTTCACCTGCACGGTCGAGTTCAGTCCCTCCCAGATGCGCGGCGGGGCGAACAGCACGTGCGGTCCGATCTCGCGGATGTCGTGGAGGGCCGTCTCGGGCTCCTCGGGGAAGTTCACGGTGAACCCGATGGCGAGCGCGGTGGCGATCGACATCATCTGCTCGCCGATCCAGGCGAGCGGCAGGAAGGAGACGAACTCGTCGCCGGGCTTGCGCGGGTCCACCTGGTGCAGGCTGAGCGCCATGGTGAGCAGGTTCTGGAACGAGAGCATCGCTCCCTTGGGCTGCCCCGTGGTTCCCGAGGTGTAGCAGATCATCGCCAGGTCGCCGCCGCTGCCTCGAGCGACGTTCTCGTCGTACAGGCCCGGCTTCTCCTTCGCGAGCGCACGGCCGCGGACCTCCACCTCGGAGAAGGAGAGCAGCTTCTCGTGACGGTACCGGCGCAGGCCGCGCGGGTCGGAGTAGACGACGTACGCCACCTTGGGGAGCTGGTCGATCATCCCCAGGATCTTGTCCACCTGCTCCTGGTCCTCGGCGACGACGAAGCGCGCGTCGCAGTGGTCGATGACGAACGCCACCTCGGTCAGGTTGGAGTCCTGGTAGATGCCGACCGAGGCGGCGCCGGCGGCCTGCGCGGCCAGCTCCGCGATCACCCACTCGGGCCGGTTGTCGCCGATGATGGCCACCTTCCCGCCGCGCTCGAGGCCCAGCGAGACGAGCCCCAGCGAGAAGTCGCGCACGCGCTCCTGGCAGGCGCGCCAGCTGGTCTCGCGCCAGATGCCGAGGTCCTTCTCGCGCAGCGCGGCGCGTCCGCCCAGCCGCTCGGCGTTGCGCGCCAGCAGCTTGGGGAAGGTGTCCGCTCCGCCGAGCGCATCCGTCACGCGGCGGCCTCCCCGCCGAGGTAGGCGAGCTGCACTTCGCGGCTGCCCTGCACCTCCTCGGGAGTCCCGTCGGCGATCTTCTGGCCGAAGTTGAGCACCACGACCCGGTGGGAGAGATCCATCACCACGCCCATGTCGTGCTCGATCATGAGGATGGTCGTGGCGCGCTCCTCGTTGATGTCGAGGATGAACCGGGCCATGTCCTCCTTCTCCTCCGCGTTCATGCCCGCCATCGGCTCGTCCAGCAGCAGGAGCCGCGGCTCGAGCGCGAGCGCGCGCGCCAGCTCGACCCGCTTCTGCAGGCCGTACGCGAGCGTGTGCACCACCTGCTTGCGCACCGCCTCGATCTCGAGGAAGTCGATGATCTCCTCGATGCGCGCGCGGTCCCGGATCTCCTCGCGCTCGCCCAGCCCGTAGTAGAGCCCGCCCCCCAGCACGCCCGTCTTCTGGTGGCAGTGGCGCCCGATGAGCAGGTTGTCGAGCACCGTCATGCCCTTGAACAGCGCGATGTTCTGGAAGGTGCGCGCGATGCCCAACCGGGTGCGGGCCGCGGGCCGCAGCTGCGTCACGTCGGCGCCGTCGAACCGGACGGTGCCCTTCTGCGGGCGGTAGACGCCGCTGATGCAGTTGAGCAGGCTGGTCTTGCCCGCGCCGTTCGGTCCGATGATGGCGGAGATGGCGCCGGGCTCGACCGCGAAGCTGACGTCCTGCAGCGCCGTCACGCCGCCGAATCGCAAAGACAGGTGGGCAATCTCGAGCAGCGCCATCTCTGTTCCTCGGGCGCGGTCGCAGGGCGCGGCCAGATACAGCGGCGGCGTACTCTAGCAGGGGTACGACGTTCGGAGTAAGAGGGAGCGCGGTACACTGCGGCCATGCGCGACCTGGCATCCCGGATGGCCGACCTGGGCACCGAAACGGCGTTCGACGTGCTCGCCCGCGCCCGCGCCCTCGAGGCGCAGGGCCGCCGCGTGCTGCACCTGGAGATCGGCGAGCCGGACTTCCCCACTCCGCCGCACGTGGTGGAGGCAGGCGTCCGGGCCCTTCGCGACGGGCACACCCGGTACGGACCGCCGCCCGGCCTGCCCGCGCTGCGCGAGGCGATCTGCGAACGGATGCTCGCCGAGCGCGGCGTCCGGGCCACGCCCGACGAGGTGGTGGTGACGCCCGGCGCGAAGCCCATCCTGTTCCTCGCGCTCCTCGCCACCGTCGGCCCCGGCGACGAGGTGCTGGTGCCCGATCCGGGCTTTCCCATCTACGAATCGGTGGTGCGCTTCGCCGGCGCTCGCGTGGTGCCGGTGCCCGTGCGAGAAGAGAGCGGCTTCTCCTTCGACGTCGACGCCGCGGAGCGCCTGATCACGCGGCGCACGCGCATGCTCATCTTCAACAGCCCCGCGAACCCGACAGGCGGCGCGACCACCCCTCGCGATCTGGAGCGCATCGCCGCGCTCGCCGAGCGGCACGACCTGTGGGTGATCGCCGACGAGATCTACGCGCGCATCTCCTACGGTGAGCCGCACCGGTCCATCGCCGCGCTGCCCGGAATGCGCGAGCGCGTCATCCTCTCCGACGGCTTCTCCAAGGCGTACGCGATGACCGGCTGGCGTCTCGGGTTCGGCGTCGTCCCGCGCCGCCTGGCCGAGCCGCTCACCCGGCTGGTCATCAACTCCAACTCCTGCACCGCGGCCTTCGTGCAGCTCGCGGGCCTGGCCGC
>DASWGQ010000274.1:0-2772 GCA_036393595.1 Myxococcales bacterium | reverse complement strand
GCTCTTGGTCCCGATGCCCGCGTGAACCATCCAACGCCGTCAATTCCCCCCCGAGACGGATGGGGATTCCCAGAGCTTGTCCACGAGCCGCCTGCGATGCTCATCGACGAGGGACGTGCATGTCTCCATCGGCGGAGCTATCATCGAAACATGAGCGATGAAGCGCGGCACATCCTCGAGGAGGCGCTCCGTCTCCCGCTGACGGAGCGCGCGGCCGTGGCTGCCGAGCTGATCGCCAGCATGGACGGCGAACCGGATGCTGATGCCGAGAAGGCTTGGGCTGCCGAGATCGAGCGCAGGGCCGCGCGTGCCATCGGCGGCGAGTCGACTGGGCGGGATTGGGATTCCGCCATCGGCGAGATCGCAGCGAAGCACCGCCGCAAATGACCAAGCCCATCCGCCTCGACCGGGAGGCCGAGGAGGAAATCGACGCGGCAGTCGCGTGGTATGAGACGCAGCGGACAGGGCTGGGGCTGGAACTCCTGGAAGCGCTCGACGAAGCAAAGGCGCGGCTCGCCGAGTCGCCGAACGCGCTCCCTCTCGCGCCCGGCGTATCCGTGCAACTCGGCGTGCGCCGCTGCCCCGTCTATCGCTTCCCCTATTGGCTGGTTTTCGTCGAGGTGCCCGGCGAGATTCGAGTGCTCGCCGTCGCGCACAGCCGCCGGCGCCCCGGCTTCTGGAGGTCGCGTCTGTAACGCTGCTGAGAATGTGCTGAGGTCGCCGGCCGACACTTGGACTACCACTAGCGACGTCGCGGGCTTGGCCAGCTCTCCCTGCGGACTGAAAATCCCCGTGTCGGTGGTTCGATTCCGCCCCTGGGCACCAGCAACTTCAAGAAATCACGCGGATGTTACCTTCCGCGGCGCCAGCCGGCCAGAACCCGATCGACCTCGCCCCGCACCGCCTCGCGCGCCTCGCTGCGCTCCATCCCGCTCATCAGCAGCTCGTCGTAGCGCGTGTGCCCGTGACGGACGGCGGCGACGACCGCCAGGGTCAAGGGGCGCTCTTCCATCTCCTTTGCCGCCGCCGTTCTCCCGACCCGGCCGCTCTTCCGCACCGTCGCATGCCGCGCGATGGCCTCTGCCTCTTCGGGCGGGCACCCTGGAAAGAGCCTCCGGATCCAGTCCGCCATCGATCGCGCGAGCGCCTCGTCGTGCACGGCCCGACCTTCGGCCTCGCGCGCCTTGCGCCGCGCCCGCACCTCGGCGTCCGCCAGGCATTCCGCCTCGGCCTTCCTCAGCGCGGGCTCCTCGACCAGAAGACCCTGCCGCTCGTATCGCTTGCGCGATCGGCTGAAGCGGATCACCACCGCCCAGAGCTTGCTTGCCGCCTTGGCCCTGCGCGTGAGCGCGGCGTCGCCGCGGCTGAGGAAGACGAGGTGGTCCAGCTCGGCGCAGGCGAGACAAAGCGGCCCCGGCCCGTCCATGACGAGCAGGTCCCCGCTGCTCTGGCACTCGTGGCAGGTCCAATCGTTCAGCGGAGAGATGACGACCAGTTCCTTCATGTCGGGGGGCGATGATAAGCGAGCCCAGATGGGCGAAGACCCGATCCCGCTGGCGCTCGCGATCTCGCCCTCGGGCGCGGTACATCTCGACGCGCGGCCTTCTCCGGAGAGCTGCGTTCCGGCCGCGCTGGCGCGGACGCTCACCGCCGACCTCGCCCGCGGACCTGGCTTTGCCTTCCTTCAGCTCGCGGCGCGACATCCGGGCGAGACCTTACCGCCCAGCGTGGCCTTCTTCCGTGACCTGGGGGCGCTCTTCCTGGCCCGCGCTTGCGCGCTGCCCGAAGGCGGCGTGGATGCGCCTGTGGACGAGCTGGCCCGTCTGGCCGCCGGGGCACCGCCGATCAGCGGCGGCGAGTACTTGCGCGCCGCTGCGCTCGAGGCGCTCTGGCTCGATCTGGACGCCGCCCTGCGCAACGAGCTTCGACAGACCTCGCTCGAGCAGTGGTTCAAGGACCGCCACGCCGCCTGGAACGTGGTCGGCCGCGTCTGCTTCCACCTCGCCGAGAACAAGGCCGACGAGGAACGGCCCTTCGCGTTTCTCGCCACCTACACCACTCGCCTGTCGCGCGCGGCGCAGCCGCAGCACCGGCCGCTCGGGCAGGCCCTGCGCGATTTCGCCACCGACAAGAACGCCCTGCTCTCGCTGCTCCTGCCGGTCCAACGCGCCTCGGCGCAGAGCGCGCTGGTCAAAGATCTGGCCGACAGCGGGCAGGTGTTCCGCACCCTGGCCTGGACGCCGGCCGAGGCGCTCCGCTTCCTGCGCGAGGTGCCCGCCTTCGAGGCGGCGGGCATCGTCGTCCGCATCCCCGACTGGTGGAAGAAGCGAGCCCGCGTGGGTGTCGAGCTCACGCTGGGAGGGCGCAAGCCTTCGGCGCTGGGGCTCGATGCGCTGGTCGACTTCGACGTCCGCCTCGCCCTCGACGGCGAACCGCTGAGCGAGAAGGAATGGAGAGCGCTCGCGGCGCAACACGAGGGCCTCGCGCTGATCCGCGGGCGCTGGGTGGAGATCGATCGCGACAAGCTCGAACAGGTCCTCGCCCACTGGAAGGAGGCGCAGCGCGCGGCCCGCGGCGGAGGGCTCTCCCTCCTCGAAGCCATGCGGCTGCTGGCCGGGACCGAGGGCGAGGCGGCCGCGCCGATCGAGCAGGGGGTGGCGGACTGGTCGCGGGTAAGCGCCGGCCCCTGGCTCGCGCAGACCCTCGCCGGCCTGCGCAGCCCGAACGCGCTGGCCAGGCTTCTCCCCGGCCCCGAGCTGCGCGCCGAGTTGC
>DASWGQ010000273.1:0-8438 GCA_036393595.1 Myxococcales bacterium | reverse complement strand
GGCGTCGCGGCCACCGGCGGGTCGACCAACGCCGTGCTCCACCTGCTCGCGCTCGCGCGGGAGGCGGGCGTGCCGCTGGCGCTGGGCGACTTCGACGCCATCAGCCGGCGCACGCCGCTCATCGCCGACCTGAAGCCGGGCGGGCGTTTCGTGGCCACGGACTTCCACCACGCCGGCGGGACGCCGCTGCTGTGCCGCAGGCTGCTCGAGGGCGGCCTGCTGCACGGCGACGCGCGGGTGGTGGACGGCAAATCGTGGACCGAGCACGCCGAGCACGCCTCGGAGGCGCCGGGCCAGCAAGTGGTGCGGCCGCTCTCGGCGCCGCTCAAGCCGAGCGGCGGCCTGTACATCCTGACCGGCAACCTGGCCCCGGACGGCGCGGTGGTGAAGGCGGCCGGGCACGAGCGGCCCCGCCATGCAGGGCCCGCGCGCGTCTTCGATCGCGAGGAGGAGGCGTTCGCCGCGGTTCGCGATGGGCGCATCGTCGCGGGCGACGTGGTGGTGATCCGCTACGAAGGGCCGCGGGGCGGGCCGGGCATGCGCGAGATGCTGGGCGTCACCGCCGCGGTGGTCGGACGCGGGCTGGGCGAGTCGGTGGCCCTCGTCACGGACGGCCGGTTCAGCGGCGCGACCCGCGGGCTGATGGTCGGCCACGTCGCGCCGGAGGCCGCGATGGGCGGTCCGCTCGCCGCGGTCCGCGATGGAGATCGCATCACCATCGATCTGGAAGCGCGCCGCCTCGAGCTGGAGCTCTCCGCTTCCGAGCTGGCGGCGCGCCTGCGCGGCTTCCGCCCCCCTCCCGCGCGCTATGCGACGGGCGTGTTCGCCAAGTACGCGAGCCAGGTCTCCTCGGCCGCCGAAGGCGCCGTGACTTCCCCAGCAAGCCAACGAGCAGTGCCAACCCCGGAGTGAGCAAATGGCAGTGATCCACTACGACAGAGATGCGAGCCTGGAACCCGTTCGCGGCCGGCGGGTCGCGATCGTGGGCTATGGTAGCCAGGGCCACGCGCACGCCCTCAACTTGCGCGACTCGGGGGTCGATGTGCGCGTCGGGCTCCACGCCTCGAGCCGGTCGCGGGTCAAGGCGCAGGGAGCGGGCCTCCGCGTCCTCTCCGTCGCCGACGCGGCGCGCGAGGCGGACCTGATCATGATGCTCGCGCCCGACCAGACGCAGAAGCAGATCTACGACAACGACATCGAGAGGCACCTCACGCGCGGCAAGGCGCTCTTCTTCGCGCACGGGTTCAACATCCACTACGGGCAGATCAAGCCCGGGCCCGGCGTGGACGTGGTGCTGATCGCGCCCAAGGCGCCGGGGCACCTGGTGCGCCGGCTGTACGAGGATGGGCAGGGCACCCCGGCGCTGATCGCCGTCCACCAGGACGCGAGCGGGCAGGCGCACGAGCTGGGCCTGTCGTATGCGCGCGCGCTGGGCGCCACTCGCGCCGGCGTCCTGGAGACGACCTTCAAGGAAGAGACCGAGACCGACCTGTTCGGCGAGCAAGCGGTCCTCTGCGGCGGCGTGACCGCGCTGGTGCAGGCGGGCTACGACACGCTGGTCCAGGCGGGCTACCAGGAGGAGAGCGCGTACTTCGAGTGCCTCCACGAGCTGAAGCTGATCGTCGACCTGATGTACGAGGGCGGCATCGGCTGGATGCGCCACTCGGTCAGCGACACGGCCGAGTACGGCGACTACACGCGCGGGCCGCGCATCGTGGGCGAGGCGGCGCGCGCCGAGATGAAGAAGATCCTGCACGAGATCCAGAGCGGCGTCTTCGCTCGGGAGTGGATCCTGGAGAACCAGGCGGGGCGGCCCGTCTTCGACAAGCTGCGCGAGGAGGGCAAGGCGCACCGGATCGAGGACGTCGGCGCTCGGCTGCGCGAGATGATGAGCTGGATCCGGAACATCCGGAAGGACTCCAGCGAGCCGGCGCAGCAGCAGCAGCAGGCGGCGGTGATCGAGTACCCGCTGCAGCGGAGCGGGGCGGTGTAACACTGGTCGGCGCGGAGCGCCGACCAGCCCGTGGTCGCGGAACGGATCGGCCTCTGGCGGAGGCAATGACTTGCTCGGGCCTGAAAGGCCCGAAACGGCGAAGGAGCTGTAGGCAGATGATGGAGTCCAAGGCGATCTGGATGAACGGCGAGCTGGTCCCGTTCCGCGAGGCGAAACTGCACTTCCTGACGCCGGCGTTGCACTACGGCGTCAGCGCCTTCGAGGGGATCCGCTGCTACCGCACCGCCCGCGGCCCGGCCGTCTTCCGCCTGCGCGAGCACATCGAGCGGCTGGTCGACTCGGCGCGCATCATGGGCTGGCGCGAGCTGCCCTTCTCCCTCGACGAGCTGGTGGAGGCCTGCCGCAAGACCGTGCAGGCCAACGGGTTCGAGGAGTGCTACATCCGGCCGCTCATCTACCTGGCCGAGGGCGGCTGGAACCTGACGGTCGACGGCGGCAAGGCGCACGTGGGTATCGCCGTCTGGGAGTGGAAGCAGTACCTGGGCGCGGAGGCCGCGGAGCAGGGCGTGCGCGCGAACATCTCCACGTTCACGCGCCACCACCCGAACGTGATGATGACCAAGGCGAAGATCGGCGGGAACTACCCCAACTCGGTGCTCGCCAAGACGGAGTCGCTGCGTCTCGGCTTCGACGAGGCGATCATGCTCGACACGCAGGGGCACGTCGCGGAGTGCACGGGCGAGAACATCTTCCTCGTCCGCCGCGGCCGCGTGCTCACGCCCCCCGACTCCCACATCCTCCAGGGCCTGACCCGCGACTCGGTCCTCCACCTCCTGGAAGACCTCGGCCACCGCGTCGAGCAGCAGCCCGTCTCCCGCGACCAGCTCTACACGGCCGACGAGGTGTTCGTCTGCGGCACCGCCGCCGAGGTGATCGGGCTGCGGGAGATCGACTTCCGCACGATTGGCTCGGGGCGCACCGGGCCCGTCACGCGGGCGGTGCAGCAGGCGTACCACGCACTGGTTTGCGGCGAGCACCCCCGCTCGGACGGGTGGCTCACGCCGATCCACGCATGAAGCTTGGCGGAGGCCGCGCAGCGCAACTCGGGACGAGTTCGACTACAGTAGACTGCGGTGACCTCGGGGCCGAACATGCCGGGAGCAGTCGAGATCACGTGGTCAAGGTCGCCGGGGCCGACCACGCCTGCCTCGGCAGCGACTTCGACGGTATCCCGACGATTCCGACGGGCATGGAGGACGCCTCCAAGCTGCCGTGGCTCACCGCCGAGCTTCGCCGGCGCGGGTACACCAAGGACCAACTCGAGAAGGTCCTTGGCGGGAACGTGCTGCGCGTGCTGGAGGCGAACGAGCGCGGCGTCGCCGCTGGGTCTCAGCCCGGCGCGGCGGCGCGCAGCGAGGGGCGCACCGTCTCGGACATCAGATAGGCGTTCGGATCGTGGTGCAGCGCCTCGGCCGGGAGCGAATCCCAGAAGGGCCCGAGGTCCTTGCGTACCTGCTCGGTGAAGAACTCGGGCAACTCCGTCGTCTCCTGGTCGAAGTACCGCCGGAGCGGCCGGTCGGTATCGAGGCGGCGCCGCACTTCCGTGTAGTACGCGATGCGGCCGAATCCTTCGGACGACACGGCGCGCACCACGTTCATCCAGCGGGGGATCGCCCCGCGCATCGCCGTGAACCGGCGCGCGATGGCCCGCCAGGAGAACGTGTACCGTGTGAGCGAGATGACGTTGTCGTAGAACTCCGGCCAGGAATAGTTCTTCGGCCGCACGTTCATCGCGTGGTTGTTGTCGAGGAAGTGGAAGGGGAAGGGCAGCACGCGGCCGTCGCGCTGGAACTCGAGGTTGAGCGGCGCCGCCCGGCCGAACGCCGACAGGAGCGAGTACCCCGGGAACGCTCCGGGCGTCAGGTCGACGAAGCGCTTGGTCAGCTCGAACGGCTCCTCGCCCTCGTCGACGTCGAGCCCGAGCACGAAGTTCGTCTGCACGTAGGGCAGGTACTTCAGGATGAGCCGGACGTGCTCGGAGACCTGCTGCACCTTCTCGGCGCCCTTGCGGCTGGCGGTCTTCGACTTGTTGCCCAGCTCGTACCAGGACTCGATGCCGGGGAGCACCGCCTTGAAGCCGTTGCGCTGCAGCCGCTGCAGATGCGGCTCGGAGAGGAGCGAGAGGCTGCTTTCCGCGATGAAGTCGATGCTGTCCGGCGGCGCGGCCTCCTCGATCGCGTCGAGCGTCTCGTCGAAGCGAACGCCGAAGTTGGGGTCGTGCCAGGCGACTCGCGGCCGCTTCACGGTACGCAGCAGGAACCGGAGGTCCTCCTTGAGGACGTCGAGGTCGAGGGGCTGGTACGGGACGGTGGAGTCGATGCAGAAGCTGCACGTGTACGGGCACCCCAGGCTCGCGAGCATCGGCACGATCTTGAGGACCGGCGCCTTGCGCAGCGTCGCCTCGATGTACTTCCAGCGCTCCTGCACGCCGGGGAGCTGCAGCGGCTGCTTGTCAGCCGAGAGGTGCACTCCGCGGGGACGGTGGCGCGAGCAGTCGCGGAGCAGGTCCCGGATGATCTCACGGTCGGTGAAGCCGAGCACGTAGTCGAAGTGCCTGGCGGAGTCCTCCGGGTAGCAGCGGGCGTGCGGACCACCCAGCGCGGTGACCGCGCCCAGCGAACGGAAGCGGCTGCTGAGCGAATAGGCGAGCAGCGCCGCCTCGGTGAACGAGCCGATGAACACGAGGTCGACGTGCGCGGGCAGCTGCTCGGAGAGGTCTTCGAGCCCGGTGTAGCAGACGAAGCTGACCTCATGGCCCTCGGCCTCGCACCAGGTGGCGATCACCTGCGGCATGATGCTCGCCATGTTGGCGTGCATCGCGCGCGCGTAGATCGCGCGGGTCGGGCCCTTGGTGACGAGATCGATGACCGCCACTCGCAACCGCCGCATGAAGACTCCCTTCGGCAGCCTGGAACGAGCGCAGCTTGTCCGGGTGAGAACGCGCTACGATGTACGCATAACGACGCACCCACTGCAAGATCCGGCTTGGGGTGCGCTGGGGGTTTGTCCGATGGACACGAGTCGCACGGTCGTGCTGGGTGGGTTGGCCGGCGGGCTGGGCGCCTGTTCGCACGAGCAGGCGCCGGCCACCCCACCCGATCGTCCGAGCCTCGTGTGCACCGAAGTGGCCTGGAAAAGTACCGCGACATGATCGACGAGGACATCCGCCGCGCCCGGACGCTGCCCGCGTCCTTCTACCGCGAACCGGCCGTGTTCGAGCGCATCCGCGAGAAGGTCTTCGCGCGCAGCTGGCAGCTCGTCGACGGCGCGGAGCGGGTCTCCGGCGCAGGCTCCATCCTTCCCTTCGCGTTCCTGGAAGGATGCGTGGACGAGCCGCTGCTGCTCGCGCGCGACGGCGCCGGAACGCTCCACGGCCTCTCGAACGTCTGCACCCACCGAGGCAACCTGCTCTGCACCAAGCCGGAAGTGGCGCAGTCGCTGCGCTGCCGGTACCACGGCCGCCGTTTCGCGCTCGACGGGCGTTTCCTCTCCATGCCCGAGTTCGAAGGCGTCCGCGATTTCCCCTCGCCGGCCGACGACCTGCCGCGCATCCAGCTCGGGGGGCTCGGCCCGCTGGTGTTCGCCGCCATCGATCCCGCCTTCCCGTTCGACGAGTTGATCGCGCCCGTCCGCGAGCGGATGTCCCTCCTCCCCCTCGATCGGATGGCGCTGGATCCCGCCGGTTCCCGCGTCTACGAGGTGGCGGCGAACTGGGCGCTGTACTGCGACAACTATCTGGAAGGCTTCCACGTCCCCTTCGTGCATCCCGACCTGGCGAAGACCATCGACTACGGCTCGTACCGCACCGAGTTGTTCGCCTGGTCCAGCGTGCAGGTCGCCGAGGCCGCCGCTCCAGGCGACGCGTTCAGCGGCTCCTCCATCGCCGCGTACTATTTCTTCCTCTTCCCCAACCTGATGCTGAACTTCTATCCCTGGGGGCTGTCGATCAACGTGGTGGTCCCGGCCGCCGTCGACCGGACCCGGATCGTGTACCGCTCCTGGGTCGCCGACCCGTCCCGGCGCGGATCCGGAGCGGGCGGCGCGCTCGACCGCGTCGAGCTGGAGGACGAGGCGGTCGTCGAGCAGGTGCAGCGCGGCGTGCGCTCCCGGCTCTACGAACGCGGCCGGTACTCGCCGTCGCGCGAGGCGGGCGTGCACCATTTCCACCGGTTGCTGGCGCGCCTCGTGGGCTGAGAGTGGCCGAGCTGCGCCGCGCGCTCGGACTGCTCGACGCCACCATGGTCCATGACCGCCGCGTTGTGAAAAGCGCAGCGCCGCCGGATACGGCGGCGGCTGATCATCCGAACTGGATGCCTTGCGCGAGCGGCAAGTCGCGACCCCAGTTCACGGCCGAGGTCTGCCGCCGCATGTACGCCTTCCACGCGTCGGACCCGGACTCCCGGCCGCCGCCGGTGTCCTTCTCTCCGCCGAAGGCGCCGCCGATCTCGGCGCCGCTGGTGCCCGCGTTGACGTTCGCGATGCCGCAGTCGGAACCCGACGCGGAGAGGAACCGCTCCGCGGCGCGCAGGCTGTCGGTGAACAGGGCGCTGGAGAGTCCCTGCGGCACCGCGTTGTTCGCGCGCAGCGCCTCGTCGAGGTCGGTCACCTCGAAGACGTAGAGGATGGGCGCGAAGGTTTCCTCCCAGGCGATGGGGAAGGCGTCGTGCCGGGGCGCGACGATCAGCGTCGGCTCGACGAAGTTACCCGACCGGTCGAGTACGCGTCCTCCGAAGCGCACCTCGCCGCCCTGCGCGCGCGCGGCGGCCACGGCGGCGGCGAAGCGCTCCACGGCCGCCCGGGTGACGAGCGGTCCCATCAGCACCCCCTCGTCGAGCGGATCGCCGATCTTCACCGTGCGGTACGCGGCCACCAGCCGATCGAGCAGCGGGCGCGCGATGCCGCGCTGGACGAAGAGCCGCCGGGTCGAAGTGCATCGCTGGCCGGCGGTCCCCACCGCGCCGAAGGTGATCGCGCGCACCGCCAGCTCCAGGTCGGCGCCCTCGAGCACGATCACCCCGTTGTTGCCGCCGAGCTCGAGAAGGCTGCGGCCCAGCCGGGACGCCACGCGGGAGGCGACCTGCCGGCCCACCGCGATCGATCCGGTGAACGAGACCAGCGGCAGCCGCGGGTCGTCGCACATCCAGCCGCCCGCCTCGGCGCCACCCGGCACCAGCGAGAAGACGCCTGCCGCGTCGTGCTCGGCCGCCACGCGATCGCAGAGCGCCTGCACCGCGACGCTGCCCAGCGGGGTGAGCGGGGACGGTTTCCACAGGCAAACGTCCCCGCAGACTGCTGCGAGGGCTGCGTTCCACGACCAGACCGCCACCGGGAAATTGAACGCGGTGACGATGCCGACCGGTCCGAGCGGGTGCCACTGCTCCATCAGCCTGTGGCAAGGCCGCTCGGAGGCGATGGTCAGGCCGTGCAGCTGGCGCGAGAGTCCGACGGCGAACTCGCAGATGTCGATCATCTCCTGCACCTCGCCCATGCCCTCCGCGCGGATCTTTCCGGTCTCGAGAGACACCAGCTCGCCGAGCGGCTCCTTGTGCTGCCGGAGCAGCTCGCCCAGCCCGCGGACCACCTCGCCCCGCCGGGGCGCCGGGCGCATGCGCCATTCCTCGAACCTGCGCAGGCCCGACTCGACCCGCTCGTCGTACTCGGCGCGGGTTGCCGCCCGGATCCGGCCCTGCGCCGCGCCCGTGGCGGGGTTCACCGACTCGAGCGCCTCGCCGGTGCCGCCGCGGCCGGAGCCCGCGCCCATCCGCTCGAGGATCGCCTTCGCGTTCTTGGTGCTCATGTCCCGCCCCCGGTGACGATGCTACCGCGAATCGGCGCCCTGGGTCGTGCGGGGTGGGTTTCAAGGAACCGCGGCGTGGGACCGATAGCTCCAGGGAGGAGACACGTCCACGGGGGGAAGGGTGCGTTCGCGCAACGACAACCAGCGCACGGTGCTCGTGGTGGACGACCACGCCGAGCTGCGGCGTTCCCTGCAGCACCTGCTGGAGCGGGCCGGCTATCGCGTCCTCGTGGCCGCGAACGGCGCCGAAGGCCTCGAGCAGCTCCGCCGCGGTGGCGTCCACGTGGTGGTCCTCGACATCGACATGCCCGTGATGGACGGCCGGGCGTTCCTGGCGGCCCGGTCCGCGGACGCCCAGCTCGCTCGGGTGCCGGTGGTGGTCTACTCCGCGGATCCACAGCCCGCGGCGCTCCCGGCCGGCATCACCGCCTGGATCTGGAAAGGCACCGAGTCCGCCGAGCTGCTCGGCGCGATCGACGCGCAGGGGCTCCCGTAACCGCCGCCGTATTCGGCGGCGCCATGCTTTCACGGCGGCGCGGCGGCGCGCGAGGAGCAGCATCGCCGGGAGCATCACCATCGCGGTGAGCAGCGTGGTCGCCTCGCCGAGGATCGCGTACCACCCGAACG
>DASWGQ010000272.1:0-6413 GCA_036393595.1 Myxococcales bacterium | reverse complement strand
AGCGCCCCGTACTGTCGCACCGCATGATTTTTTCCAGCCGCGGCAAACATTGAGATCACCTCGCTGCGCCGACGGGGCGCGCCAATTTCGGGAGGACTGACGAGTGGTGCCATGGAGGCAGCTTCGGTTGCTCCGGTCGAGCGCCGCGTCGATGCGGCGGAAGAGCGACGCGTCATCATCGCGTCTTCGGTCGGCACGGTCTTCGAGTGGTACGATTTCTACCTGTACGCCATCCTCGCGAACTTTTTCGCGAGCCTCTTCTTCCCGCCGGGGAACTACACCTTCCAGCTGCTCGGCGCGTTCGGCGCGCACGCGGCGGGCTTCCTCGTCCGCCCCTTCGGCGCGCTGATCATCCTCGTCATCATGGTAATCTACGTGACCATGGTGTACGGGCCCATCGCGGCGTTCCTCGTCGAGCTGTTCCCGACCCGCATCCGGTACACCTCGATGTCCTTGCCGTACCACATCGGCAACGGATGGTTCGGAGGCATGCTGCCGCTCCTGGCAACGGCCATCGTCGCCAAGGTGGGCAACATCTACGCTGGCCTCTGGTACCCCATCATCGTGTCGCTGATGACGCTGGTCATCGGCGGCATCTTCCTGCACGAGACCCGGCACCTGCGCCTCGACGACGAGGCGTCCTCGCCCGCGCCTGCGGCCGCCGGCATGCGGGCCTGAGCGGCCGGCTCCTTCGCTTCGGTGCCGGTATTCCTGCACATCGGACCGCACCTGCTGGAGAGCGCGTGGGAGGGCGAGCCCGCTCGGCGCGCGATCGTGCTGCTGCACGAAGGCCTGGGGTCCTTGGATCTGTGGCGCGACTTCCCGAGCAAGCTGTCCGAGGCGTCCGGCCTTCCGGTGTTCGCGTACAGCCGGCCCAACTACGGGCGCTCGTCCGCGTCGGCGCCGCTGCCCCGCCCCGTGCGCTACATGCACGACGAGGCGCTGCTCCTCGCCGAGGTGCTGCGCGCGGCGGGGATCTCCGAGCCGGTGCTCTTCGGCCACAGCGACGGCGCGTCGATCGCCCTCCTCCACGCCGCCGCGCAGCCGGTGCGCGGGCTGGTGCTGCAGGCGCCGCACGTCTTCGCCGAGGAGCTGTCGCTCGCGAGCATCGCCAAGGCGCGCGAGGCGTACGAGCGCGGCGACCTGCGCGCGCGCCTCTCCCGCTGGCACGAGCACGTCGACGCGGCGTTCTGGGGATGGAACGGGCCGTGGCTGCACCCCGGCTTTCGCGGGTGGAACCTGACCGGCTGCCTCCCGTCGATCCGCGCTCCCGCCCTGCTCGTCCAGGGAGCGGCCGACGAGTACGGCACGCTGGCCCAGATCGAAGCCATCCAGCGCGGCCTCCCCAGCCCCACCGAGACTCTGATCCTCCCCGGCGCCCGCCACTCCCCTCACAAGGACCGCGAACCCGAGGTTCTGGACGCGACCGTACGATTCGTCCGCTCACTTGCCTGACCGCCGCGCGAGACCAAATTCGTTTCGCCGCAGAGGCGATCCTTTTCTTCAATAGCCGACGGGCGAGCGGGCGGTCGCGAGAATCGCCCCATCGAGAAGACGCGTCTAACTTACAGATGCGACACATTTTTTTTGGCTTTTCTACTCGCGGTCGCCGCCTGCGGCGGCAGCGGAATGGACGACCCGTCGGCCGAGCCGCCGCCGGTCGGGGGACCGCCTGCTCCATCTCCATCTCCCTCTCCGGCCGGCCCGGCGCTCGCCGGCTGTCCGATGTTCCCGGAGGAGAACTTCGACCTCTCGCGCTTCACCGGCTCATCGCGAATCATCCTCACCGCTCTGCAGCGCTACGGCATGTTCCTCGTCGACGAGGCCGGCGACGGCTTCGTGGCTATCTCGGGCGCGACCGATTCGCGCTGGGACGACCACGACCTCGACCAGCTGAAGACGGTCCCGTTCAGCGCCTTCGAGGTGGTCCAGCTTCCGCCCGTGCACAGTCCTTAGAACGCTTCGCGAGGTCCGCGCTGTGAAATGCGCAGCGCCGCCCTATCGGCGGCGGCGACTGGCGTCAGCGATTGAGCACTTCGGTGCACCCGGCGGACGCATCCCTCCCGGTGCCGAGCTTTTCCCGGGCGGACTGCCTAGAGTGCAGGCCGTGGCGCGGATCGATCGGACCAAGCTCGAGAACGGCACCTTCCTGGTGCTGTTCGCGTTCGCGGCGTACCTGTTCTGGCAGACGCTCGAGCCGGTCTGGATCCCCGTCTTCCTCGGCCTGACCATCGCGGTCACCGTGTACCCGTTGCAGGAGAAGCTGCTGCGGCGCCGGCGCCTCGCCCGCCATCCCGGGCTCGCGGCCGCGCTGCTCACCGCGCTGGTGATGACGGTGATGGTCGGCCTGCTCACCTTCCTCCTCTTCGTGGTGGGCTCCCGCGTGCTCGAGCTGCTCCGCGGCGCCGCCGACCGCTACCAGCACGGCGGCACGACCGGCCTCCTGGGCGACGAGGCGATGGCGTTCCTGGGCCGGTTCGGACTGGACACGGCGAGCCTCCAGCGCCGCCTGGCCGACCTGCTCCGCGATCTGGCGGCGGCGCTGGGCAAGAGCGTGACCACCGTCATCACCGCCACCTTCAGCCTCCTCTTCGTGTTCGTGTTCACCGCCCTGACCAGCTACTACCTGCTCGTCGAGGGCCGAGAAGGGACCGCCTGGCTCGTGGAAGTGATCCCGCTCCCTGACGGCGAGGTCTGGGAGCTGGTCCGGAACATCCGCGACGTGACGCGCGCCATGCTCTTCGGCACCGGCGTCACCGCGGTGTACCAAGGCGCGGTGGCCTTCATCGGGTACTGGATCTTCGGAGTGGACAGCCCTCTGGTTTGGGCGGCGCTCACAGGCGTCGCCTCCTTCCTGCCGGCCATCGGCACCGCGCTCGTCTGGGTGCCCGTCGCGCTGTTCGTGCTCTTGAACCATCACCCCGCCGAGGGGATCGGCCTGCTCATCTGGGGCGCCCTGGTGATCGTCTTCGTGGCCGACTACATCCTGCGCCCGAAGCTGGTCGGCACGCGGATCCGGATGAATGACCTCCTGGTGTTCATCGCCATCTTCGGGGGCGTCGAGGCGTTCGGCATCCTCGGGATCGTGGTGGGGCCCATCGCGGTGGCGCTCTTCCTCTCCATCATCCGCATCTACCTGCGCGACTACCGCCCCGACGGTCCGCCGCACGTGCACGACGTCACGGAAGCGGAGGACGACGAGCTGATGCAGAACGCGCCCTGAGCGGCTGCGCCTGAGACGGAAACCGCTCTCGCCTTCAGGATCAAACGCGGAGGCGCGGAGACGCGGAGTTTGCGTTCCAAAAAGGAATCTCCGCGCCTCCGCGCCTCCGCGTTCAGTTCATCAGTTGGTCTCTCCAGTGGGTGGTCAGGCGTGAAGGTCGCGGGGGCGGCGGCCGGAGCGGGGCTTGCCGTTGGCCCGGGAGGCGACCAGGCTTTTCACCGCGTCGCGGCCGCGGTCGAGGATGGCCGCCAGCCCGCCGGCCAGCATGTTGCCCGGCGGCTCGTCCGGGGCGCGGGGGTGGGGATGCGTCGGCGCGATCTTCTTCGCCTTCTGCAGCAGCTTTCCCAGCTCGTCGAGCTGATCGCGCTTGAACAAGCGGCGCGCGAAGCGGAACAGCGGCCCCTCCTCCTCCTTCACGTGGTGCCGCACGCTCTCGATCAACACCTTGCACTTCGCCTCGAACCGCTCGTCGTCCTCGTCGAGGGCCTCGATCTCCGAGAGCACCCACTTCGCGACGTGGTGCTCCTCCAGCGCTTCGAGCACCTCCTCCTCGGCCTCCTCGAGCTTCTCCGTCCGGGCGGCCTGGCGCACCGCCGGATAGAAGAGCTGCTCCTCGATGGCGGCGTGGACGGACAGCTCGCGCACGAACCGGTCCGCAATCTCCTTGCTCGGCTTCTTCTCGAACCGGGCGAACAGCTTCTCCACCGTCTGGTGGTCCTTCTTCAAAAGGGCAAGCGCGTCCATGTCTCCTCCTGGACGCTCAAGCTGGTCACGCGAGGGTCAGGCGTCCAGCAGGCCGTGCCGCGCGGCCAGGCGCACCAGGTCGGTCGCGGAGTGCACGTGCAGCTTGCGCATGATGCGCCCGCGGTGCGTCTCGACCGTGCGCTTGCTGATGCAGAGCTGGGAGGCGATGTCCTGGTTGGAGAGCCCGCGCACGGCGAGATCGAAGATCTCGCGCTCGCGCTGGGTGAGCCCGCGCAGCGGCGTGTCCGGGCCCCGACCCGTCCGGCGCATGCGCATGTACTCCTCCAGCAGCACGCGCGAGATGCCGGGGCCGAGGTACGCCTGGCCCTGGCCCACGGAGCGGATGGCCGCGAACAGCTCGGCCGCGGAGAGGTCCTTGGTGGCGTAACCGAGCACGCCGACCTCGAGCGCCTGCGCGACGTGCTCCTCGTCGGCGAACATGCTGAGCGCGAGGATGCGCTGGTGCGGCTGGCGGCGCAGGACCTCGCGCGCGACGCTCACCCCGCTCGCCAGCGGCAGCGACACGTCGAGGAGCAGCACGTCCGGTTGCACGTCGTCGACGAGCGCGTAGGCGTCCTGTGCCTGGCTCGCTTCTCCCACGAGCTGGAAATCGGGCTGCGTCGAGAGCAGTGCCCGCATCCCCTCTCGGAAGAGGCGGTGATCATCGACGAGGGCGAGCTTGAGCGTCATGCGAGTAGCGCCTACGCCGTTATCGGCAACGTGCGGTACAGTGTGAGGCCCGTCATACGTGGAAGCACGTAAGGAACGGTTGAAACAGAGTCCGCTTTCGGACGTTTGTCCAGGACGCCTGCGTTCAGTTCGAGGACAGCGGCAGCAGCTTCAGCCGGGCGGCGAGGCGCACCAGATCGGCCGCCGAGCGCGCCTTCAGCTTGTGCAGGATGCGGCTGCGGTGCGTCTCTACGGTGCGGTGGCTGATCGAGAGCTGGCCGGCGATGTGGGCGGTCGTCCCACCGGTCACGATCAGGTCGAACACCTCGCGCTCGCGGCGGGTGAGCCGGCCCAGCGGCGAATCCGCCCGCCCCTCCCCGCGGCGCAGCCGCAGGTAGTCCTGCACCACGAAGCGCGAGAGCACGGAGGGGACGTAGACCCGGCCCGCGGCCACGGTGCGGATGGCGTCCAGAACCTCGTCGAGTGACTGCGCCTTCCCCGCATAACCGAGCGCGCCGACCTCCAGCGCCTCGGCGGCGTGCTCCTCGTCGAGGAGCATGCTGAGCATCAAGAGCCGCCGCCGCGGCGATCGGCGGAGCAGCTCGCGCGCGAGCGATACGCCCGAGGACGCCCCGAGCAGGACGTCGACGACGACCAGGTCCGGATCCTCCGCATCGACCAGCGCGCAAGCCTCGCCGGGCTCGGCGGCCTCGCCGACGACCTCGAGATCCGGCTGCGTGGCGAGCAGCGCCCGGAGCCCCTCGCGGAAGAGGCGGTGATCGTCGACGAGCGCGACCTTGTAGCTCACGCACCTCCTCTAGCGCCGAACGCTCTCGAGCGCGAGGTCGAGGGGCAGGCGACTGCGCAAACGCACGTAGCCCGAATTGCAAGCGGCCAGCCGAGCTGAATGCAGGACCAAACGCGGATCTCCTCGCCGGGCCGCCAGGACCGTGCTGTTCCGCCCCGCCCGCGCCGCTGTCTCAGGTGAAGCGGTCAGCGCGAAGGCGCGAGCCACAAGGCGCAGTTCCACTCCCCCTGGAGGAACCAATGAAGAAGACGATCATCGGCTTCGTCTCGCTCGTGGCGCTCGGCATGCTGCTGCAACTCGCGCGTCCGAGGCAGAGCGACGACGACCCGTGCGGCGGCTGCCCGAAGGACTTCAAGTGCGATCTGGCCAGCCTGCAGTGCGTACCCGAGGACGCGCACCGGTAGAAGCAAGGCCGGCCCGCCGGGGCGCCCGGTGCGCGTGGCTTTCCCCCTGCCGCGCTCCGGGCCGTCGCTTGAAGAAAAGTGTTCCGCCAGCCGACGCCCGGGTGTCTCGGTTCACGCACGAGCCTCGCGGCCGGAACTGGCCGGCCGCGGGCGCGATGCGGACGGGAGAGGTGCCTGGACGCGCTGTCTGACACCGATCTGCTCGCCAACTACCTGGCCGCGAAAGGCCGGGAGGAGGCGAGGATCTGGGTCCAGGAGCTCTTCCGGCGGCACTACCCGAAGGTCGTCGGCTGGTGCCTGCGATTCGCCCGCGACCGCGAGGAAGCCTACGACCTGGCGCAGGCGATCTTCACCAAGGCCTGCCGCCACCTGGAGTCGTTTCGCGGCGAGTCGAAGGTGTCGACCTGGCTGTATTCGATCACGAGGAGCGAATGCATGAACTACCTCAAAGCGCGCTCGCGGCGGCCCCCTTCGGTGCGGGACGACGAGCTCGATGAGCTGCCCGACACCGCCGCCTCGCACCCGGACCAGGCGCTGCAGCGCGAGGCATGGGCCCGTCTGGTGC
>DASWGQ010000271.1:0-13412 GCA_036393595.1 Myxococcales bacterium | reverse complement strand
AGCCCGAGGATGAGGACCTGAAAAGGGCGAGGCACCTCAGCCCACGACATTCCGACAGCGCCGGCATGGTAGGGCATGAACTCCGGTCGAAGAAGATACATCAGCCCGAACGCGATCGGGCCGAGCAGGGATACGAGATAGCACCAGAATGCAATCTTCAGTCGCGTGCTCATAGCACTGTCTCCTCGGCCGGGATCGCGAAGCGTCTACCGAGCCGCTCTTGCTTTCCGCTTGAAGCGACGGCTTGGCTCGCAGCTGCTTCACCATGAACGCCGAGCCCAGGCGATAGGACCGAGGCCATAGAGCCGATAAGAGGCGTTCTGCCAACTCGACGCTTCCTTCCTGCCCTCACGAAGCGTAGCAGACCTGCCCGCGGCCGTGCCATGCACCGGCCGCGCAGGGAGGGGAGCCATAGACGAGGAGAAGGGTATCGGGATCAAGGCTTGGGTGCAGATGAAAGGGTTCGGACCCGGACACATGGGTGACATTTCAAACCCGAGGCATGTGTGCAGGCGGAGCGGTGACGAGGAGTTGGAAGCGGTAGCGCGGGACGAAACGACAACCCGGAGGCATCGGTGCAGGTGGGGCGCTGACGAGGTTGGAAGCGGTAGCGGCACGAACGCCCGCGCGGATGCTGCCGAAACGGTCGACTGTGACGGCGCGTGACGCCGTGACGGCGCCGCTGGCGAGCGCGGCGTCTCGATGTTCCACTGGTGGCGTGGCTTCGGTGTGATGGCCCGCCCCTTGCTGGTGAGAGCAACCGCGGTGATGCCCCGCCGTCCCGGCGAGGCGGATCGCGTGCTCCAATCACTCAGGGAGGTAGAACATGCAACGCATCCGATCGTGGAGTGCGGCCGTTCTCTCCACGGCCGTCGCTGTGGCGGGATGCGGCGGTGTGAGCCCGCAGGATGCCGCAACCTCGGAAGGGTCGCTCTCGCTGTCGGACGAGCAGGAACGGCAGCAGGAGCCATTCACGACTCTCGTCCCCGAGACGGTCTTCCCGGATGTGACAGGCGCGGAGATCGACTGGAAGCCGAACGACAATGAGCACGCGCAGCATCATGTCTGGCTGCCCGCCGGGCGGAGGCGGAACGGAAAGCTCTTCGTCTTCATGCCCGGAACGACGAACAAGCCAGCCGACTACCAGGACTTCAGCAGCGAGGCGGCGCGCGCCGGATACCATGTCATCGGGCTGATGTACCGCAACGACAAGGCGATCGAGAGCGTTTGCCCGGGGAACCCGAACCCGAATTGCTCGGGCAACATGCGCCTCGAGATCGTGACCGGCGTCGACAGCTCGGAGGACGTCACGGTGAACGTCCCCAACAGCATCGATTATCGGCTGACGAAGCTCCTCGAATACCTCGACGACAACCACCCGCACCAGGGTTGGTCTCGATTCCTCAAGGGCGGCAAACCGAATTGGTCACGGATCGCCGTCGGCGGGCACTCGCAGGGTGCGGGTCACGCTGCGCTGATCGCGCAGCTCCGTCGCGTGCCCCGCGTCGTCATGCTGTCGGGTCCTCCTGATTCCCGCATTCCGAACCAATCCCCCCCTGTGGTGGACAGCTGGGTGCACATCGGCAGAACGCCGGCATCGAGGCATTTCGCGCTGTATCACCACCGGGATCGCTTCGTCACCGGGCCGCCGACCGGGACCACGGGAATCCCGACCAACCTGACCGCGCTCGGCCTCGACAGATTCGGCCCGGCGGCAGCCGTCGGGACCGAGGGTCCGTACTGCACGACGGACGACCTGGGCCCGCGAAGCGATTCGTCGTTCGGTGAGGCGCGCATCCTCGTGACCGACCTGTTCCCGCGCGGCGTCGGCGGGTGTGGCGGAGCGGGACCTGGCAACCCGCACCGCAGTACCGTGAGGGATGCGTTCACCCCGCTAGCCGCCGACGGCAGCACGCCAAAACTGCTCGGTGCCTGGCGCTATCTGCTCGGCGCTTCGGAGGAGGAAGATGCGGAGGAGGAGGATGGGCGGGACAGCGACGACGCGTGACCTCAGGCGTACGTGATGGGAATGAGCACGGCGGAAACCCTCCACGGACCTGCTCGTGGAGGGTTTGCTCATGGCGCGCTCGCTCAGAAGAAGTAGAACCCCATCCCGACCAGCAGAGAGGTCTGCTTGTCCTCGGCGACGACCAGCCCGTGCGCCTCGCCCTGCGTCCCCGCGATGAACAGGCGGCGCTTCACCTCGCCGGCGAGGAAGAAGTCGCGCGCAAGATAGAGGTCGAGCTACGCGCGGCGTGCGGTTCGCTCGTGACCGCGCCCTCGCCGCAGCGACGAAACACGCGCCAAAGAACAGGCGACCCGTGGTCGCAGACGGTCTGTAGCTCGGGTCCCTGCCCGCCGAACACCTGGTTCCGCACGGGCAGGCACGAGCTCCGGATCAGTGCCGTCCGGTTCCGCGCCGGGCCGGGCCGCGACTGGGCGCTCCCGACCAGCCCCCCAGGCGAAGCGCGAAGGTCATCGAGGCCTCGCGCAGGGAATCGGCAAAGTCGCCGTCGGCGAGCGCGCGCGCGACCACCATGCCGCCCACGCAAATTCCCGCCATCGCCAGCGCGCGGCGCCGGCCGTCTGCGTCATTCCGCCGGAGCCCCTTCCGGAAGAGGTCGACCATGGCTTTGAACACCTCTTCGAAGACGCGTTTCACGGTCGGGTCGCCGCGCGCTACGTCGCTGGGGACCGCGACGAGGGGGCAACTCCGGTCGATGTCGTCGAAGTGCTGCCTCGAGAGGTACGCGCGGATCACCTGCCGGGCGGCGTCGGCGGCGGCGAAGTCGACGCTCACTCCCTGCCAGCGCGAGGCGGGGGGTTCTCCCAACGAGAGGGCGATCGCTTCGGCGTAGAGGTCGCTCTTCTTGCCGAAGTACCTGTAGAGTCCTCGGACGCGGAATCCACGACCTGTGCCATCTCGAAGTCGGCTGGCGCGCGCGAGCCTGGAACTGGTTCCGCATGAGAGGGTGGCGCTACGCTTTTCAGAGCGCGCACGTTATGAGATGCGTGCTGGATGGACCTGAAGGGCAAGGTCTGCGTGGTGACCGGCGCCTCTCGCGGCATCGGCCGGGCCTGTGCCGAGGTGCTGGGGTCGGCCGGGGCGCGCGTCGCCGTCTGCGCCTCGCAGGCGGCGCCCGAGGTCCCCCCGGGCGTCTTCAGCCAGAAGTGCGACGTCTCGAGCTCCGCGGACGTGGCGCGGTTCTTCCGGGAGGTCGAGCGCCACCTCGGCCCGCCGGACGTGCTGGTGTTGAACGCGGGGGTGCTCGAGCGCGGGCCGATCGAGGAGTTCACCGAGGCGCAATGGGACCGCGTGCTGGGCGTGAACCTCAAGGGCGCATTCCTCTGCGCCAAGGCGGCCTGGCCGGCGCTGCGCCGGACGCGCGGGCGCATCGTGGCGGTGGGCTCCATCTCCGGGACGCTGGGCACGCCCCAGGCGGCGGCGTACAACGCGAGCAAGTGGGGCCTCACGGGCTTCGTCAAGTCGCTCGCGGAGGAGGGCCGCGAGCAGGGCGTCTTCTGCGCCGTCGTGCTGCCGGGGAGCGTGGACACCGAAATGCTGAAGAAGACCTCGTTCCCGCCGGAGGTCCAGCCCCGCGAGGTCGCGCAGGTGGTCCGCTTCCTCGCCGCCGAGGCGCCCTTCGCCATGACCGGCAGCGCGGTGGAGGTGTTCGGGTGAGCCTGGTCGCCGAGCTGTCCGCGCTGCTCCCCGGCGCGACCGTGATCCCCGAGGGAGAGCGCGCGGCGCCGTACGAGCGCGACGAGAGCGGCCTGGGGAGCTATCCGCCGCAGGCGGTGGTGCTGGCTCGCCAGGTGGACGACGTGGTGGCGGTGCTGAAGTACGCGCGCGAGAAGCGGCTGCCCGTGGTGCCGCGCGGCGCCGGCACCGGCAAGAGCGGCGGGGCGCTGGCGGAGCGCGGCGGCATCGTGCTCTCGCTGGAGAAGCTGGACCGCATCCTCGAGGTCTCGCGCGCCGACATGGTGTGCGTGGTGCAGCCCGGCGTGGTGCTCGAGAAGCTGCAGCACGCGGTCGAGGAGCAGAGCCTCTTCTATCCGCCCGATCCGAACTCGCAGGCGATGTGCAGCATCGGCGGGAACCTCGCGCACAACGCGGGAGGTCCGCGGGCGCTGAAGTACGGCGTGACCTCCAACTACGTGCTGGCGCTGCAGGCGGTGCTGGCAGACGGTACCGTGGTTCGCACGGGCCACCGGAGCTGGAAGGGAGTCGCGGGGTACGATCTGACCCACCTCCTGGTCGGCAGCGAGGGGACGCTGGCGGTGATCACCGAGGCGACGCTGAAGCTCATCCCGCTCCCGCGGCGGGTCGAGACGCTTCTCGCCTTGTTCCCCGACGAGGACGCGGCGGCCGGCGCGGTGCAGGCCATCTTCGACGCCGGCCTCCTGCCTCGGGCGTGCGAGCTGTTCGATGGTCCCACCATGCGTGCGCTGGCCCCGAGGGCGCCCTTCAAGTTCCCGGAGGGGGTCGGCGGCGCGCTCTTGATCGAGCACGACGGCCACGGCGAGGGCGTGACCGAGGAGCTGGCGCGGTCGGGCGAGCTGTGCGCCGCGCACGGGGCCCTGGAGGTGCTCGCGGCCCAGGACGAGGCGCAGCGCCGCAAGCTGTGGGAGACGCGGCGCATGACCGGGATCGCGCTGACCGACATCCGGCCGTTCAAGATCAGCGAGGACGTCGCCGTGCCCCGCGGTCAGCTGCTGGAGATGATCCGCGCCGTCCGCCGCATCGGCGAGAAGCACGGGTTCCCCACCGCCGCCTACGGCCACGCCGGCGACGGCAACCTGCACGTAAATTTCCTCTTCCGCAGCGCCGACGAGCGCGCGAGGGGCGAGGCCGCCATCGACGAGGTGATCGAGACCGCCGTCCGGCTGGGCGGCACCATCACCGGGGAGCACGGCGTGGGGATGGCCAAGCGCCGCTTCCTCCGCAAGGAGCAGGGCGAGGCGGTGGTCGCGCTGCAGAAGCGCTTGAAGCGAGCATTCGACCCGGACGACCTGCTCAACCCCGGCAAGATCTTCCCCTGAGAACGTCCTGTTCGCGACACGGTACCGGGCTTGACCCCCTACTCGCGCTGCTCTAGGGTCCGCCCCTTTCATGGCCGATACGCCTACACGGACCGCCCCCGCGGAGCAGCGGGAAGCGGAGCAGCCGGGACAGGTCCCGGACGTCGAGCTCGTCCGGAAGGCGCAGAACGGCGACTCGAGCGCGTTCGCGGAGCTGGTCGCACGGCACCAGCGCCAGCTGTACCGGCTCGCCCTGCGCATGACGGGCAGCGAGGCCGACGCCCAGGAAGTGCTGCAGGAGGCTTTCCTCAACGCCTACCAGAAGCTGCCCAACTTCCGCGGAGAGGCGCAGTTCTCCAGCTGGCTGTACCGCATCGCGGCGAACAGCGCGCTGATGCGCCTGCGCCGGAAGCGCCGGGCGCCGGACGCCCTGACGGACCAACCGTTGGAGCTCCAAGGACCGAGATTCTCTGCGGAAGGCCATCTGGACCCGGCGCCCCTCAGCGACTGGTCCCAACGCGCCGACGAGAAGATGATGGACCGTGAGCTGGGCAGCGCGATCGACCAGGCGGTCGCCGGCCTGCCCGAGGACTATCGAACGGTGTTCCTGCTGAAGGACGTGGACGGGCTCTCCAACGAGGAGATCGCGGACGCCCTCGACCTGACCGTGCCCGCGGTCAAGAGCCGGCTGCACCGGGCCCGGCTCGCGCTGCGCGAAAAGCTTGGCGAGTTCTTCGGAGAATGATCGAATCGGCGTCCAGGCAGGAGCATCTTTCCCACGTGGCCCGGTTGCGGTAGCGTCCATACTTCCACCCACCCGCAGGACGGAAAACGTTGGCCAATCCCCTCGAGCACTGCGCCGCTTGCGTCGAGCTCCTCGGTGAGTACATCGATGGGTCGCTCCCGCCGGAGCGCGCGGAGGCGCTGGAAGCGCATCTTTCGCTCTGCCCGCCATGCATCACTTTCGTGCGCACCTACAAGGCGACGCGCGCCCTTTGCAGGCACAAGCTGGCGCGGGAGATGCCCGCGGAGCTGAAGATCTCGCTGCAAGTCTTCCTGGCCAAGAACGTGCCCGGCTACCGCCCGCCTGGCGACGGCGGCGGCGAAAAGAACTAGGTTCCCCCCATGCAAGTCCAGATCGACGCGGTGTCCGCCGCCTTGCGCGATGCGCACGGCCACGGACTCACGCTGAAGCAGCTGGCGGGCCAGCTCCACCTGGGCCAGGCCGCACGGCAGCCGCTGCGGCGGGCCCTGCAGCAGCTCCTCGGCCAGGGCCAGGCCACCTTCGACGGGCACCGGTACCGTTTCCGACCGACGCCGGACCGCCAGGGTGGCAACGGCTCGCAGCGGGCGCGGCGCGGCGACGGTCGAGACGGCAAGAACGCGACGCGCGAGCAGGCGGCGGCGCGGCCCAAGAAGCCGCACCCGGCGAGCGGTTCCGCCGGCGGCCAGCCGCCGACCGCCAGCCGCACCGTGACCGGCATCCTCCACCTCAAGCCCGAGGGGTACGGGTTCGTCAGCCCCTTGCAGGGCGGATCGGGCCGGCAGGACGACGTGTTCATCCCGCCTCGCCGCAACCGCGGCGCGCTCGACGGCGACGTGGTGAGGGTCTCGGTCGAGCGCGGCCGCGACGGCCGCTTCGTCGGCGAGGTGGTGGAGATCGTCGAGCGCCGCCGCCAGTTCGTCATCGGCGTGTATCGCGCGCAAGGGAAGGCGACCTGGGTGGAGCCGCACGACCGGGCCTTCACCGATCCCATCCCGGTGCCTCGCGATCCGCGCGCGCGGGACGGCGAGCTGGTCAAGGTCAAGCTCGAGCGGGAACACGGAGGTCCGCTGCGCGGCGACGTCGTCGGCGTTCTGGGAAAGCCGGGCGATCCGCGGGTGGAGATCCTCGCCACGGCCTACGCGGAAGGCTTCTCGGACGAGCTCGACCCCGCCACGCTGCTCGCCGCCGAGGGCATCCCCGACCACGTCCGTTCCGAGGACACCGCCGGCCGGCGCGACCTGCGGGAGTTGCCGCTGGTCACCATCGACGGCGAGGACGCGCGCGACTTCGATGACGCGGTGCACGTGTCGCGCGTGGGCGAGGGCGGGTACCGGCTGGTGGTGGCCATCGCCGACGTCGCCCACTACGTGAAGCCCGGGGGCGCCCTGGATCGCGAGGCGCTGCGCCGCGGCACCAGCGTCTACTTCCCCAGCATGGTGCTGCCCATGCTGCCGGAGCGGCTCTCGAACGGCATCTGCTCGCTCAACCCCGACGTCGACCGCCTCTGCATGGTCTGCGACCTGGCGCTCGACTCCGAGGGGCGGCCGCTGCAGTCCGAGATCTACGAAGGCGTGATGCGCAGCCACGCGCGGCTCACCTACACCAAGGTCGCCGAGGCGCTCGAGGGAGAGCCCCAGGCGGACGTGCGGCCCCTGCTCGACGATCTGCGCGTCGCGCATGAGCTCGCGAAGAAGCTCACCGCGCGGCGGCGCGAGCGGGGATCGATCGACTTCGACCTCCCCGAGGCGAAGATGGTCCTGGCCGACGACGGCTCGGTGAAGGAGATCGTCCGCCGCCCGCGCAACGACGCGCACCGGCTGATCGAGGAGCTCATGCTGGCCGCCAACGAAGGCGTGGCCCGCTTCTTCGACGCGCGCGGGCTGCCCACCGTGTACCGGATCCACGATGAGCCCGACGAGGAGAAGCTGGACGCGTTCGCGCAGCTTGCGCGGCTGCACGGATTCGAGCTGCCGGCCGAGCTGACGCCGGCGGCCCTGAACGAGCTGCTCGGGCTCCTCGAGGGCAAGCCGCAGCAGAAGGCGCTCAACTCGCTGCTGCTCCGCGCGATGATGCAGGCGCAATACAGCCCCGACAACATCGGGCACTTCGGTCTGGCCGCGCCGATGTACCTCCACTTCACCTCGCCGATCCGGAGGTACCCGGATCTGATGGTGCACCGGCTGCTCAAGGAGCACTGGGCGCGCGGGGGCCGGCCGATGCGCGAGGCCGAGCGCAAGGAGCAGGAGGAGTACCTCGCCGGGATCGCCGCGCAGTGCTCCGAGCGCGAGCGCGCCGCGATGAAGGCCGAGCGCGACATCGACGCCTACTTCGCCGCCCTGTTCATGATGGACAAGGTGGGCGAGGAGTACGGCGCCGTGGTGGCCGGCGTGACCGACTTCGGCCTCTTTTGCGAGCTGAAGGACGTGTACGTCGAGGGCCTCATCCCCAAGGAGAAGCTGGGCGAGAACGTGGAGCTGGACGAGGAGCACCACCGGCTCCGCGCCGGGACCAGCGGCCGTAGCTACGGGGTCGGCGACGAGCTGCGCGTGCGGGTGGTGGAGAGCGACCCGGTGCGGCGCCGCATCACGCTGGAGCCCGCCTCGCTTCCGCGCAGCGGGTCATGGCTCACCGAGGACGACGTCGAGGCCAGGTCTAGGTCGCCGAAGCAGAAGCCTCGCCAGCCGGGCCCAAAGGATGGGCCGCCTGCAGGGCATCCGCCTCGGCGCGGGTCACCGCCTGGCCGCCCGTCTCGTCGTACACGAAGACGAGGCGGCGGTCGATGAACGGCCGGAAGTAGGCCGGCCAGCCGACCCGCACCTCGTCCGCAGTCACGTCCTCGCGCGAGGCCAGGCGGATCGCGGCGGGGTCGTCCTTGCGTACCACGGGGAACAGCCGGTGGCGCCCGGCGAAATGGATGATCTCCCCGTGGTCGGTCGTGGCCCGCTTCGGCATGGGTGTTGGCTTTACCACGTATCCACTAACGCACCGATACGCGATAGGGAGTGGCCGTCCCGTCCCGGCGTGGCTACAACGGGGGCTCGCAGTCGGAGCACGATTTGGGACATCGCTTCAACCTCGGGCGGCGCGCGGGACTGCTCCTGCCCCTCTCCAGCGTCCGCGGACCGCGCGGCGGGCTGGGGAGCTACGCCGACGCCGGGGCGGTGGCGCGCTGGCTGCGCCAGGGCGGCTCGACGATGTGGCAGCTCCTGCCGCTGAACGAGGTGTCGCCCGGGCAGGACAGCCCGTACGCCGCGTCCAGCTCCTGCGCGCTGGAGTCCGTCTACATCGATCTGGACTCGGTCGAGGAGCTGGATGGCCGGCTCACCGACGACGAGAAGCGCAAGCTGGACGCGGATCGCCGCGACGAGCGCGTCGATTTCGAGGCGGTCCGCTCGGCAAAGCAGTCCGCGCTGCGGCGCGCGTGGGAGCGTTTCCGCGACCGCGAGCTGCGGAGCGGCTCGGCGCGCGCGCGCGAGTTCGCCACCTTCCAGGAGGAGCACCGGGAGTGGCTGCCAGACTGGGCGCTGTACCGAGCGCTGCACGACCAGCGCCTGAAGAGCTGGCGCGACTGGGAGCCGCCGCTGCGCGACCGCGAGCCGCAGGCGCTGGCGCGCGCGAGGGAGGAGCTGCGCGACGCCATCGCCGGGCTGAGCTACGCGCAGTGGATCGCCGACTCTACGTTCCGCCGCGGGCGAGCGGAGGCGAATTCGCTGGGAGTGAAGATGCTCGGCGACCTGCCGTTCATGGTGGCGGAGGACTCGGCCGACGTGTGGGGCCTGCAGCACCTCTTCCGCTTCGACGCCACCGTCGGCGTGCCGCCCGACGCCTACAGCGCCGACGGCCAGGACTGGGGGCTGCCGGTCCCGCACTGGAACGAGATGCGCGACGCGGGCGACCCCTGGTTGAACGTGCGCGCCATGCGCGCCGCCGAGCTGTACGACGCCTTCCGCGTCGATCACGTGGTCGGCTTGTACCGCACCTACGCGCGGCCCATCGACAAGTCGCCGCCCTTCTTCGTCCCGGCCGAGGAGCCGGAGCAGAAGGAGCAGGGCGAGCGGATCCTGGGCCTCCTCGGGGAGAAGGCGGAGGTCATCGCGGAGGACCTCGGCACGGTCCCGGACTTCGTGCGGCAGTCCCTCGCGGACGTCGGCATCCCGGGCACCAAGGTGCTGCGCTGGGAAGTGGACGACGGGGTCCCGCGCGACGTGAGCAAGTTCCCCGAGATCTCGCTGGCGGTGACCGGGACGCACGACACGGAATCGCTGTACGCCTGGTGGGAGGGCCTGCCCGAGCACGAGCGCCGGGAGCAGCTCAAGCAGCCGTTCCTGCGCGACCTGCGCGGCGATCCACGCCACTACACCGAGGCCACCAGGAACGCCTTGCTCGAGCTCCTCTACTCCGCCGCGTCCGACGCCATCCTCACGCCGATCACCGATGCGCTCGGCCGGCGCGATCGCCTCAACACGCCGGGCACGGTCGGCCGCCACAACTGGACGTGGAGGCTGCCCTGGCGCCTGGGAGAGATGGACACCGCTCCGGAGCCGGTAGCCGCGGCGCGGCTCCTGACGCATCTTGCCGAGCGGTACGGGAGAGTGCGCTAGATCACAGCGACTCCCGGGGAGGCGCGCGTGCGCCAGGAACGGGAGCTCGGTCCCGCGGCAGCGGAGGAACGGGCCCGCCGTGTGCTCGACGAGGTGGCGGCCGAGCTGGCGGCCGTTCCCCAGCCGCTCGCGACCTACCGGCTGCAGCTGCACAAGGGCTTCCGCTTCCGCGACGCGGCGGACTTGGCGCCGTATCTCGCGGAGCTGGGCCTCTCGCACATCTACACCTCGCCGGTGATGAAGGCCGCGCCCGGCTCGATGCACGGCTACGACGTGCAGGACCACCAGCAGCTCAACCCGGAGCTCGGGACCCCGCAGGACCTGGCCGCGATGTCCGCAGCCGCGCGCGAGCACGGCCTGGGGTACGTGCTGGACATCGTCCCCAACCACATGGGGATCGGGAGCGGGAACACGCTCTGGCTCGACCTGCTCGAGAACGGGCCATCGGCGCGGGCCGCGCGCTTCTTCGACGTGGAGTGGCACCCGGTCAAGGAGGAGCTGGCCGACAAGGTCCTCATCCCGATTCTGGGCGACCGCTACGGCGCGGTGCTCGAGCGCGGCGAGCTGAAGCTCCAGCTCGTGAACGGCGCCTTCCAGGTTCGGTACTACGATCACCTCTTCCCGGTGTCGCCGCGCTCGTACGGGCAGGTGCTCGGCTGGCGGCTCGACGAGCTGCAGCACAAGCTCCCGGAGGGCTACCCCTCGCTCGACGAGCTGAAGAGCATCGTCACGGCGGTCTCGAACCTGCCCTCGCGCCACGAGCAGGATCCGGAGAAGCGCGAGGAGCGCAGGCGCGAGAAGGAGATCGTCAAGCGCCGCGTGGCGGCGCTGTGCGCGACCGACCCGCGCATCCGCGAGCACCTGGAGGAGAACGTCTCGATCTTCAACGGCAAGCCGGGCGAGCCGCGCAGCTTCGACTTGCTCGACCGGCTGCTCGCGGCCCAGGTCTACCGGCTGGCCCACTGGCGCGTCTCGTCGGAGGAGATCAATTACCGGCGCTTCTTCGACATCAACTCGCTGGCCGCGATCCGGGTGGAGGACCCGGTGGTCTTCGAGGAGGCCCACCGGCTGCCGCTGCGCCTGCTCGCCGAAGGCAAGGTGACCGGGTTCCGCGTCGACCACCCCGACGGGCTCGCCTACCCGTCCCGCTACTTCCGCCTGCTGCAGGAGGCGCACATCCTGCAGCGCGCCCAGGCCATCGCGGAGCGGCGGGGAGAGAAGTGGGACGAGCTGGAGCCCGCCGTGCGCGAGCAGATGGCGCTCGACCTGCGCAAGCGCGGGCCCGCCTCGCCGTTCTTCAGCCCCATGTTCGTGGTGGCGGAGAAGATCCTCGGCGGGACGGAGAAGCTGCCGGAGAGCTGGGCGGTGCGCGGCACCACCGGCTACGACTTCCTCAACCAGGTGAACGGCCTGTTCGTCGATCCCGCCGCCCGTGACCTGATGGACCGCATCTACACCCGCTACATCGGCGGTCGCACCGATTTCGACGAGCTGGTCTACCAGAAGAAGAAGCTGGTCCTGTACACGGCGATGGCCGCCGAGATGAACCTGCTCGCCCGGCAGCTGAACCGGATCTCGGAAGCGAACCGCTGGACGCGCGATTTCACCCTGTACTCGCTGCGCGCGGCGCTGATCGAGGTGATCGCCTCCTTCCCCGTGTACCGCACGTACATCTCCGGCGACGGGGTGGTCGACGAGCGCGACCGCCGGTACATCCTGCAGGCGGCCGCCTCCGCCAAGCGCAAGAACCCCGTCGAGAACGAGTCCATCTACGACTTCATCGCCGACATCCTCCTGCAGAAGTTCGCCGCCTACGTGGCGCCCGAGGAGCGGCCGGCGCAGCTCGCGTTCGTCATCAAGCTGCAGCAGATGCTCGGGCCGGTGATGGCGAAGGGGCTCGAAGACACCGCCTTCTACGTCTACAACCGGCTGCTCTCGCTCAACGAGGTGGGCGGCGAGCCGCGCCAGTTCGGCGTCACGCCCCAGCAGTTCCACGCCTGGAACCAGCTCCGCGCCAGGAGCTGGCCGCGCACGCTGCTCGCCACCGCCACCCACGACACCAAGCGCGGCGAGGACACGCGCACGCGCATCGACGCGCTCAGCGAGGTGCCCCGGAACTGGGCGGCGGCGCTGTCCTCCTGGACGCGGCGCCTCGAGCCGCTGCTCCGCGAGGTGGACGGCCGCAAGGCGCCGGACCGCAACGAGCTGATGCTCTTCTTCCAGACGCTGGTCGGAGTCTGGCCCAACCAGCCGCCCGGGACGCAGCCGCAGCTCCCGGCGCGCGAGGAGATGGAGCAGCTCTCGCGCCGGCTGCAGCAGTACATGGTGAAGGCGATCAAGGAGGGGAAGGTCAACACCAGCTGGATCCAGGACAACAAGAGCTGGGAAGAGGCGGTGACGGGCTTCGTGCGCGACGCGCTCGCGCTCCCTCCGAAGCACGGCTTCTGGAAGAGCTTCTTGAGATTTCAGCGGCAGGTCGCCGAGATCGGCATGCACGACTCGCTGGCGCAGGTGGTGCTGAAGATCGCCTCGCCCGGCGTGCCCGACCTCTACCAGGGAACCGAGCTGTGGGACTTCTCGCTGGTCGACCCGGACAACCGCCGGCCCGTGGACTTCGAGGCGCGGCGCCGAATGCTGCGCGAGATCGCCGCCGACGACTGGCCGCGCGCCGCGCTCGCGCGCGAGCTGTACCAGAACTGGCAAGACGGCCGCATCAAGCTGTTCCTCACCCACGCCGCCCTCCACGCGCGCCGCGAGGACCCCGACCTGTTCGGGGGCGGCGACTACCAGCCGCTGGAGCCGACCGGCCCCCGGGCCGACAACCTGGTCGCGTTTTCCCGCGCCGCGCAGGGACGGACGGCGGTGGTGGTGGTCCCGCGCCTGGTCGCCGGGCTGCTCGACGGCGCCCGCCTGCGCCCCGAGAAGTTCGAGGGCACCGTGGTCCCGGTCACCAGACGCTTCGTGGACGTCTTCACCGGCGAGGAGCGCGAAGGCCCGCTGCGCGCCGACCAGCTCTTCTCCAC
>DASWGQ010000270.1:0-3667 GCA_036393595.1 Myxococcales bacterium | reverse complement strand
CCGACGTGACCTGCGGATACGCGCAGATCCAGGGCTGCAGCTGCGCGCCGGAGAAGACCGGGCCGCCGACGGGGTGGTTCGTGATGGTGAGGCGGGCCGAGGTCCCGGCCGAGGTCACGATGCGGGCGAACAGATCGTTCGCGCCCGGCGCGAGGCCACCGACCAGTCCGACCAACCGCCCGTCGGTGCGGACGGCGAACGCGGAGGTGATGTCGCGACCGCCCAGCGTGACTTGAACCTCGTCCGGATGCGCGCCGGCGGGGAGGACGATCTCGACGAGAGCCTCGCCGCCGGAGACGACGTCGGCGCGGTTGGACAGGATGCGGAGCGCGAACTGGTCCGCGGCGAGCGCCGCGGTAGACAGTGCGAGCGAGAGCGCGAGGACGGCCGCGAAGCGGCGAGGCGTGGTCATCGGTCGGAAACCCCCAGGCGAGTCAGACGAAAGCGGACAGACAGGCGCAGGGGCGACTCCCCAGCGGCCACGAGCGGTTGGCCGACTCCCCAGCGGCCACGAGCGGTTGGCCGTACGTCGGGAGCGAGAGTCGTGTCAAGAAGCGGCGAGTCGAAGCTGCCCCGCCTGGAACGCGGCTCGTCGAGCGGGCGCCGCTAGCGTGAAACGCCCGACGGGCAGGACACGCCGGTGCCGCCGATCCCGCAGTAGCCGCCCGGGTTCTTCGCCAGGTACTGCTGGTGGTAGTCCTCGGCGTAATAGAACGGCGGCTCGCCGGAGATCTCGGTGGTGATCCGGCCATGACCGGCTTTCGCGAGGGCGCGCTGGTACTCTTCGCGTGAGGACTCGGCTGCTCGCCGCTGCGCATCCGTGGTGGGGTAGATGGCGGAGCGGTACTGGGTCCCTTCGTCGTTGCCCTGGCGCATGCCCTGCGTCGGGTCATGGCTTTCCCAGAACGTGCGCAGCAGATCGGCGTAGGAGACGCGCTTCGGGTCGTACACGACCAGCACGACTTCGGCATGGCCGGTCCGGCCCGAGCACACCTCGCGGTAGGTCGGATTCCTGGTCGAGCCGCCCGCGTACCCCACGGCCGTGGTGTACGCGCCGTCCAGCTCCCAGAACTTCCGCTCGGCGCCCCAGAAGCAGCCCATGCCGAAGAGGGCGCGCTCGGTCCCTTCCGGGAAGGGGGGCGACAACGGAGTGCGGAGGACGGTGTGCCGCGGAGGGACGCGCATCTGCTCTTCGCGTCCGGGCAGCGCCTCGGCGGGAGCGGGCATGCGCAGCGAACCCATGCCCGCATCTTGCACGCCGGGCGGCCGCGGCGCCACCTTGAGCCGGAGGAGCGAAGCCGATGGCCACTGCAGACAAGAGGACAGCGGCTTCCTGGCTATCCGGCGGCCCGAGCCACCGGCGCTTCGCCAGCAGGTCAGTGCGCCGGCCGCACTCCGTCCTTGCTGACCTGGATGCGCTGCGTGGACAGCTTGCCGTCCGCCTCCACCCGGGCGGTGGTGAAGATGGTCTCGCCCGGCTTGAGCGCCGACCGGTCGCCCTGGACGAACGTCACGATCGGAGTGCCCGGCGGCACGAGGATCTTCTGCGTCCCATCCTTGTATCGAAGGGTGATCTCCTGGCCGCCCGTCGCTTGCGCGACTCCCTCGAGGTTCGCGTTGGTCATCGTCGAGCCCGGCTCCAGGTCCCAGGGAATGTGTCCGGCAGGGACCTGCGGCGGGAGCGTGTGCACTTCCTTGGCGACCAGCGTCCCGTCGGCGCGCTTCACGGCGGCCGACCCGACGTAGGTGCCGGGCTTGATGTCGGCCAGCGTGGTCGCCTTGGCCACCGCGACCTGCGCGTCGGGCGCGAGCTGCACGCGGACCTCCTTGCCGTCCCGCGACTTCACGGTGAGCACGTCGCCATCCAGGCGGGCGATCGTGCCGCGGACGCGGACGGTGCTCTGAGCGAATGTGGCGAAGCCCACCAGCGCCAGTGCGAACGGAGCGACTCTCTTCATGCCGTCTCCCGAGCGGCCTGCCCTTGTACCGCCTCACGCCCTGCGTGGCCAGGGCGTCTCGGGAACGGGCGTGAGGGGTCCTCGCCCTGCGAACCAGGAGAGGAGGTTGTCGACCACCAGACGGCCCATCAGGCCGCGCGTGTGGCGCGTCGCCGACCCGACGTGCGGGAGCAGGACGACGTTGTCCATCTCGAGGAGAGGCTGCGGCACGCGCGGCTCGTCCGCGAACACGTCGAGCCCGGCGGCGAGGATGGTCCCCGAGCGCAGCGCCTCGACGAGCGCCGGCTCGTCCACCACCGAGCCGCGGGCGACGTTGATCAGGACGCCGTCCGGCCCCAGCGCCGCGAGGACCGCGGCATCGATCAGGCCCTGGGTGGCGGGGCCCCCCGGCAGGATGGCCAGGAGCGTGTCCACGTCCTTCGCCATCGCCAGCAACTCCGGATAGTGACGATAGGGCACGTCGGGCCGCGCGGTGCGCGAGTGGTAGACGATCGGCACCTCGAAGGCCGAGAGCCGCTGGCCGATGCGCTTGCCGATGCGGCCCATCCCGACGAGGCCGACCGTCCGGTCGCGCAAGGTCGGGCCCAGGGGGAAGTTCCCCTGCAGCCACCGCCCCGAACGCACGAACCTGTCCGCCTGCGGCAGCCGGCGCACGGTGGCGAGCAGGAGCGCGACGGCGAAGTCCGCTACCTCGTCGTTGAGGACGTCGGGGGTGTTGGTGACGACGATGCCGCGGCGGGCCGCGGCGTCGAGGTCGATGGAATCGTATCCGACGCCGAAGTTGGCGATGATCTCGACCGAGGGGAGCCGCGCGAGCAGTGCCGCATCGAGACGGTCGCGCCCGCGAGTGGTCACGGCGCGGATCGCCGGGCCGTGCCGCGCGACGAGCCCGTCGATGTCCGCGCCGGTTGCCCGATGGACCTCGAACGTGGGCTCGAGCTGCCGCTCGACGTCCGCCATCTCCCCCAGGCTCAGCACCTGAACCCGCTCCGGAGTCACGCGCGGCCTCACGATCCGAGCAGCCGCTGCATTTCGGCATAGGAGATCGTGCCTTCGCGGAGCGACTCGAACGTCCCGTTCTCCTGGATCTCGACCGCGATCCTCCGCGCCCGGCCGTACGCGGCGCGGGCGAGCCCACCCCCGACGGAGACGCGGCGCACACCCAGGCGCTCGAGCTCCGCGACAGGCGGGCTGTCCGGCGTCGCAAGCACGTTCAGCGGCCCTTCGATCTCGCGGGCCAGGCGCCCGATGAGGTCCCGGTCGGTCACGAAGGGCACGAAGGCGCAGTCGGCGCCCGCCGCCAGGTACGCGTTGGCGCGGCGCACCGCTTCGGCCGGGCGCTGCGCGGAGGGAATCTCTTCGGCGCCGAACACGTCGGTGCGCGCGTTGATCACCAGCGGCACGCCGGCGGACTCGCCCGCCGCCCGGGCCGCGCGGACCCGCTCGACCTGCACCTCGAGCGGGAGCAGCCGGCCCTCGTCCGCGTCCTCCAGGTTCATTCCGACCGCGCCGGCGGCGGCGACTCCCCGCGCCGTCTCGGCGGCTGCCTGCGCCGTCGTGCCGTAGCCGGCCTCGACGTCCGCGGTGACCGGCACCCGAACCACCCGCGCCATCCGGCGGACCATGTCGAGCATCTCCGCGCGCGCGATCCGCTGGCCGTCCGGGTAACCGAGCGCGAACGCGACTCCGGCGCTGGAGCTCGCGATGGC